>JAKPNF010000058.1 GCA_029548565.1 Verrucomicrobiota bacterium
AGGATGCGCAGCATCCGTCATCAAAGTTTTTTGGGAGGGGGTGCGGGGGAACCTTTTTTTTTCTTAAAAAAAGGTTCCCCCGCATTCTTCTATTCATTCTTCTTTCCCAAAAAATCTTCCATTTCGGCGTTGTTTTGTGCAAATGTGAATAACCTGTGAATACCCTGTGCGGATTTTTTGCAAAGATAGGATTGCCAAGGCGGGGGTTGGCGTGCGTATTATTGAATCCTTCCCCTATTGAGGAGGCTTGCTTGAGCGTTACCAGGACAGGAGCGCCGAACGGGCCGATTTTTATGGGGGGAATGGGCGTTTCCCCTCGGAAAACGCCTGAAAGCCAATTTTTCACGCCTGAATGTTCTTTGCACAAATCCTCTCGATAGCGATGCGCCGTGTGGCAATACCCCTTAAGCAAGGTTTTGCAGCGAATTGTCTGCCGTTTTTATCGAATTTGCGGTGTGTGTGAACAACCTTCTTACCATTCCAACTCTCAATGAATTCAATTTCCTTACAGCCCAATCTTTGGTCTGTGCTGCGAGCCGACTTGCAGGAGCTTTTTTCCGCCTCCACGGACATCTATAAAACGTGGTTTGAACCCATGAGCTGTATCAGCGAGGAGGACGATTCGCTGATCCTGGGCGTGCCCAGCGATTTTTCGGCCATTTGGGTGCAGGAGCATTACCTTAACTTGATCAAGGAGCGCCTGCAATTGGCGATGGGCCGGCCCATTTCCGTGAGCTTGCAGGTAGACGAGGCGCTTTGCCCGGCCGAGCCAAAGCCCGTGCGCCGCGAGGTCGCGGCGGCGCTCGCGCCTGTGGCCGCGCCCGATCCGGCGGCGGTGGCCGAGCAGTTGCGCATCAAGCCCTCCAACACCTTTGAAAATTTCGTGGTGGGCGAGGGCAACGCCATGGCTCATGCGGCTTGCATGGCCGTTGCGAGCAACCCGGGCGGGGCCTACAATCCGCTGTTTTTGTACGGCGACACGGGGCTTGGCAAAACACACTTGATGCACGCGGTGGCGCACTGCGTGCTGAGAAACAACCCGGCCGCCCGCGTGGCCTACGTCACGACGGAGAATTTCACCAACGAGTACGTGCAGGCCATTAAAACGGAATCGCTGCCGCAGTTTCGCAAGCGTTACCGCAGCGTCGATGTGCTGTTGGTGGACGACGTGCAGTTCCTCTCCGGCAAGGAAGGCATTCAGCAAGAATTCTTCCACACCTTCAACCAGCTCTTTGACTCGCACAAGCAGATCGTGCTGTCGGCCGACCGTTCGCCGAGCGAAATTTCCAAGCTCGAGGAGCGCCTGCTCTCGCGTTTCCAGTGGGGCGCGGCGATGGACATCCAGCCGCCCGACCGCGAGACCCGCATGGCGATCCTTTCGCACAAGGCCGCCAAGCTAAAGCTGGAGCTGCCGCACGAGATCATCGCCTTCATGGCCGAGCGTGTCTCGCGCAATGTGCGCCGCCTGGAAGGGGCGTTCTCGCGTGTGGCGCTGCATGTGGCCGTCACCCAAAAGCCCGTGACGGACATCGCGGCCGTCGAGCGGCTCTTGCACGATATCCTTTTGGAGGAAGCCCAGTCGCAGCTGACGGTGGAGCTTATCCAGCAACGCATCGTCGAGCACTACAATTTGCGCATGTCCGACATGGTCAGCCGCCGCCGCCCGGCCAACATCGCGCTGCCGCGGCAAATCGCCATGTACCTGAGCCGCGTGCTGACCAGCCACTCCCTGCAGGAAATCGGCGAGGCCTTCGGCGGGCGCGACCACGGCACAGTCATCCATGCGTGCAAAACGGTGGAAAACCTCATGGAGACCGACGAGTCTGTCTTGCGCGCGGTGGAGCTGCTGAAAACCCAGTTGGGCCGCAGCCGCAACTAGACCTTCATTTTTCTCTTTCCTCGCCCACGCGCGGGACGCGCTGTGCTTTTGGAGAAACATGTGGTACACTCTTTAGATATGAAACTTTCCAACGAGCAAGAAACCCAAGTGCGCCATTGGATCGAGCAAGGCATGAGCCTGTCCGATTTGCAAAAGGCGCTCGACGAACAGCTGGGCGTGAAACTCACTTACATGGACACGCGCTTTTTGGTGGATGATTTAAATTTGGCGCTCAAAGAAAAAGCGCCGCCGCCCGAGGAGAAGTCCGAGGCCGCCGCCGCGCCATCTGCCACAGATCAAACGCCGCCGCAGGCAGCGCCCGATAGCGAGGGTGGCTTGCCGACAGGCTCGGTGAGCGTTTCAGTCGACCGCATCGTGCGCCCGGGCGCCTTGGCCAGCGGCGACGTCGTTTTTTCCGACGGCACAAAAGCCGGCTGGCAACTGGACCAAGCAGGCCGTCTGGGCCTGAGCGGCGTGGACAAAACCTACCGCCCCAGCAACGAAGACCTGCAAGAATTCCAACTGCAACTACAGCAGGAGCTGAGCAAATCCGCGGGAATTTAAAAAAGGCCGGTGCGCTTTAATCGTCCGCTTTTTTGTCTGCGGCGCCTTCTTTTTTCAACAAATAGTCCATGACGGGCCTGAGCGCCTTGCGCGCGCCCTCGCGGCTCAAATGGTCGTCGTCGAAGTAATACAACACGCCGCCTTCGCTTTCATAGACGAATTTTTCGCCCTCTAAAAATTCGTTATGCACGGGGATGGTTTTCGCGTAGCCCGCTTTTTCGATTTTTTCGAGCACCGCCAGAGCCTCTTGTTGGCGGTCAATGTAGTCCTTTTTTGTCATCCCGATCTCGATGTCGGTTTCAAAAATCAGCGCGCGCTGCTTGAATATCGGCAGGTGGTATTTTAATTCGGGCAACGATGTCAATAAGATGACGTCCTTGCCCGCCGCGTGCAACAGTTTGCAGGTGCGCGTCAGCCCCAGTTCGAAGAGATCGAGGGTTGGCAAGTCACCTCCCTGAACGCGCAGCGACGCGCGCCCGCCTTCATGAATCGAGTAGCCGGTCAATTTTGTCAGTACCGCCCAGCGGGCGGCCAGGATCACAGTCTTGATATGCGGCTGAGCCGCTATCCAGCGCATGAGCGTTTCAGTGTCCTGCCCCTTCACGCCAATCTGGGTGCCGCGCAGGTAATCGACGCCCGTCAGGTTTTTCGTGTAGTTGCGGATGTAAATGGCGCAAAGTTTTTTTTCTCTCAGGATTTCATCGAACGCCGGCGGAAAAACCTCGGCGTGGCTGTCGCCGATCAGCAGCACGGTGGCGGGCTTGCTTCTGTCGCCCATGAACGTCTTCTCGATGATAAAGCCGTTGACGGGCTCGCGCTCGTCGATGGGAAGGTGTTCTATGCCCCTTTGATATTTCACCGCGCGCGTTTGCGTGTGCAGGTAATTCTTGAACGAGTCCGTTGTTCGATAAACGGCGAAAATGCAGAGGATGACCAGCGTGGTTGTCGCCAATAAAATGAACGAGCGCTTTTTTGTCCAGGTTTTCGACTTTCTGACCGGCAGCTCAACGAAGCGCCATGAAAGAATGGCCATCAGCATCGAAAGCGCGAAAATCAGCGCGTAATCCAGCGGTGTCAGCACGCCGTAGCAGACATATTTCCAAAAAATGATGATAGGCCAATGCCACAGATAAAGGGAGTAGGAAATTTTTCCGACAAACACGATCGGGCGGCTTGTCAAAAAAGCGCCGGCCGGCCCGTGCGCGCCAAACTTGATAAGGATGACGCCGGCCAGCACAAACGGCAGCGCGTTCAATCCCGGAAACGCGTCGTATTTGGTAAGGGTATAATAGCTCGCAAATAACGCGACAACCGTCAGCAGCGCGAGTGATTTGGTAAAAATGTTAACCTTTTGGTTGGCCGACAGCGGTGCGGTGTAGGCCAGCAGCGACCCGGCCAGCAATTCCCACGCGCGGAAAGGCAGCAGATAAAAGGAGCTGGTCACGAACATGGAATTGAGCAGCGCGTAGGCCGTCACCCCGAACGACACGAACGCACCCACACACAGCAGCGCCAGCAACCCTTTTTTGAAAAATTTAAAGCCCAGCCATAGCACGATGGGCAGAAAAATGTAAAACTGTTCCTCGACGCTCAGCGACCAAAGGTTCAGGAAGGGGTTTGGCTCCCCGTCGAAGGTGAAGTAATTTAAATTGAAATAAAAATAAAAATTCGAGGCGAAAAAAGTGCTGGAAAGTGCCGTGTCGCCGATCGTCCGGATCATGTCCGTGTAGTAGAAAAACGGCGCTGCAATCAGAACGCTGACAATCAAAAACGTGTACGCAGGGATGATGCGCCGGATTCTTCGGTCATAAAAATTGGCGATATGAAAAGTACCCTTGCCCAGATCCTTCAGGATATTGTGGGTGATCAGGTAGCCCGAGATGACGAAGAAAATATCCACCCCTGCGAAGCCTCCGCTGCAAAACGCGGCGTTCATGTGGTAGAACAAAACCGGCAGCACAGCCAGCGCGCGCAGCCCGTCGATATGCGGGTAATAAGTGGAGTGGATGAATGAGGGTTTCATTCGGATTTTTTTGCGCGCGGGTGGCCGGCTATTTTGCGAAAGGAAAAATTTTCACAAAATTTGCGCGCGATAGCAAGCGTGTTGCCTATGAGCCCCAGCGTGTTAAGAAATCTTCCTGCGAAATAATTTCGACGCCCAGCTCTTGCGCTTTTGCGAATTTGGAACCGGCCTCTTCGCCTGCGAGCAGAAAGTCCGTTTTTTTGCTGACGGATGAGAGCACGCGGCCGCCTTTTTTTTCTATGATGGCCTTGGC
This sequence comes from Verrucomicrobiota bacterium, assembly GCA_029548565.1. GTDB lineage: Bacteria > Verrucomicrobiota > Verrucomicrobiia > Opitutales > JAKPNF01 > JAKPNF01. The sequence goes on from JAKPNF010000058.1 coordinate 4,720, forward strand.
CTGGTCACGCGTCCAGGTGGGCAGGGTGCCGGTCAGGACGAATCCTTTGCCCACGAGCGGCCCGGTGACTTCGCCGTGCTGGACGCGGTTGTCGGATTGCGGGTGGATTCCGAGTTTTTCCAGCCGCGCCAAAAAACGGGCGCCTTCCTCGCTGTTGAGATAGCCCTGCAGCGACAGGCACACTTCGGGGCCGATTTCATCGGTGATATTTTCGGCTTTGGCCTGCTGCTTGATTTGCTCGATCTGTTCGCTGAGTACCTTGCGGGCGGGGCGGTCGCTTTTGGGCAGTTCGCTTTTTTGCAGCTCTAATGCGGGGCGGGTGGAAATTTTTTGCAGCAGCTCGCTTGTGCGCATTTGTTCAAGCGAACTGAAGTGCCGCGTGAGTTCCTTGGAGATCGTTTCCCCGACATTGGGGATGCCGATGGCGAACAGCCAGCGCGATAGCGGCAGCGTTTTGGCGCGCTCACACGCCGCCGCGATCTTGCGGCCATTTTCGCCGAGCAGGCGCGGGGAAGTTTCGTCGCCGATATTGACGGCGGCAAGCGTTTCGCCGTCGATCTCAAACAAGTCCAGCGGTTCGCGCACGATGTGCTTGTGCGTGAGGGCGACGGCCACGGTCTGCCCCACGCCCTCGATGTCCAGCGCGCGGCGGGCGCAGAAAAATTCAAGGCGCTGGGCCACCTGCGGTGGGCATTGAGGATTTAGGCATTTCCACGCGGCGAAATTTTCCTCGCGCTTGATCTGTCCGCCGCAGGCAGGACAGTGGCCGTGGACATGCTCAAAAAGCGAGAAGGGTTTTGCGCCGTCGGGGCGCTTTTCCAAAATCACCTCGATGACGGCGGGGATCACCTCGCCCGCCTTTTCGATTTTCACGGTGTCGCCGATGCGGATGTCCTTCTTGCGAATCTCGTCCTCGTTGTGCAGCGTCGCGCGGGCGATGGTGCTGCCTTCCAAATCGACGGGTTCCAAATCCGCCACCGGCGCGAGAATGCCCGTGCGGCCGACCTGGATGATAATGCCGTTGAGCTTGGTCTGCGCGGTTTCAGGCGCGTACTTGTAGGCTTTGGCCCAGCGCGGAAATTTTGGCAAAAGCCCCGCGCGGTGCTGCAGCGCGGTCTCGTCGAGCTTCACGACCGCCCCATCAGTGGCGAAGGCGAAGCCGTGGCGCAGCGTGTCGAGTTTTTGCACGAGCGCCCACGCCTCGTCAATGCCGCGCGCCTTGCCCCACCACGGAACGACGGGGAACGCGTTTTCTTTTAGCCAATTTTGAAAGGCGCTTTGGGATTCGAAAAAACCCTCCGGCTGACAGGCGCCCAAGCCGTACAAGACGATGGATAGCTCGCGCTCGGCGGCCTGCGCGGGGTCGAGCAATTTGACGGTGCCCGCCGCGAGGTTGCGCGGATTTTTAAAGGCCGGCTGTCCCGCAAGCTCCTGCTCGTGATTCACGCGCGCGAACTCCCCGGCCGTCATGTAAATTTCGCCGCGCACTTCCAGCAGCGCGGGGACTTCGCCCTTGAGCGCAAGCGGGATGCCTCTTATGTTTTTGACGTTGCGCGTGATATCGTCGCCCTGCGCGCCGTTGCCGCGCGTGACGGCACGGACAAATTTCCCGTGCTCGTACGTGAGGTTCACGGCCACGCCGTCGATTTTTGGCTCGACGACATAATTCATCTGCCCGTCCGTGCCCAGTAATTTTTTCAGGCGCTTGTCAAACTCGCGCAGCTCGCCCTCGTTATAGGTGTTCTCCAGGCTGAGCATCGGCGCCTTGTGCGCCACGCGCGTGAAGCCTGCCGTATGATCTTCGCCGACTTGTTCGGTGGGGGAATCTTTTGCCGCGAATTGCGGGTGTGCCTTTTCCAGCGCCTTTAATTCTTCTACCAGCATGTCGAACTCGAAGTCCGAAATCTCGGGCGCGGCCCGGTTGCGGTACAAGTCCTCGTGCCGCGCGATTTCGGTGCGCAGTTGCTCGATGCGTTCTTTGGGGCTGGGAGGCATTTTTTTATTGGGCAGCGCGCGCAGGCTCGTTGTTTAAAAGCTGTTCGGCGGGCGGGGAAAGCTCGCGTGTCTTCTCGGTGACGCTGGACGGAGCCGTGCGCGGCGGCGGCAGTTGTGCACGGGCACCCACGCGCAGCGTCAGCGGCACGCGCGTGTCGCCATCTTTTTCAAAGCGGAGATTTTTTAACGCATAAACGCGCGTGTCCTTGATCAGTTTTTCCTTGGCGCGTTCGGGTGCGCCCTTTGCGGCTTTGATCGCGGCAGCCGTACGCATCAGGTTTTCGTAGGCGTAGGCTTGGGGTAGGCTTGTGAGCGCTTGAGGGTGCGGATTTTCTTCGGCGCTATAAATTAAAAAATCTTTTAGGAAGGGAAAATCGCCCGCGTTGGCCTCGGGGCTGTTCCAGTAAAAACCGAGAATGGGCTGCTCGTAATTGAGGCTCTTGGCCGTCTTTATAATTTGCTCGCACTGGGCGGTGTCGGCGATCAGGAAAAGCGCCTGCGTGCCCAAACGGTCGAGTTGCCCGATCAGCGGGTCGAAGTTTTTCTCGTTGGCGGAAATCATCTCGCGGTAAACGCGCACGCCGTCGCCTTTGAGCAAGAAAGCCAGGTATTGCGCCAACGAGGATTCCAGCGGCGTGTTGCTGTGCACGATCGCCACGGTCGAGATGTCGCTGTTTTGGACGACCTCAAACAATTTCTTCGCGTGCGCGGGGCCGTTGAAAAAAATACGCGCGCCCAGCGGCGTGATCCCCGGCACGGGCGGATAGGGTGTTAGGAAAAGGGAAAGGACGTCCTTTTGAACCAGCCCGGGCGCCTGCCACAGCGCCGCGTCGCCCGCCAGAAAAAGCGCGACGGGCTTTTCCTTGAGTGCCTGCGCCAGCGCGTGTTCACCCGTAGTGTCCTGCGCGCCGTAACGCAAAAAATCGAGCAGTAGCAGCGGATCGTTTTTCGCCCGCGTTGAGTTGATTTCGGCCAGCGCCCGGCGCAATCCGTTCTCGATTTGCGCGCTTTGCCCGGAACTTTCCGGCAGGATTGCAGCCATGCGCACGGTGTTGTCGGATTGTGTTTTTTTGGAACCGCTTTGGCACCCGGCCAGACAAAAAAGCGCGAGTATCGCTGCACCCGTGACTACTGTTTTTGCAAAAGCACGCATGGTATTTAATATGAGCGAAAAATCACGGTTTGGCCAACTCGTATGTCTGTTTGGCCAGCGCCTCGAGCTGCGCGCGCGCCTGCGAAAACCCATCCTCGCGCACAAGCGTACGCCCGTCGGGCGTCTCGCTCAGGAAGGAGGAAAGTTTTCCGTCCTCAAAGGCCAGCCCGCCCCACGAAATTTTTTCGCCGCGCGATTGTGAAAGTTCCCACCAAAAGTACCCCGCCGCATAACCGCGCGCCAATTCCATGCCGCCACGCAGTGTGCTTTTATGTGCGTCAATCAACTGCCCTTGCCCATGCAAAAAAGCGCTCGAGCTGTCCAACTGCAAGTCCGCCAACCACACACGCCCTTCGGGAAGAAGGACGGAAAAATCCTTGAGCCTTAATTGGGAAAATACAAAATCTTCGGCAAATTCACTGAGCGCAAGAAACGCGCTTTCACTCAAGCGCAAGGGCGGCGCGTGCCTGAGCGTCAACTCTCCGGCCTCGACTTCCAGCACGGGCGGTTCTCCTTCCCAAAGAAAATAAAGCGGGTTGCTGAGCACCGCCCGCTGCGCGCGCAGTTGCATGCGGTCGTTTTTCAAATGAATGTTGTCGAGCACCAATACTCCTACGCGCGGGTAGGACAAATCAAAGCTCGCCTCGTCAAAGCCGCGCGCCTTCAAGTGCCGTGCAGCCGCGTATTCCAATACCGGTCCCGCCAGTTTCACCAGCGCGACTCCAAGGCAAAACCCGAAGACGACGATAAAAAGAAATAGGGGCCTTTGTTTCATCGGGTTGGGTGCACGTTGTTTTTATTCTTGGGAATTTTTTGCGCCCCGTCAAAGCCCTAACTGCGGCGCATAAAAAAACCGGCTTCTCCGAGGAGAAGCCGGTTGGGGAAATGGTCGGGCCGGAGAGATTCGAACTCTCGACCTCTTGCACCCCATGCAAGCGCGCTACCAGGCTACGCTACGGCCCGTAAAGATTCATTAAAGCGCAAGGCGTTTTCCTTGGCAAGGGAAAAGGAGAATAGTCAGTGCGCCTGCGGCGCTAAGTGATTTGGGGGCTGGCGCTGGGCGTGGGGGCATTGGGGCTGCGAAGTCTGC
>JAKPNF010000061.1 GCA_029548565.1 Verrucomicrobiota bacterium
CCAGCGCGCGGGCGAAGGCCTTGAAAATGGCTTCGGCCACGTGGTGCGGCTCCTCGCCGTACTCGACCGCGATGTGCAAGTTGGCGCCCGCCTCGTTGGAAAACGCCTGGAAAAACTCGCGCACTAGGGAGAGCGAAAAATCGCGCACGCTGCCCGCCGTCGGGGCATGGTACACAAAGGCCGGGCGGTTGCTCAAATCCAGCGCCACGCGCGCGAGCGTCTCATCCATCGGCAAAATGAAAAACCCGTAGCGGCGCAGCCCGCGCTTGTCGCCTACGGCCTGTTTGACGGCCGCGCCCAAAACCAGCCCCATGTCTTCCACGGTGTGGTGGTAGTCCACGGAAATGTCGCCTTTGGCCTTTGCCTCCAGGTCGAACAGCCCGTGCTTGGCAAACAACGCCAGCATGTGATCCAAAAAGGGGATGCCGGTGTCGATCGTCGACTGGCCCGTGCCGTCGAGGGAAAGGGCCAGCTCGATTTTGGTTTCGGAAGTGTCGCGCTTCAGGCGGGCGGTGCGTTTGTCTGCCATAAGTCCAGTGCGGTGTTTAGCGCCCGCATCTGCGCGGGCGTTCCTATCGTAACGCGCAGAAAACAGGAAGTCAAAGGATGATTGGGGAAGGCCCGCACGAGGATGCGCGAGGCTTTCAGCGTCTCAAAGAGGTGCCGGGTCAATTCGGATGAATGCCTGCCCTGCCCGTCGCACGGACGCATGAAGACGAAGTTCGTCTGCGAGGGGTACGCGAAAAAGCCGCGCGCCTTCACATCCTTTTCGAACTGCGCGCGCGTTTGCTTGATCGCCTCAAGCGTGACGGCCAGGTAATCCTCGTCGGCGATCGCGGCGGCGGCGGCGCTTTGCGCCAGCGTGTCGAGGTTGTAACTGTCGCGCACGCGGTCGAGGATGCCGATCGTGGCCGCATCGCCCAGCGCGTAGCCCACACGCAAGCCCGCCAGTCCGTAGGCTTTGGAAAGCGTGCGCACCACAACCAGATTTTTGTGCTGGCCGAGCAAGTCGGCCGCACTCTCATCGGCGAAGGGCGCGTAGGCTTCGTCCGCGACAAAGATGCCCTCGTATGTTTCCAGGATGCGCGCGAGCTGCGCGTTGGAAAAACCCACACCGGTAGGCGCGTTGGGGCTTGTGAGCAAAAAGAGGTTGGCCGGGCAAGCTGCTATTTCTTTTTCCGGCAACGCCATGTCTGCGGCGAACGGAATTTTTGTCAACGCCGCCCCCTGCATGGCGACCAGCACCTCGTACAGCGAATAGCTCGGCACCGTCATGCCGACGGCATTTTTCTCGTCGCCGAAGGCGCGGATAAGCAAATTCAAAATGTCGTCCGAGCCGTTGCCCGCGATCACCTGCGTTTCGTCAAGCCCGTGGTGCTTGGCGATCTGCGCGCGCAGTTTTTGGCTCACGGGGTCGGGGTAAAGTTTTAGGCAGTCCGCCTGGTCTTTCAAACAACGCGCGATCGCGCGGGCGACCTCGGGGCTGGGCGGGTATGGATTCTCGTTGGTGTTGAGCTTGATCCAGCCCGCCTCTTGCGGCTGCTCGCCGGGCGTGTAGGCCGACAGCGCGCGTACCCGCTCAATCGCAAATTCGCCGGGAGTTTTCATTATTTTTTGAGCCGGATCGAAAGCGAGCGCCCGTGCGCAGGCAGCTGCTCCATGCGCGCGAAGGTGTCGATGACGCCCTGTGCGCGGCGCAGGCTTTTTTCGTCGTAGGAGACGATGGAGGTGCGCCGCATAAAGTCGTCAACACGCAGGCCGCTGAAGAAGCGCCCGGTGCGCCCCGTCGGAAGCGTGTGGCTGGGCCCGGCGGTGAAGTCGCCCAAGGCCGTCGGTGTCGTCTCGCCCAGGAGCATCGCCCCGGCCGTCGTGATAGCTTGCGAGAACCATTTTAATAGCTTCGCGTCGCCGACGTGCACTTCCAAATGTTCGGGCGCCACGTAGTTGGCGATCTGCGCGGCGTCTTTGATGTCCTTCACAAGCGCGACAAAGCAGCCTTCCTTGAGCACCTGTTGCGCGCCTTTGTTGCCCGCGATCAGCGCTTGTTGTTTCAAAAGTTCCTTTTGGATTTTTTTAAGCAGCGTGGTTCCCTGCACGACCAAATAAATTTTTTCGCGCCCCGTGCCGTGTTCGGCCTGCGAGAGCAAATCGGCGGCTGTCCACGCGGGATTGCTCTTGCTGTCGGCGATGACCATCACCTCGCTGGGGCCGGGCAGCAGATCGACGCCGACCTTGCCAAAGAGTTGGCGCTTGGCCTGCGTCACCCACAGGTTGCCCGGGCCGAAAAGTTTATCCACAGGCGCGACCGTTTTTGTGCCGAGGGCCAGCGCGGCCATCGCCTGAATCCCCCCCATCGCGTACACTTCCGTGACGCCGCACAAGTGCAGCGCGGCCAGCAAGCCGGGATCGGGGCTGCCGTTTTTTTGCGGCGGCGTGCACACTGCTATCCGCGGCACACCCGCGATTTTCGCCAGCAGCACCGTCATCACGACCGAGGACACCAGCGGCACCTGCCCCGCGGGCACGTTGATGCCCACGCGGCGGATCGGGTAAAACTGCTCACCCACGACGCCCCCGTGCGGGTTTTTCGCGCGCCAGGATTTGGGCAGCGTTTTCTTGTGAAAGTGCGCGACCATGCGCATCGCCTCCTTGATTTGCGCGCGGTCTTTTTTGCCGAGCGCCTTGAGCGAGGCGTTGATTTTTTCTTCGCTCACGCGTAACGCCCCTTTGGGCAGCTTCACGCCGTCGAACTTTTCCGTGTATTTTAAAACGGCGGCGTCGCCGTTTTTGGCGACGTCGGCGATGACCGAGGCCACCGTCTGCTTCACGGAGGCGCTCACGTCCGCGCCCGCGCAAAAGCGCTCGAGTTGCGGCCAGAAACGCGGGGATGAAAAATCAAAAATCTGCATGGCTAGTCGACGAGCTTGGGCTCGTAAAAAAACGTTTTCGGGTACTGGGCGTTGACGATGATGTCCTCATAATTAATGCGCATGGAGACATTGCCGTCGCGGTAAATGGTCGTTGTCTTCGGGAATTTTATGCCGTCTTTTTCGAGCACGCCGGAGTCAATGGACTGCGTGCGCCCGCGGTCACTGATCAGCGCCATTTGGCGGCCTGTCTGCGCGTCAAAGATGCGCGTGAGCACCATTTTTAGCAGCACGTAGGGGTAGGCGTAATCGACACGGTAGGCCTTCTTGCCGCCGAACTGCACGATGCCGATAAAGCGCAGCTCGCCGTTGTCAAAAAACTTCGGCCCCTCAAAAAAGTTGAGTTTGTCCACGGCCAGGTTGCGCTCAAAATCCTTGTTGTTTAGCGGCATTGAGCGCTTTGAAAGTTCGCCGCCGGGCTGCTGCAAGAGCATCCAGCCGTCGATCTCGTCCAGCACAATCGCGCCGACCTGCCCGTTTGTCTGCGTCTCCTGGCGGCGCAGCTTGTAGGGTTTTTCGTAAACGTGGCGCAGGTTCGCGCGCAGTTTGCCGTCGGCCTCCTCCACCTGGCCGACGTATTCGAGCGCACGCACGGCCGCGAGCGTTTTTTCATCGCCCAGTTGCGAGCGCGCTTTTTTCAAAAGCTCCTCCAGCGTGATGTCCGGCTCGGCGGTCACATCCGGCATCTGCGCATACTGGGGGAAGGCGGGCTTGGGTTTTTCTTGCGCCGCGCCTTTTTCAAAGTCGGAACTGATGGCCGCGCACAGGGCGGCGCAGCCCAGCGTGCCGAGCAAAAAGATTTTTCTTATCGGTGCCATTTTAAAAAATTCTACACCGCGGCAAGCCGTCCGCGCAAGCGGGAGATTTTTTGCGCTTACTCCCACTCAATCGTGGCGGGCGGCTTGGAGCTGATGTCTAGCACCACGCGGTTGACGCCCTTGACCTCGTTGATGATGCGGTTGGAAATTCTGGCGAGCACCTTGTGCGGGATGTCCGACCAGTCGGCGGTCATGGCGTCGACGCTGTTGACGATGCGGATCGCTATCACCCAGTCGTAGGTGCGCTCGTCGCCCATCACGCCGACCGTGCGCACCGGCACAAAGACGCAGAAGGACTGCCACACCTTGGCATACCAGCCGCTTTTGACCATCTCCTGGTTGAGAATATCGTCGGCCTTGCGCAAAATGTTTAGGCGCTCGGCGGTGATTTCGCCGGCCACGCGCACGCCCAGACCGGGGCCGGGGAAGGGGTGGCGCCACAGCATGTCGTGCGGCAGGCCGAGTTCCTCGCCCAGCACGCGCACCTCGTCCTTGAACAGCTCGCGGATCGGTTCAAGGAGTTTGAATTTCATATCCTTGGGCAACCCGCCGACGTTGTGGTGGCTCTTGATGACAGCCGCGGGTTTGGCGGGGTTGGCAGCGCTTTCAATGACGTCGGGATAAATGGTACCCTGCGCCAGATAATCGGCCTGCCCCGCGTTTTTCACCGCGTCCTCAAACACGCGCACAAACACGCGTCCGATGATCTTGCGCTTGCGTTCCGGGTCGGTCACGCCCTTGAGCGCCTTCAAAAAGCGCTGCGTGGCGTTGACGCATTTCAAATTCATTTTGAAGTGCGAGCGGAAAATCTTTTCGACCTGCTTGCGCTCGTTCAAGCGCATAAGCCCGTTATCGACGAACACGCAGGTGAGCTGCTTGCCGATCGCCTTGTGCACCAGCGCGGCCACGACGGAGGAGTCCACACCGCCGCTTAAGCCCAGGATGACCTTCTTCTTGCCGACCTGCTGGCGGATGTCGTGGATGAGCTGCTCGGCGTAGGTGGACATTTTCCAGTCGCCCTTGCATTTGCAAACGCCGTACAAAAAGTTCTCGATGATCTTTTTTCCCTTGGGCGTGTGCGCCACCTCGGGGTGGAACTGCATGCCGTAAAAGCGGCGCTTGGCGTCCTCAATGACGGCGTATTTGGAATTGTCCGTCTGGGCGATCGCTTTGAAGCCCGCGGGCATTTTTTCCAGGCGGTCGCCGTGCGAATTCCACACGCGCTGCGGGCTTTTCAGCCCCTTCAAAAGCGCGCCCGTTGCCTTGAAGGTCAGCTTGCCCGAGCCGTATTCGCGCTGCGAACTTTTGGCGACCTTGCCGCCGAGCAGCTTGCCCATGACCTGCAGGCCGTAGCAAATGCCCAGAACCGGCACGCCCATTTTAAAAATTTCCTTGTCCGGAAAAATCGCCTCCTTGCCCAGCACGCTGGCCGGCCCGCCCGAAAGGATGATGCCGCACACGTTGGCCTTGCGCAACTCGGAGGCCTTGACGTTGTAATTAAAAACGCGCGAGTAAACGGAACATTCGCGGATGCGCCGTGCGATCACCTGCGTGTATTGCGAGCCGAAATCCAAAACGGCGATGGTCTGTGTGCTGGTCGTCATAAAAAAATAGGTGGGAAAGGAAAAAGTATAGAGGCTTCGGGCGCCCTTGATAAGATTATTTTTCGTCCGGCGGCGGGGGCGGCGGCATGGTCACAATATCGCATATGTGCAGCATCCAGCGGTACAGCACGAACACGGCGGCGCAGGCAGCCGCGAGCATCACCACCAGTAAAAAGGTGAAAATCGCCTCCATCCCCGCGAACAAAATCCCCGCCAGCAAGAACAACGCCGCGACGCCGCTAAACCCCAAAAACGCGTGCGCCCAAATATGCG
>JAKPNF010000066.1 GCA_029548565.1 Verrucomicrobiota bacterium
GAGCAGAGGACTCATAAGCCTTTGGTCGGTGGTTCAACTCCACTCCCTGGCACCACTTTTTGTGAAGAAACCGTCCGGAGCCCCGGGCGGTTTTTTTTGTGTGCGGGCTGTCGGGGCTTTCCCGTCTAAAATACTTGAAAGCCCCCGCGCATCCTATATGCTTAAACCTTGAGCCATTTTGCGTTTGCGCCACGCGGGAACGCAAAACGGCGCATTCTCCTTAAAGCACAACAGACAATGGCGTTGATCGTCCAGAAATACGGCGGCACTTCGGTCGGGGACACTGACCGCATCTTGAACGTCGCCAAAAAAGTGAAGGCCCTTTACGACAAGGGCAACCAGCTCGTCGTCGTCGTCTCGGCGCGCGGCGGGGTGACCAACGAGCTGGTCGCGCGCGCCAAAACGCTCAACGCCGAGCCGGACCAGCGCGAGATGGACATGCTGTTGGCCGTCGGCGAACAGGAGACGATTGCCTTGACCGCGATCGCGCTGCATTCGCTCGGTATGCCCGCCGTCTCCCGCACGGGCGGGCAGGCGGGTATTTTGACCGACCCCGCGCACACCAAAGCGCGCATCATGGATATTTCCGGCGGGGACATCGCCGCGCAGGTGAAGGCGGGCAAGGTCGTCATCGTGGCCGGTTTTCAGGGCGTCAACGCGCACGGCGAGGTGACCACGCTGGGCCGCGGCGGCTCGGACTTGACGGCCATCGCGCTTGCCTACGCCGTCAAGGCCGACGAGTGCCAGATTTTCACCGACGTGGACGGCATCTACAGCGCCGACCCGCGCATCGTGCCGGCCGCGCGCAAGATCAACGAGATTTCCTACGAGGAGCTGCTGGAAATGGCGGCCTCCGGCTCCAAGGTCATGCAGCCGCGCTCGGTGGAATTCGCCCAAAAATTCAACGTCCAATTTGAAGTACGATCCAGTTTTAACGACAACCCGGGAACCCTCGTGAAAGCAGAAGCACCCTCCATGGAAGACATCGTTGTCAGCGGCGTGGCCGTCGACAAGAACCAGACGAAAATCACCGTCAGCGAATTGCCCGACAAGCCCGGCATGGCCGCGCAGATATTCGAGCGCCTGGCCCAGTCGGGAGTGATCGTCGACATGATCATCCAAAACGTCGGGCGCGGCGGCAAGGCGAACTTGAGCTTTACCGTCAACCGCGACGACCGTAAAAAAGCCGAGGGCACGATGAACGCGCTGTTCAAGGAACTGGGCGGCGGCAAGCTCGACCCGTCCTACGATGTCGTGAAACTCTCCGTCGTCGGCGTGGGCATGCGATCGCATTCGGGCGTGGCAGCGAAATTTTTCTCTACGCTGGCAAGCAACGCTGTCAACATTCTCATGATCTCGACTTCCGAGATCAAAATCGCGGTGGCCATCACCCCCGAGGACGCCGACAAGGCCGCCAACGCTGTTCACGCGGCCTTTGGCCTGAACGCGAAATAGCGCAGCACGTCTGCCCATGCGTTACCTCTCCACCCGCAGCCGCTCGCAACCCATCGGTTTCGCCCAATGTGTGGCGCAGGGGCTTGCGCCCGACGGCGGATTGTACCTGCCCGAGAGCATTCCGGATTTTTCGCAAAAGCTGGAGAAATGGGAAACCCTTTCCTACCCCGAGTTGTGCCACGAATTTTTGCTGCCGTTTGTCGGCGAGGATTACTCGTTTGAACAGCTCGACGCGATGGTCAAACGCGCCTACACGCGCTTTAACGCCCCCGAGATCGCACCGCTGAAAGATTTGGGGCAGGGCGTTAAAGTGCTGGAACTTTTTCACGGGCCCACGCTGGCGTTCAAGGATTTCGCGCTGCAACTGCTCGGCGAATTGTACGAGGCGCAGATCACGCGCACGAAAACCCCCATCAACGTGCTGGGCGCCACCAGCGGCGACACAGGCTCGGCGGCGATCCACGGGCTTTTGGGGAAACCCGGCACCGCCATTTTTATTTTGTATCCCGACGGGCGCATCTCGCCGTTGCAGGAACGCCAGATGACCTGCACGGACGCGGCTAACGTTTTCCCCATCGCCATCGACGGCAGCTTCGACGACGCGCAGGACATCGTCAAAACCCTTTTCAACGACGCCGCGTTCAAGTCATCCGCCCGCCTGTCCGCCGTCAACTCCATCAACATCTCCCGCATCCTGGCGCAGTGCGTGTATTATTTCTGGGCGTATTTGCGTTTAAATAAAGAGGAGCGCGCGAACGTCCACTTCGTCGTGCCCACCGGTAATTTTGGAAACATCCTCGCCGGCTGGATGGCGCGCAAGATGGGCCTGCCGATAAAAACGCTGCGCGTGGCGACGAATCAAAACGACATCCTGTACCGCCTGTTCACCACCGGCGTCTATGAGGTCGGCAAAGTGCAGCCGTCCTTGGCACCCTCGATGGACATCCAGGTGGCGTCCAACTTCGAGCGCTTTTTGTATTTCGCGCTGGACTGCGACCCCGCCCGCGTGCGCGAGGTGATGGATACCTTTAAGCGCACCGGAAAATTTGTTTTCGAGAATTTGAAAAGCGATGGCTTCACCGCCAGCCGCATGGACGACGCGCAAATCCCGCAGGCGATCAAAACCGTGCACGAAAAATACGGCTATGTCGTCGACCCGCACACCGCCTGCGCCTTCGCCGAACCCTTTGAGCAGGGCACAACCATCGTGCTGGCCACGGCCAGCCCCGCGAAATTCCCCGAAACCATAGAAGCCGCCATAGGCGTGCACCCGGCCGACCCGAGCCTCGACGCGCTCAAAACAAAACAAATCCAGCGCGCCCGCCTGCCGGCCACCTCCCAAGCCGTCGCCGATTACATAGCGCGTCACAAAGTTTAAGCACGAAAACTCCCCGCGATTTTTCCACCGCCTCATTCCACTTTTTAAAATCCGATTGACTAAGCAACTGAACCTTATAATACTAATCCTTTAAGCCCAAACTTTTCGGCGAGATAGCTCAGTCGGTAGAGCAGAGGACTGAAAATCCTTGTGTCGGCGGTTCGATTCCGCCTCTCGCCACCACTCTTGAAACCCCGTTTTCCCTCTAGGAAGACGGGGTTTTTTGATGCAACGGTGTGAAACATCGGAAACCGAAAATGTTGCAACAGATTGCAAAAGACGGTTTTTAGGGGAGCAAAAATTTTCTAATCGAACCTTATTTGTACTGGAGGAACAGAAAGGTCGGCCTTTATCGAAGCCAACGCCTTTTTGTCTTCGCTCGAAAGGGACGATTGCTTTTCCACTAAACCGGCAAGTTCGGCGCATAATCCTCTTATTTTTGTGAGCGTGTCGAAATGACTATTGATAGCCTTTTCTACCCGTTGTTTCCATTTTTCTTGTTTGTCTTTCATAAATTTCCTTATTTGGTTTTGAGTTCAGGAGTTATCAGATCATTTCATTTGACGGCTAAAAAAGCTCAATGTCAATAGGGTGTGAAAACTTCACGGTTCCCATGCGTTTGTTGAACGATTGGTCGATATGTGTCACGTGCACGGCGCGCTGAATATTGTCTTTCAGAAAGGTATGCTTGTTCGGAAATTACCGTAAGTTTAGGAATTTTCGGTAAATAAAATTAAAAATATTAATATTCTGTTAGTGACGGTATCTTTGTGTTGACTACAGGAAGTAGGCGCGTCTACAATGTCGATTGTTTACAATATTAAATTCCTAGCTTCCTTAAAATTATGTTGTTTTCGAATCTTTTGATGCGCTGGCTTGGGCCGGTTTGTTTTCATGCTTGTGAGTGTTCCTGTGGCGGGGGTGGGGCGGTTGACCGCGTGGTGGCGCCGCAGGATGGGGAATATATTGTGCTTTCGGCGACGATGGCGGTGTTGAAAAAATATGGCAGCGCGCAGGATGCCATTTCGGCCGCGCTTGCCGATATGCCCAAGGGGGGCACGCTCACCTTGCTTAGCGGTTGCTATGCGATTGAAAAACCGATCGAGCTTGTCAGTCATGTGACGTTGCGCGGCATGGGGCGCGGCACGCGCTTGGGCGTGAAGGGCGAGTTTGGAATTTACGCGAAAAACGCGGACGGCGGGCGCGTTGAAAATCTGACGCTGGTGGCCAAAGACGACAACGCGCAATGTGGTGTACATTTTGAAGGCGTGGGCGACTCGCAGGTCGTGGACGTTTTTGTGAAAGGATTTGCCAAGGCGGGCATCTTTTTTACGGAGAATTGTTTTTTGTGCGAGATTCGCGGAGCGAAAACCTGCGGCAACAAACAATCCGGCATCTGGCTCAACCGCCAGACGGGCAACGGCAACGGGCGCGGCGGCAAATTTGTGCCGACGATTGTCACCAACTGCATCAGCTACGCGGATCAAATCGGCTACAAAACCACGGAGGCGATGGTCGTCAACTTCGTGGCGTGCGCGGCCTACCAGCCAGTCACGCGCGGCTGGCACATTTTCGGGATTTCAAATTCCGTGCTGCTGAGCGGTTGCCGCACTTTCCAATGCGGCAGCGAGGCGGTCTATGTGGAAAACTCGCACGAGATCAACATCTCCTCCTCTATTTTTTGCTGGCATCGCGGCGACGGTATCGTCCTGGACAACGCGCGCTGGGGTCTTGTCAGCGCCTGCAATATCATCGACAGCGGCGTGCGCGACAAGCAGGGAAAATTCACGACCGGCCTTGTGATGAAAAACGGCTGCATGGGCCTGCAAATTTCCTCCAACGCGGTTTTTAACTGGGGCGACCAGTGCCCGATGCTCTACGGCATCACCGAAGACGAATCCTGTGCGGACAATTCCATCACCCAAAACAACATCAACTACTACACCGAACAGGGCGTCGCTTCCAAAGGCAAGGACACCCTTGTGAAGGACAACAAGCAAGTCGGCCCCGCGGCGTATTTGAGTATGGGCAAGCCGCCGTATCCGGATTTTGACATGGCGAAGATAGAGGCTTTTATGACGAATCAGTAAGTTGGCAGATTTATTTTTCGGAGCGCCGTCCGGACGGATGGCGCTTTTTTATATGAATAAAACGCGTTGGACGGGAAATCGTTACGCCATTTTATACATTTTTTTCTTAAAATAGTGTTGACGAACCGACGTTTTAAACGTTTGTTTAAAACTAATGTCTGAAACGAATTGCATCCTCGCCATCATTAACGGCGAACGCGACGACCCGAAGGCCCGTATCATCAAGGCGGGCGTGGAGGAGTTTGCCATGCAGTCTGTCGAGGGGGCGCGCACGCGGGAGATCGCGCGGGCGGCGGGGGTCAACCTGGCGGCCATCAATTATTACTTCGGCTCCAAGGAGGGGCTTTACCTGGAGATTGTCCGGGAAATCGCCGAGGCCATGCACCGCCACAAAAAGCCTTATTTCGACCGCGCCAAGGAGCTGTTTGACAAGCCAGACCCCGCCAAGGCGCGCGAGTTGTTGATGGATTTTTTGTTCTCCCATGTCTCGGAGGCCTGCGAAAACCGTTTTTACCTGAGCATCTCGCTCATCATCGTGAAGGAGGAGATTTATCCGGCGCAGGGCTTTGACATCTTTTACCAGCGGGTGTTCAAAAGCACCAACGAGATGGCGGTGCGCCTGATCGAGGTGGCCACGCAGGGGCGTGTGACGGGCGAGCGGGCCACCCTTTTGTCGGTCATGCTGTTTGGGCAGGTGCGCGCGTTTTGGTGCTGCCGCCAGGGGGTGATGCGCGCGAACAAATGGAAGCAAATCGGCCAGCGAGAGATAGACAAGGTGCGCGCGCTGCTGACATCCAACCTCGACCGTATCCTTCAAAAATAAACCGTCTGCTTCCTTAAAAAAATCTAATTGCCTGAATTTTCTTCCGGTGCTTCTTAAACTGATTATCAAACCTTTTCTCTACCGTCTTTTATGTCATACATGAAGAAATCCGCCATTGTTTTTACAAACGCCGCCATCGCCGCGCTGCTGCTCAGCGGCTGCGCCGACAGATCCGCCGGCCCGGGGGAGCGCCCGGTGCCCGACGTGTACGTCGCCACGCCGACCGTCAAGACCGTCGAGGTTTGGAAGACCCATTCGGGCGAGCTGCGGCCGATCGAGGCCGTGGAAGTGCGCGCGCGCGTCAACGGGTATCTGACGCAGATCAATTTCACCGACGGGCAGCGCGTTGAGGAGGGCGACTTGCTTTTCCAGATCGACCCGCGCCCGTATCAGGCGGTGGTAGACTCGGCCAAGGCGGCCGTGCAAGAGGCCAAGGCGCGCGTGGCGCTGGCCAAGAGCAACCTCGAGCGCGCCAAGGAGCTGTACGCCTCCAACGCCATCTCCAAGGAAATTTACGACACGCGCCAGGCCGAGCAGCTCAGCGCCCAGGCCTCGCAGGCCAACGCCGAGGCGAGCTTGCGCGACGCGGAATTGAATCTGGAATTCACGCGCGTGGTCGCGCCGATTTCCGGCATGATCAGCGAGCACCTGGTCGACCGCGGCAACCTTGTCACCGCCAATTCGACGCTCCTGACAACCATCGTGCGCCGCAATGTCGTGCGCATGCACTTTGACGTGAGCGAGCGCGACATGCTTGACTATGCCAAGTCGGGCGTGTTGGCCAAGGTTGACCAAATGAACGGCACGGGGCCGGATGTGGAGGTGGTCTTGCCGCTGGATCCTGAAAACAAATACACCGGCCAGCTCACTTATTTTGACAACCGCCTGGGGCGTGAAACGGCCTCGCTGGTCATGCGCGCGGATTTGGACAACAAGGACGGGCGCCTGATGCCCGGCCAAAACGCCCGCGTGCGCGTGCGCTTGCCCGACCGCAAGGACGCGATCCTCGTTCCCGAGACGGCGGTGGGCACGGATTTGGTCGACCGCTATGTGCGCGTGGTGGACAAGGACAATGTCGTGCGTTTCCGAAAAATCATCCCCGGGCAGCTGTTTGGAAAATTACGGCTGGTGGAATCCGGGCTTGAGGCGGACGAGCGCATCGTCGTTGTCGGCATGCAAAAGGCGACCTTTGGCAGCCCCGTCAACCCGCTGGAAAAGCCGGCGGGGCAGAGCGACGCGCAGTAAGCGCGCGCCCCCATTTTTTTTAACGGAAGCATTTTTTCCAAATGAAATTTTCACACTTTTTTATCGACCGGCCGATTTTCGCGATGGTGATTTCCATCGTGATCACGCTGCTGGGCCTGATCGGGTACATGTCGCTGCCGGTGACGCAGTACCCCAACGTGGTGCCGCCTTCGATCGTGGTGAGCACAACCTATCCGGGCGCCTCGCCCGAGGTGCTGATGGACACCGTGGCCTCTCCTTTGGAGCAGCAGATCAACGGCGTGGAGAACATGATGTACATGTCCAGCCAGTGTTCGGCTGACGGCTCCGTGCAGATCACGGTGACCTTTGAACTGGGCACCGACGAGGACATGGCGCAGGTGCAGGTGCAAAACCGCGTCTCGCAGGCCGAGCCGCGCCTGCCCGAGGAAGTGCGCAACATCGGCGTGACGGTGTACAAGCGCTCGCCCGACATTCTGCTGGCGGCCACCTTGTATTCGCCCGACGGCAGCCGCGACAAGCTCTACATCACCAACTACGGCATCACCCAGATGATCGACCGCCTCTCGCGCGTGTACGGCGTGGCCAACGTGGTCATCTTCGGCGGGCGCGAATACTCGATGCGCGTGTGGCTCGACCCCGACCGCCTGGCGCACATCGGCATGACGCCCGCGGAAGTCATCGCCGCCTTGCGCGAGCAGAACAAACAGGTCGCAGCCGGCAAGCTCAACGCCCCGCCGATTGCCTCTCCCGACGCCGCCCACGAATTGATCATCAACACCCAGGGGCGTTTGGAGAGCGTCGAGGAGTTTGAAAACATCATCGTGAAGTTCACCGACGACGGGCGCGTGGTTCATTTGAAGGACGTGGCGCGCGTGGAGCTGGGCGCCTACACCTATTCGGACAACTCTTATTTGAACCATTATCCGTCGGCCGCGCTGGCGATCTTCCAGTTGCCCGGCACCAACGCGCTGGAGACCGCGCAGAAAGTGTACGCGGAGCTGGATGCGCTCAAGGCCGAGTTCCCCACCGGGCTGGACTACAAGATCGCCCACGACACCACCACCTACATCCAGACCAGCATCGACGCCGTGTACAGCACCATCATCGAGGCGGTGATTCTCGTGGTGCTGGTGATGATGGTCTTTTTGCAAAATTGGCGCGCGGCGATCATCCCGCTGTTTGCGATCCCCGTGTCGCTGATCGGCACCTTTTTCTTCATGTCGGCCTTCGGGTTTTCGATCAACAACCTCTCGCTGTTCGGGCTGGTGCTGGCCATCGGCATCGTGGTGGACGACGCGATCGTGGTGGTGGAAAACGTCGAGCGCAACATGAAGGACGGCCTGCGCCCGCGCGAGGCCACCAAAAAGGCCATGACGCAGGTGCAAGGCGCCCTGATCGCTATCGCGATGGTGCTTTCGGCCGTGTTTATCCCGACGGCGTTCATCGAGGGCATGTCCGGCCAGTTTTACCGCCAGTTCGCCCTGACGATCGCGGTGTCGACGATCCTGTCGGCCATCGTGTCCTTGACGCTTTCGCCGGCCTTGTGCGCGATGCTCTTAAAGCCCCACGGCGAGGACAACGACCTGTTCACGCGCGGGTACAACAAGCTCTTTGGCTGGTTTTTCCGCGGCTTTAACAAGGCCTTTGACTGGACGAGCGACAAGTACGGCAAGCTCGTCAAGCGCCTGGTGCGCGTGTCCTTGCTGGTGCTCGTGCTTTACGCCGGGCTGCTGGGCTTGAGCGCCCATTATTTTGACGTGACGCCCAAGGGCTTCATCCCCAAGCAGGACTCCGGCTTTCTGATCTCCGCCTACCAGCTGCCCGAGGGCACGACGCTCAACGAGACCGAAGGGGTCATCGCCCGCGCCCAGCAGCTCATTTCCGAAAACGAGGGCGTGCAAGACTGCATGGTGATCGTCGGGCTAAACGGCGCGACTTTCGCGCGCGCTTCCAACGCCGGCACGATCTTTGTCAAACTCAAGGACAAAGACTGGCGCATGAAGCGCGGCCACACGCTCAACGCGATTTTGGACGACCTGACAAAACGCCTGAACGCCGGGCTGCCCGAAGCGTCCGTCTACGTGCTCACTCCGCCCGCCGTGCCGGGTCTGGGCGGCGGCGGCGACTTCAAGGCCATGGTGCAAGACCGCATGGGGCTGGGTATCGGCGAGGTGGAAAAATACACGCGCCTGATCGCCCAGGAGGCCATGGCGCGGCCGGAAATTTCAATGGCGATGACGACGTTCCGCGTCTCCACGCCGCAGCTGTACGCCGACATCGACCGCGAGCGCGCCCAAAGGCTCGGCGTGCGCGTCTCTTCGATTTTCGACACCATGCAGTTCAACATGGGCAGCGTGTATGTCAACGACTTCAATATCCTCGGGCGCGTGTACCGCGTGGTGGCGCAGGCCGAGGGCGAGCAGCGCGGCGACATCGAGGACATTTATAATCTGAAAGTCCCCAGCATCCACGGCGTGAACGTGCCGCTCGGTTCGCTGACAGACATCCGCCGCACGATGGGCCCGGACGTGATCGGCCGCTACAACCTGTACCCGGCCGCCGAGGTGATGGGCAATTTGGCGCACGGTTACAGCACGGGGCAGGCGATGGCGGCGATCGAGCAGATCGCCCGCGAGCAACTGCCGGCGGGCATGGGCATCGAGTGGACGGATTTGGCTTATCAGGAATCGCGCGTGGGCAACCAGTCGCTGATTATCTTCGCGATTTGCGTGCTGTTCGTGTTCCTGGTGCTGGCCGCCCTGTACGAGAGCTGGGGCCTGCCGCTGTCCGTGATCTTGGTGGTGCCGCTGGTGCTGCTGTTCGCCATCATGGGCGTGTACTATCGCGGGCTGGACAACGACATCATGACGCAGATCGGCTTCGTCGTATTGATCGGGCTTGCGTGTAAAAACGCGATCCTCATCGTGGAGTTCGCCAAGCAGCGACAGGAGAAGGGCGAGGAGATCGTCTCGGCCGTTTCCACCGCCGCCAAGAACCGCCTGCGCCCGATTCTCATGACCTCGTTCGCCTTCATCTTCGGCGTGCTGCCGCTGGCTTACGGTGTGGCGTCCGGCTCGGAGCTGCGCCAACCGCTGGGCACCTCGGTGGTGTTCGGCATGCTGGGCGTGACGCTCTTTGGCCTGATCTTCACGCCGATCTTTTTCTATATTATCCGCAAACGCTGGAAGCCAAAAGCCCACGAGCTTGAAGCCCAGCAACAATCCGAATAGATTTTTACTCATATGAATTGCACATTTTTGAAATTGACGGGTGCATTGGCCGCGCTGCTCGTGCTGGGGGGCTGCACCGTCGGCCCCGCGCACAAGGATCCCGCCGCCGACCTCGAAAAATTCGACATCAAGCTCACCGACCTGAGCTTCACGCGCGACGACGGCCTGTGGAAACAGGCCGCCCCCGCCGACTCCCTGCCCAAGGGCGACTGGTGGGCGGTGTTCGAAGACCCGGTGCTCTCGGATTTGCTCGAGCAGTGCCGCCAAAAGAACCCGGATCTGGCCAGCGCCTTTTACCGCATGGAGCAGGCGCGCGAGGCCGCGCACATGACGCGCGCGCAACTGTACCCGTGGGCCAATGTCGACGGCTCGTACTCGCGCCGCGGCAACTCCTCCAACCTCGACACCTCCTCGCGCGGCACTTTTGACGAGTGGCGCATCGGCGCGGGCTTGACCTGGGACATCGACCTGTTCGGCCGCGTGCGCTCGCTGTTGCGCAGCGAGACCGCCAACGCCCAGGCATTGCACGACTTGTATCAAAACACCCTGCTTGCCCTGCAGGTGGACGTGGCCAACACGTACTTCTTGCTGCGCCAGTACAAGTCCGAGATCATCCTGCTGGAGCGCACGCTCAAAGCGCGCAAGGAGCAGACCGAATACGTCAGCAAGCGCGCGCGCATCGTGGACAGCGACCTGGACTTGCAGCGCACCTTGCAGCAGGAGCACGAGGCGGCCGCGCAGCTCGCGGCGGTCATGCGCAACCAGGCGATCGCGGAAAATTACATGTGCTACCTGCTCGGCGACATGCCCGGCAAGCTGAGCTTTAAGGTCGGCGAATTGTCCGACAAGTTCCCGAAATTGCCGCAGGCCGTGCCCTCGCAACTGCTCGAACGCCGCCCCGACGTGGCCGCCGCCGAGCGCCAAGTGGCGATGGCCAACGCGCAGATCGGAGCGGCGACCGCGGCGTTTTTCCCGACCTTTTCCGTGACCGGCAACGCGGGCATGGCCTCCAGCGATTTTGAAAACCTTTTCAACGCCAGCAGCTTTGCCTGGGGCATCAGCCCGCAGGTGTACATCCCGCTGTTCCAAGCCGGCCGCCTGAGCGCGCAGCAGCGCGTCTATCTGGTGGCGCACAAGCAAAGCCTCGAGCAATACCGGTCAACGGTGCTCAAGGCCGTGCGTGAAGTGGAAGACGCGCTGGCCAACGTCAATCTGGTAACCGTGGAATACCAAAAGCGCCTGGCGGTCAGCGAAGCCTCCAAGAAGGTCGAGGAACTTACCCACAAATCTTTCGAATTGGGTTACATCGACTATTTCCCCGTCAGCGACGCGCAGCGCCTCTCGCTGGCCAACGAACGCGAGCAACTGCGCCTGAAGTCCGAGCGCCTGCGCTCGGCGGTGAGCCTCATCGGCTCTCTGGGCGGCGGCTGGAGCGTCAACGAGCCGCAGCACGAAAAAGTCCCCCCGCAGTCGAAACAGGCGAACGAAAAATAATTTCACTTATTTCAATTAACAATGAGCCATACAAACAGGTTCCTCGGCAACGGGGAGCCTGTTTTTTTTTCGTCGCGGATTAGGGCGCGGAAAGATGATTCGGGTGCTTGGGTCTTGCCATTAGAGTGGATGGTAATATTATAAATATAACAATCTCTTTCCCTTCAATTATGAGTTTACTTCGTTTCGCACTCACCCTTGTTTCATTGGCCGCGCTGTGCCCCTCGCTGTGGTGCGCGCGCGACATCACCGGCTCCTCGATTCAGGCGCCCGAGTCCGCGGATTTTTCCCACGTGCCGCTGTCCGTGCAGATGCGCTTTAAAAAAGACCGCAAGGACGTCTACCACATCCTCATCGCCAACGAGACGAAAAAGTCCCCGCACCATTGGGAAATTTACACCGCGCCCAAAAGCGGGTTTTTGTGCGTGTACGCGCCGAAGTTTTTCAAAGGGCTTTTGGACAGCAAGACGGATGTCTCCGACAACAAATGGCACGAGCTGGCCTTTGTGATGGACGGCGAAAAAGCCTCGCTGTATCTGGACGGGCAGTTGAAGGCCACCCAGCCCATGACGCAAAACGACCACGCCCGCGCGATGCAGCCGCTGCGCATAGGGGGATTGGTGGAGGGCGGCATGGGCTACAACGGCTCGATCGCCGAAGTGCGTATCGCCCACGACGCGCAGGTGGCATCCGCGCCCTGGCCGACGGACGGCAGCGTCATTGCCCATTGGAAATTCAACAACACGCAGGAAGATTTCACGGACTTGTCCTCCAAAAAGCGCGCGCTGCGCTACACAAAAGTTTTCCGCGAGATGGGCACGCCCGACCCGAAGCCCTATGTCAAGGAGCAGATAGCATCCTACGCCGACCCCGCCCAATGGGCGTCGGGCGTGCAGGCGCTTTCAAAGGAATTGAAACTTTCCGCGCTTTCGCTGGAAAACGCGCACGCGGGCGTGTGGCATATCTGGACTTGGGATTTGGAAAACTACGGCAAGGCCGATTACGCCAAGGAGCGACAAATTCCGCTGTCCGACGTGGCCGACTGGGAAGATCGCGCGCGTGAAGAAGTCTTCGACAAAAACGCCCTCATCCTGCCTGAAGACAAAGGCCCCGCGGGCACGGTGCTGCGCCGCGCCAAGGCGCTGG
>JAKPNF010000078.1 GCA_029548565.1 Verrucomicrobiota bacterium
CCCGCCGCGCTGCTGGCCAAGCAAAACATCAAACACGTCGAACTTTTGGAGTATCCCGAACTGGGCATGGAAGCCGTGTGGAAAATCGAAGTGGAAGACTTCCCCGCCTTCATCTTAGTGGACGACAAGGGCAACGATTTCTTCAAACAACTGCCCTGCGCGCAGTGTGCGAAATAAATGCAGAGCGTTAAACGCCTCTAGGGTGTGCCCTCTTTCTCTTGCGCACGCTGCACTAAAAAAACGCCCCCGTTTCCGATGAGCGTTTCTTTGTGTTGTAGGCGACTGAAAAAATCTTAGGCTTCCTTAGCCTCGGCCTTGGGGGCTTCGGCGGCGGCGGGCTGTTCAGCTTCGCCGGTGGTGGCCACCATGAAACGGCGCTCCTTGACGCTCGTGGCGCGCTTGCCGACGCGGTCGCGCAGGTAGTACAGGCGGGCGCGCATCGGGACGGACACGCGCTCGACTTCGACTTTCAGCACGTTGGGCGAGCACACGGGAAACACGCGTTCCACGCCCTCGCCGTAGGAAATGCGGCGCACCGTGAAGGTTTCGTTGATGCCGGAGCCGCGGCGGGCGATGACGATGCCCGCGAAAATCTGGACGCGTTCCTTGTCGCCTTCGCGCACCTTGGTGTGCACGCGAACACCGTCACCGATCTTGAAGGTGCGGTTTTCGGGCTTGAGCTGGGCGGATGTGATTTCTTTGATGACGGGCTTCATGGTCTTGATTAAAAAAAGGTTATTTGAGCAAGTCGGGCCGGCGGCTTTGGGTCTTGGCCAGGGATTGTTCCTTGCGCCACCGCTCGATTTCGGCGTGGTTGCCGTTGAGCAGGACGGGGGGAACCCCCAGGCCGCGATACTCGGCAGGGCGCGTGTATTGCGGAAAAGATAACAAATTACCGTTAAAGGAATCTTGCGTCAAGGACATTTCCTCCCCCAAGACGCCGGGGACGTAGCGCGCCAGGCAGTCCACGAGCACCGCCGCGGGCAAAGTGCCGTTGGTAAGCACGTAATCGCCGATCGAAATTTCGCGGTCCACCAGCGCGTCTCTCACACGCTGGTCGATGCCCTCGTAGTGCCCGCTGATGAGGATTAGGTGGGGCTTTAACGCCAATTCGCGACCAATAGTGGAGGACAGCGGTTCGCCGTCCGGGCACAGGTAGATGACAGTGCTCTGCTCGGTTTTGAGGGATTCTATGGCCTCAAAGAGCGGCTCGGGCTTCAGAAGCATCCCTGCACCGCCGCCAAAGGGGCGGTCGTCGGTCGTGCGGTGCTTGTCGTGCGTCCAGTCGCGCAGGTTGTGGACGTTGATGGCGATCAGTCCGTTTTCCACGGCCTTGCCCACGATGCTCTCGCGCAAAAAACCCTCCGCCATCGCGGGAAAGAGGGTGAGCAGGTCTATGCGAACAGCCGGTGCCATTTGTTGTGAAAGGATCGTTAAAAAAGCAAAGTCACGGCACTCGTGAGCGTCGTGACTTTTTGAAAGCTATTGCGGGGCGCAAAACGCCCAAGCGCTTTAAGCCTGCGCTTTTTCCGCGCGGCGCACCTTGTTGATGAGGGTGCGGGCGGTGTCGGTGGGCTTGGCCCCGACGCTCACCCAATAGTCGATGCGGTCGAGCTTGAGCGAAAGTTCCTGGTCTTTGCCGCTGGCCTTGGGCTTGTAGTTGCCCAATTGTTCGACAAAGCGGCCGTCGCGGCGCGCGGTGGATTCGGCCACGACCATGCGGTAGATGGGATCGTGCACTGCGCCATGACGTTGGAGACGGATTTTGAGAGCCATTTGCTTGCGAAAATAAGAATGTGTTTACTGTAAAAAAGTTAATCAAACCGCAAACGGGCTCTCCTGTCAAGCACATGCGCAGATATTTTAATGCTCAAAGGCCGCATTTTTTACTCTCAAAACGCCGGATTTTTAATACTATAAAGAGGACATGAAAAAACTCCCCTACCCCTTGGCTCTTTTGGCCTTTTGCATGGCGGTTTGCCTTGCCCAAGCGCCAGCGCAAGACGCAGCGCAAAATGCCCCGCTGGAAACGGAAGTGCCCTTGACCACGGAATCATCCAGCCCCGTGCCCGCGCTCACTGGGCTGTCTACCCCAAAATCTTCCTTGATGCTTTCGCGCCCCTTTTTCTCGTACAATCCCTACTTTCAACCGCGCCACCTCGCCGACCCCGAGGACGACTGCCACTGCGATTTTTACGACGCGATGACCGGCAACTGGCTGGGCGCGCGCAAAACCCTGCACCGCCACGGCGTTGACTTTAACTTAAACTACACTGCCGACATGGCGGGCAACCCCACGGGCGGGCAAAGCCGCGGGTTTGAGCATTCCGGCTCGACAAACCTCGGGCTTTTGGTGGATTTGGAGAGGGCGGTTAACCTAAAAGGCTGGCATTTTGGCGCGACCGCCGTGTGGCGCTACGGCCACAGCTTGACCAACGAGCACATCGACAACGAATTTAATGTCCAGCAAAACTATGGCGGGCAAAACCTGCGTTTGTACTCGCTGTACCTGCAGCGCGATTTCGACAACGGGCGCCACCAGATAAAAATCGGCCGCCTGGGCGCGGGCGACGAATTTTTGTCGCGCTCCCAATACTGGAACTACATGAATAACGCCATCGACGGCAACCCCGTGGCGATCTTCCGCAACCACGTCGGTTTTTCCGCCTACCCCAACGCCACCTGGGGCGTCTTCGGCCGCACCCGCCCGCTCGACGAGTGGGAATTTTCCGCCGGAGTGTATGAGGTTTTGAGCGACAAGCAAACCAGCATGGACGCCCACGGCACCGACTTTTCCTTTAAAAACGGCGACGGCGTCAACGCCACCGCGCAGTTGGGCTGGCGCCCGGCAAAAGGTGCCATCGGCAACGGCATGCCAGGCTACTACGCCGTGGGCGTGTCCGTCGGCTGGATAAAACCCTACACGCTCAACAACGTCGATTACTACAACCGCAACATCCAACTGTGGTTCATGCTTGAGCAAATGATCTGGCAACCCGAAGGCGCCAAAGCCGACCAAGGCATCCTGCCTTGGCTGGCCATCATGGTCGCCCCCGCCAACGAACGCAGTGAACTGCCCTTTTTCGCCGCAGGCGGCATCAGCGGCAAAGGCGTCATCCCCGACCGCCCCGACGACATCCCCAGCGTGGGCTTCGCCTACGGAAAATACACCACCCACTTCGCCTCCACCCGCCCCGATGAAAACGACTCCTACGAGCTGATGCTCGAGGCCAACTACCGCTTCTACCTCACCCAATGGTGCTACGTCATGCCCAATATCCAAGTCATCCTAAACCCCAAAGGCGGCAAACACTCCGACGCCCTGGTCCTAGGCGCGCAAGTGGGAGTGATGTTTTAAATGAATGCGGGGGAAAACCCTTTTTTGAAAAAAAGGGCTTTCCCCCGCGCCCCCTTTCCCAAAAAACTTTGATGACGGATGCTGCGCATCCTGCGTGCACCCGAAAGGCCAAGGTGCCCGCCCGCCCTTCTAAAAAAATGCTGCACACTGGCCATTTTGCTCCGTGCAGCTTTCCCGCAAGTGAAAATCCTTCAGGGCGGATTTTGCCGCAGGATAGATGGGGGGCTGCACTAGTTTGCTGCTCCCCATCGTAAGACCAGGCAAAATTCGCCATGAAGGAT
>JAKPNF010000079.1 GCA_029548565.1 Verrucomicrobiota bacterium
GCGCCGCCGCGCCCTTGTGGGCGGCCGCGCCCGCGGGGCAGGAAGACTCCCCGTTGTACCGCGCGCCCGAAGTGCTGGTCGACAAGGCGGCGATGGACGAGCTTATGCACTCGGCCGGGCGCACCTGGCAGGGGGCATCGCCCTGCATAGAGCGCACGAAAAATGGCCGCCTGTTCGCATGCCTGTTTTCCGGCGGCGACAACGAGCCGGACACGCGCAACTATGCCGTCTACATGATGAGCGACGACGAGGGCAAAACATGGATAGACCCGCTCGCGCTCGTCGACCACCCCGACGAAAAAACACGCATCACCGACCCAAGCGTGTGGATAGACCCACTGGGGCGCCTGTGGTTTTATTGGAACCAGCACTACCCCGTCAAGGGCATCAAGGGCTGGCCGCATCACCGCTACGGCATCTGGGCGATCCGCATCGACAATCCCGACGCCCCGCTGCCCGAGTTGCGCAAGCAGATAGCAACCGCCAAACCCGTGCGCCAGTTCGACGGCGTGCGCATCAACAAACCCATCATTCTTTCAACGGGCGAATGGCTGCAGCCGCTCAGTCACGTGCAGCACCGCGGCATGCACATCATCGTCTCCACCGATCAGGGAAACACTTGGACACTGCGCGGCGGCATCGTGCACCCCGGCGGCATTTTGGAGCCGATGGTGCTTGAGAAAAAAGACGGCACACTCTGGGCGCTCGTGCGCTTGGGCAGCACCCAAAACAACGTGGACGACGGCGGAGTCGGCCAGTCTTTTTCCACCGACCGAGGAAAAACCTGGTCGCCGATCGAAGACCATCTGCCCCACCCGCTCATCGGCGTGCATTCGCGCCTGTATTTCGGCCGTCTGAATTCCGGCGCGCTGATTTTTGTGACCAACGATTCCAACCGCCTGCGCCGCAATCTCACCGCGTTTTTGTCCGAGGACGAGGGGAAAACCTGGCCTTACTCGCTCATGCTCGACGCGCGCGACGGGCTGGGCGCGATAGACGGTTCCAAATACATGTCGGGACCCTCCTACCCCGATCTGGTTCAGGCGCCCGATGGCCGCATCTTTTTAGGCTGGGACTTTGGCCGTTACAACGAAAAGGAAATGCGCCTGTCCATCTTCACCGAGGAAGATATCAAGGCCGGCTCGTTCGTCAGCCCGCAGGCACGCGACAAGCTCATCATCTCGCGCCTGAGCGATTATCTCGACATCCGCGAAGTGAAGACGACGCTGCCAAAGACGCTTGTGCTCAAGTCCGGCGAAGAGCTTGAAAAACTGCTTTCCTCCCTGCCCACACAGGTGGCGATTGTCGACGAAAAAGGCCGCAGCTTAAAACTCTCCGGCAAATGGGAGGCCAAGGCGCTCGTGCCCAACAGTCCCGGGCAGTACCGCCCCGTCAATCCCCTGCGTCCGGGCAAAGCCGTCATCGATTTTATGCAGGATGCCCCGCTCACTCATCTGGACACTTTTCACAAGCTGCGCATCCCGCTCGAGGTTCAGGAATGAAACGATCAACTGCCACATCAATCCATTGCCATGCGTAACCACCTTCGCACTTTAGTTTGCCTGCTGAGCGTCTGCTGTGCGCTCGGCCAGGCCAACGATTGGCGTCTGGCGGAAATCCCCGCCGAGGTGATCGTCAACCCGACCGGCACGCTCTCCAAGCCGCGTCCCTATCAGGGCACGCCCAGCTCGGTCGTCAGCAAATCCGGAAAGCGGCTTTTCACCGTGTGGTATGGCAACGGCACGGACGAGGGATTGGAAAATTATCTCATGTTGGCCTACTCCGACAGCCAGCTTGAGGACAGCCCCATTAAACTCGTCGTGCGTTCGGCGCATCTGGGCAAGGTGCGCTGTTTTGACGCCGCCTTGTGGCGCGAGCCAAGCGGGCGGGTTTATCTCGGCTGGACACAGTCCACAGACACGTACATTTTTGACACCCATCTCTCCCGCTGGAACCGCCGCGGGCCGTACTTCTGCATTTACACGAATAACCCCGACGATCCCGAGCCGACCTGGTCGGCACCGCGCAAACTCTTTGACGGCGTGATGATCAACAAGCCCGCCTTTTTGAAAAACGGGGACATCCTCTACCCTGTGGCGGTATTCCAATTCCGCGGCATCAACGACGAGCTTTCCAAAAACGAAGGGCTATGGCTGTACCGCTCGCGCGATCAGGGGAAAACGATCGAAAAAATCATGGGGCTGTTTGTCTACGCGCACGGGCTGGAATCCATCATCCTTGAAAAGAAGGACGGCACGCTGTGGTATCTGGCGCGTGTGGAGCCGTTCGTGCGCTTTTACAACTATAACCGCCCATCCACCTCTTTTATTAGAAGCGGTGTGAACACCGACGGCATTTACGAGGCGGTTTCAAAGGACAACGGAAAATCCTTCACGCGTTTAAAACCCTCTAAAATCCCGCACGTGGGCTCGCGTTTTCACATCAGTCGCCTGCAATCGGGCAATCTGCTGCTCGTCAAAAATTACGCCAACGACGAGCTGTGGCTTGCCGGAAAACCAAAAGCCCGCGACGGCGAAGGCGACAAGGACATCGACAAAAAACCGCGCGAGCGCAAGCGCATGATCGCCTATATTTCCACGGACGATGGCAAGACCTGGCAGGGAGGTCTGGAGCTGGACGAGCGCACACACGTGGCCTACCCCGACGCCTCGCAAGCCGACAACGGCGACATTTACATCACCTGGGATTTTAACCGCTACAAAGACGCCGAGATCTGCGCCGCCAAACTCACCGAGCAGGATATTCTCGCAAAAAAAATAGTTTCCAAAAATTCCATCCGCAACACCGTTATCAGCCGTGGCGCGGACACCAGGAAATAATCTCATGCCACACAGACACCCATTGATTTTCGCGATCGCGCTTGTTTTGGGCGCGGGGGCGCAGGCGTCTGTCGCGCCGCCGTGGCGGATGGTGTACAGCAACGATATGACGAATATCATCAACTGCATCAGCCCCTACAACGAGCGCGGGCCGCGGGTGATGACAGAGGAGAAAATCCGCGCGTCGGTGGCGGAGGCGGCCGTTGAGGGCATGGACGCGCAGTTCATTCAGCCGGGCTTTAGCTGGGTGCCGTGGTGGGACAGTAAAATTTATCCCTTGGCCGAGCACGAAGCGTGGTTCAAGCAGCACTACGGCAGCAAAGCCGACCGACCCGAACACCGCTTCATGCTCAAAGGCGGCGACATCATCGGCATCTTCATCGACGAATGCCACAAGCGCGGCGTCGCGGCGGTTTTGTCGTTCCGTGCCAACGACGGGCATTTGCAGGAGATGGCCTTCGATCCGCCCAATCGGCCCGGGCGCATCGCGCACTGCGTGAGCCGCTTTTACGTCGAGCACCCCGAGTACCGCCGCGGCGCGCTGCCTGCAGCCGCCTGGCGCGACCGTGTTCACAACTGGGCGATCCCCGAGGCGCGCAAATACAAGGAAGACCTGCTGCGCGAGGCGATACAGCTCTATCACGCCCTCGACGGCGTGGAGATCGACTTTCAGCGCCACCCTTATTATTTCCCCGATGAGATGCCGATGAACGAGCGCGTGCAGATCATGTGCGATTTTATAAAAAAAGCACGCGCCGAGCTGGACACTGTCGCGCAAAAAACAAACGGCAAGCATCGCTACCTGGGCGTGCGCGTGCCCAAGTGGAAGGATGATTATACCGACGGCACTTGGGAGGCAGTGGGCTTTGACCCAAAAGCCTGGGCGGACGCAGGCGTGGACTTTTTCAACTTGAGCACGCACTTTTGCGTGACGCAGGAAATGGCGGATGCGCAGATCGCCCGCGACGCCGCGCCCAATGTGCGCATTTTCCAAGAGCTGACCAACGCCACGGCCACCTGGCGTTTGGACAAAGGCTACGACAAGCACGGCTACCGCCGCGCCACGAAGGAGATGCTGGAGACATCCGCGCGGCTGGCTTACGCGCGCGGGGCGGACGCGTTGAGCTTTTTCAATTTCGTCTACTACCGCGAGTTCGGCGGCATGCGCGACAAAATCGGCCCCTTTGACGAGCCGCCGTTTAATTATTTGCCCAAGCTGACCGACCGCGCCTACCTCGACACGCAGCCGATGTACGCCTTCCACTGGGCGCGCGACCAACGCTTTGTCGCCACGCGCACGTTTGAATTTTCAATGGATATCCTGCCGGCCAAAGGCAACGGCTCCGCGTTGCTGCGCATTTTGGTACTCACGGAATCCGAGCGCACATTCGGCGAGGATCAGGCGGCCGAAAAAATCAAGCGCGGCAAATGGGTGGTCAGACTCAATGGCGTAGAACTTAAGCCCTCTAAAAACCCGCCAAGAACCGCCTACCCGCTGCCCACCGAATTCAAAGCGGGCTTCGACAAACCCGAGCAGTATTTGAGTTTCGATATCCCCGCAAATCTTTTGAAAGACGGCGAAAACAAAATAGCTGTCACCAACACAAACGTCCCGCAATCCATGCGCCTGCGCTGGGTCGAAATTTTGCAAAAGCCAACCCGTTGACCACTCACGAAGATCACCTGCTTCTTCTAGATTCCCTAAACTAATTGTCCAAAATTCCATCATGAAAGCTTCAAACAAACCCTTCAACCTTGCGTCGCGATCATACGAACGGCGCAGAGGCTTTGCCTTGATTTTGGCATTGGGGCTAATGTCTCTGGTCTTGTTATTGCTAGTTTCCTTCAGTGCGCTGATCAGTGTGGAATCCACCGCCAGCCAGCAAAACCTGGCGCAGCACATCGCCCGCCAAAACGCCCTGATCGGCGCCTATCAGGGATTGGGCGCGCTGCAACAATACGCCGGAACCGACCAGCGCGTCACCGCCCGCGCGGACATAGACTTGGCAAATTCCGCCAACCCCTACTGGGTGGGAGTGTGGTCGACCACCGCTTCCGGCACCACCACCCCCATGCGCTGGCTGGTTTCCTCCAACAGCACCAACACCGACCCCAGCGCGGCGGTTTCCAACGACGCGATCATCATCTGCAACGCCATCACTTCCAGCGGCCGCTTCGCTCCCACCGGCACGCTCGCCCAAGCGGTGACCGTCCAGCGCCTGAACATAAATTCCGGCGACAATGCAGGCGGCTACGCCTGGTGGGTGCAAGACGAGGGGATAAAGGCATCCGTGGCGTTGAACAACACCACGAATTTGAAGGCCTACGAAAATGGCGGCGGCAGCGGCGAATTAAACGGCCGCACCAAACAGCAGGCCATCACGGCGCGTTCGCTATACCCCACACGCGCGGGGTTGGAGACGTTGAAAAATTCCAGCTCCGACGATGATATCGTGGATGCAAGCATCACAGACAACCTCAATCGTCTCACCAGCGCCAAACAACTGGCTGAGCTAAGCAGCGAATTTTCGCAAGTGACCGAAGTTTCCCCGCATGATTTGACGGAGCTATCCCTCGGCGTGCTGGCGCACACATTGCCCGACGTAACACCCACGCTCAAAGTCGACCTGTCCACCCAGTTGCGCGGCAGCCCCGGAAACGATTTCTGGGTTTACAACAACTCCTCGTGCACCTGGGAGCCAACCCAGTCAATCAATGACAGCGCCCTACCCTCGCAATGGAGCGGTTGGGCGGCTCCGTTGTCCGCTTTCTTATACGCCTGGCGCGCGGAAAAAGACGGGGCTTTTGGCGATCAGTACGAGGCCTCCGTCGTGCAAGCCGGCAGCGAAACGCTCACCCTGAGTCGTCTGCCACTGGTGGCGCCGATTCCCTCCAACCCCAGTGCCGGCCGGCCTGTGTTTTCAACCATGCCGGTGCTCAGCGAATTTTCCATGACCTTCGGGCCGATTTTCCGTGTGGACAATCTGACGGCGGGCAACACCCTCATAACCGGCTCGTCCATTGGGCAGGAAATCCTTCAAGAAGGACGCATGAACAACGAAGTGAGAATTTACAACCATGGTTCTCTGGGTAGCGAGCACTATGGAGTGACGCACAATATTCTGGAACAATTGGCCGACAAACTTCCCGACAACGGCGCCGTTCCCGGCCGTTTGCGCTACTACGTTTGGGGCTTTTTTGAACTTTGGAACCCCTACACCACGCAGGTGGTGATACCACACACGGGCACCAACTCGACACCGGTGAATTCCCCCGCCATGCGCGCGCAGGTGACGGGATTGCCCACCCACGAGGTCACTTACTGGCGAAACAAAACCGGACAAAACGCCCTGAGCTACAACAACGAGGACGTCGAACGCGTGACTGACTGGACAGACCTTCCCGGCACCTCCTTGCCGCTGAGTTTGCAAGAGGAACTCGGCTCGCCGTTTTGCGTCAATATGCAATTACCCGCCGCCGTGACAATGGCGGGAGGCTCGCTGCATCCCTGGTCGGGTTTTTCCGGCTCGCTTTCAAATGGCATAAAAGCGGGCGGCTGGGGTTTTAAGGACGGACTGACGGCCTTCAGCGATTACGCCAGCGAGGACGAGGGCCAGCTCATGAACATGTTTGCCGGCCTGCCGTTCGCTTCGACCATCACTTTTTCAAACACAAAGGCGCGCGGCCTGCCCATCGGCATCGATGAGTACGGCTACACGATGAACACTTCCAATTATTTCGCCACACGCTACAATTCCTACCTGCAGGTCAAAGACGCCGGCAGCGCGCCGGACTTTCAAGTCGAGTTGTACTGGGTGCCTTCCGGAAACACGTCTCAAGGCGGCGGCGTCAGAGTGGGCAGCTATCGCATGCCTTCGCCCGATGCGCTCAACTGGGGCGATGAATTCGAAAATAGCGGGAAAGCCCCTTGGTACACCAGCGCCGACGGCAAACAAGTCAACCCCTACCTCTCCAAGCAAGTGGTGTGCCGCTTCGGCTACGTGTTCATCCGCAAGGACGGCGGCTGGACGGACGACACCGACTTAAACGGCAGCTGGTGGCTCTCCGCCCTGTCCGACCCGCGCAGCGTCGCGCAGCAAGACGGCCGCAGCTTCGACCTGCTGCAAAACCCCAACGAATTGTACGCGGCCTCGCAAAACGCGCTGAGCGGCCTGTCCAACACGCTGCTGGAACGTCCCAACGCCGTCACGCGCGAGCGCAAGGCAAACGCGCGCGACCAGATGATCGACGTGGATTCCGCAGACACGTCATACATGGTCAGCCAGGCGGCGCTCAAAAATTATATCAATAATCCCAACAGCAACCTCGACGCCATGCTGCCGTCTGCGCAGGACCGTCGCCCGCTGGAAGACCTCTGCACCCGCGTGCCGCTGTTTGAAGTGCCCACCTCGACACCCGTGTCGCTGGGCGTGTTGCAGCACCTGACAATCGAGCAGGCGCGCCCCTTTAGCATCGGCAACTCATGGGGCAGCGACATCAATGTCTCCGGCGCGCTCAGCGCCAACGCGGTGTTTGACGTCTTCACGCTCACAGGCGTTGAAAACACGGAATTGTCGCAAAACCTCGACCCGACGTTGCCGTTGCCCAACCCGAATTTGCAGGCGCTTTGGACTCATCAAAACGACGCCCCCAGTGTTGACAGCGACACGCCCGTGGCCGCCCATTTCATGACCAGAGGCGCCTTCAACATCAACTCCACCTCCACCTTGGCCTGGGCGAGTATGTTGTCGGGCGTTTTTCTGGACGGCACTTCATCGGACGAAAAATGGCGCTACCTGGACATTGACCCGCAAAGCGGTATCGCCGACAACGCCGACTACAAGGCGCTGGAACTCAAGCGCGCCTTCTTCCGCTTCCCGCACACCGGCGAACAAACCTTTGTGGCGCCCAATCCCTCGCAGGTTCAGGCCGAGAACAAACTGGTAAACCACAATCAAAGCGCCGGCACAGATTCGATGCCCTATCGCCGCGGCGTGCGCATGCTCACGCAGCAGCAGATCAACCAGATGGCGCAATCAATTGTGGAAAATATCCGCGCCCGCGGGCACCCGTTTTTCTCGATGCAGGAGTTTCTCGCCGCGCAAAACGGCAGCGAAAGCGTGCTTGAGCAGGCCATTCGCAGCGCCGCGATCAACGACAGCGCCGATTGGGACGAAAACGCCGAGAGCAGGCCGCCGCCGTATTCGTCCGCCTATCTCACGCAGGCCGATATCCTGAACACCTTCGCACCCGTTTTTCAGGCGCGTTCGGACACCTTTAAAGTTCGCGGCTACGGAGACTCGCTCAACAACGACGGGCAAGTCACCGCCACCGCCTTGTGCGAGTTGACCGTGCAGCGCATGCCGGAATTGGCCGATAAGAGCGATGGAGGCACCGTGGCCACGCCGTCTGCCGACGGCATCGGGCGCAAATTCCAAATTATTTCCGTCAAATGGCTAAGCTCCCGTTAATTTTTCTCATTTTTTATGCCGCCTTCGGCGCCGCGTTCGCCCAGGCACCCGCGCTTGACCCTCCCACCTTCAAGGAAGGGACATTCGGGTTTGTCTGCGCGCGCAACCTGGAACGCTTTCATTATAAAACCTACCCCACGCCGGAAGAAGTTCAGGCGCAAAAGATCGACCCCACCGTGCCGACTTTCAAGCCGCTAAAATTCTCGCACAGCTCGCTGCTGGGCCAAAACAAATACTTCGGCCCGCCTGTGTTTGAGCTTTACCGACACGACAGCGCAACGCGGCAATACGAAAAAATGGCGGCATTCCCTTTCAAAAAAAATGGCGAGAAAAAAAACTTTATCATTTTCGCACGCAATCCCAAGGAAATGAAAAAAGGCGCCAAGCCCGACCTGGCGTTTTACGAGTTTTCGCCCGAAACCAAAAAATATCCTTACGAGAGCGTGACCATTTTGAATTTCACACAGCACCCGATTTCCGGTTCTGTCAACGGCGTGGTTTGCCGCGGCATAGGCATGTCGGGGCAGACCGTCAAGGCCAGCCAATTTGAAAGTGGGCGAAAAACGATCGACATAAAACTCTTTCGCTACGACGCCGAGAACGAACGCGTGCTACCCGCTTACACCGCCGAGTTGATCAACGCCAAAAAGACCCGCTTTTTCGTGCTGCTGATGCCCACCGCGCGTGAATTCCCCTTCGCCGCCGACGCCGCGCTCATCATAGACGCCCAACCGCCAACAATTGCCGAACTCAAAGCACTGGCCGACGCCGAAATGTGAGCGCCTCATTTTTAGTGCAAAAAAAAAATCCACCGTTTTGCGACGCGGCGGATTTTTTTTTTTTTGCAAGCTAACGCGAATGTTACGGTTTCAGGTATTTTGCGGCCAGTTCGGTGAGCTTTGTGCGCGAGCTGTTCAGGTTGTTAAAGGCGTCCTGCGCCTGTTTGACCAGCGCCGACGCCTTGTCGTCGAGCGTACCGGAGCTGATGGCGTCCTTGAGCGAGGAGAGCGCCTTTTCCTTGCTCAAACCGGCCAGTTGCTCCTTGGAGGGCATCTGTTCCCAGATTTTCGCAAGCGTTTCGCCGGAGTTGGCCAGCTCATTGTAGGCGTTCTTAAAATCGGCGGGCACCTGGTCCAGCTCGACGTTCTTGAGCTTCGAGACGCTGTCTTTGAGCGACTGTACCGTCACCTTGCCCTCGGCCATATCCTGGTAGCTGGCAGGCAGCGCCTTGACCGCGTCCATCGCCTTGGTGATCTGCTCGACGTAGGGTTTGGCCGCCTGCTCGACGGCGGTTTTGGCGGCCTCAACCGTCTGGGCGACCGTGGTCGAAGTCGTGCTTGAAGACGGCTGCTGCATTTCGGGCGCGGAAGAATCGGTCTTCCCGCAGGCGGCCAGCAGCAACGCGAGCGCGCAGACGCCCGTCAGTGAACAAATGGATGTTTTCATAGGTAGTTTTTGCATAGGTAGGTTTTCAACCTACGACCGCTTTTGCGTCCTGTCAAACAGGCCAAACGCTTAGCGGCGCGACATGAAGATACGCAGGATATACCAGAACATCGTCAGCAACGCGGCGAACAACTGCAGCGAGGCCGCGACGTGCTGGCCGGGCTGGTAGTGGTGCAGCATGTTGCTCGTCGTGTATAAAATAGAGGCGGCCATCAGCGCGACCACCACGGCCGAAAACACGATGCCCAGCGAAAACCCCGTGAAAATCGCCGCCACGATCACCCCCAAGGCAATCAAACCGCCAATTGCCACGATAGGCCCAAGAAACGAAAAATCCTTGCGCGTGAGAAACACCGTGGCGCTCAACCCCAGAAAAAGCGCCCCCGTCATCACCGCGGCGTCGAAAATGACTCCCGGGTAATAAGTGACGGCGATCAGCATCAGCGGCAAAAAAATCAGCGCGTAAATAATCACGTACACCGCAAGCCCCATGTATTGCAGGGCTATATTTTCGCGCGCGTTTGCCCAAGTGTTGCCCAGCCAGGTGCCCAGCATCGCCAGCCCCAGCACGATCAGCCACGAGAATTGCCCGCCGGTCATTTCTTCAGTCAGCAGCGGCGCCAAGGGCGAATGCAGCAAGACCGCCTCCAGAACGATGAAGGACAGCAGCGCCAACGCCAAGTGCGCGTAGGTCTTGCGGATAAAGGCTGCCCGCAAGGCGGGAGCGGCCTCGGCCACCGAGCGGCCAAATGTGGTTTCACGTGCGTATGGTTCCATAATTTTTAAAAGATTTTCAATTATACTAGTGCCTGGGTGACAATTTTGCAACAAGCGCGGCGTTGATTTGAAAATTAACCATTTCGAAGACAAAACGCATATCTATTCTTATTGCCCGTGCTTAAGTTTTGGTTATCTTTTAGGTAGGCACTTTTAAGAAAAAACCTCCATGCGAAATAAAATCTTCATTCTTGTGGCCGGTGTTTTGGCGGTACTGGTGGCTGCTGTTTTTTTCAGCCAAAAGGCGGGCAGCCTGTTTGAAAAAAAGCCCACCCTGCGCACCGACGGCACGCTCGATTACGCGCGCTTTTTCAACGAGCAACTGGGAAAAATGTCACCCGCCGACCGCGCGCTGTTTTTATACAAGCATTTTGAAAAACTCGACGACGCCCAGTTGCCCGTTATTTTTGCCCAACAAAAGGATATCAACCCCATCTATCGCGACCAAGTGGCGGAAGTTCTCACCTATCGCTGGGCGGCCAGTGATTGCAACCACGCCTGGCAGGCGTTCGTGACGGAAAAATCATTTCCCATGAAACAGGCCCAGACGCTCATCCGCATCTGGGCGAACACCGACGTGCAAGGGGCGCTCAAGGCCATCCAGTCCCTCGAAAATACTGTCCACCAAAAAACACTGATCGGCCGGCTAGTCAGTGCCTACGCCGCCATCGACCCCAGGCAGGCCGCCGAAATCAGCCGCAACCCGGGCATTGAAGCCAAGGGGCAAGCACTGTCTGCCGCCATCGCGCTGTGGGCGCAGGCAGATCTGGAAGGTGCCATCACCTACGCGCTTGAAAACGACCTGGCCGGCAACCTGCGTGAAGTATTCGCCTACGAGATTTACCCCAATGGCGGCTACGACGCAATGGTCGCGCGCCTAAACTCCTTCAACGAAAAAGACCGCGACAAGGCCGTCGGCGCCATCTTGGAACACCACGCCTTCGTCTTGTTTTACGCCGATGATATCGAACGGCTGCTCAACGAATTCCCCTCCCCCGACAGGGACACACAGCACAAACGCTTCAAAACCCTCTTTTACCACCTGTGCAACCGCGATATTCGCGACGCCTTCGAGCGCATGCTCAAACTAAGCGACGCGGCGCTGCAAAAGGAGCTCATTAGAATTTCTTTTTACTCTTTTTCGCAGGCCGACACGCCGGCCGCCCTTAATTTTTTGACCCGCCTGCAAACGATCCTCAAAGAAAAGGATTTTCTCGACGTGGTGCGCGATGTGTCGTACGGACTGCTCAGGCGTGATCCGATCGGCACCGTCGCTTTTCTCAACACCCTACAGTACGACCCTAGGCTCGAGGAAATAAAACACCGCCTGCCCGATTATCTCGATTATGAGGGCGACAATCTGGACAAGGCGGTGGAACTTTTCTCGACGTTCAAATTTTCAAAAGATTATGAGAAACCGTCGCTGTACGCGAATTTCGCGGCCCGTCTTTTTCGAAAGGACCCCGAGGCCGCTCTGCGTTTTATGCAGACGCTGCAAGACCCCAAAATCAAG
This sequence comes from Verrucomicrobiota bacterium, assembly GCA_029548565.1. Classification (GTDB taxonomy): domain Bacteria; phylum Verrucomicrobiota; class Verrucomicrobiia; order Opitutales; family JAKPNF01; genus JAKPNF01. The sequence goes on from JAKPNF010000079.1 coordinate 12,048, forward strand.
CAGGCAATCGGCAGCAGATACGTCGAGGAGACAACCAAAAAGGACTTCGCCAAGGGTCTGGCCCTATACAAAGAATTGTCCGCAAGTATCGGGCGTGCTTGGTTTTCATTCTACGACGCGGAGAATTTCGACGCCGTAGCCTATATGAAAATGGCGCGCGAGGCGCTCACCGGGTACACGCAGGCTGAAACGCTGGGCAACATCGTTTCGGAAGCTTTCCGCCGCAACGATGCCAGCGCCACGGAATTATTTGACTCTCTGCCTGAGGGTCAGGCCAAGGAAAATGCGTTCAGAACGCTTATGCACGAGTTGGCACAAAATGACCCTATGAAGGCGCTGGAACTGCTGGAAACTCAAGGCTCCGAACCGTCTACGCGCTATTCCAAAAACTGGCTGCTGGGCGAAATCGTCAAAAAAGATTTCGAAGGGGGGCTGGCCATGTTGCACTCAGAGCAATGGCTGCCAAAAATTTTCGGCAATGAGGACACCTGGTCGTTCAGCGGCGAAGGCGGCCTGATTTCACAACTGATGAAAACAGACGCCGCGCTGGTGCGCGCGCATATCGAGCAGATGCCCGAACAGTACAAAGCGCAGGCGCTATCGGCTTATATATTAAGGTTGGCCAGCGACAACGCCGCTGTCGCCGCCCAAGAGCTCACAAACCTGCCAGATTCGCAACAAACACGCGACGTGACACAAAATGTCCTGCGCCAATGGTCGGAATTTCAACCGCGCCAGGCCATGCAGTGGGTCTGCGAGCAATACCCCGACAGCGAGGACAAAACCGCCGCCATGCACTATAAAGATGTCCTGCGCCAATGGGTCAAGGTCGAGCCTGAAGCGGCCTCGCAATGGCTCGCCGAGCAACCTGCGGGGCTGGCGCGCGATTCCATGGTCGTGGGGCTGATCGATAGCGAAAAATACGGCGAGCCGGAAGTTTCCATGCAATGGGCGCAAAGCATCACGGACAAAAATCGGCGCGAAGGTAGCATTGCCGGTATTTTTTCCGTTTGGCGCACCTTCGATCCGCAGGCGGCCACTCAGGCGCTCGAAACCTCGGGACTGGGACCGGAAAGAATAAAAGAACTAATACAGCAGCCACTGCTGCGTCACGAAACCCACAATAACTACCGCACTTACTATTTTCACTAAGATAACACGCTCTCATATTCCATGCGCATTTTTTATTTTCAACTATTTTGGCTGCTGGCCGGGACGCAGGTTTTCGGCGTGCCCGGCGCCGCCGAACAATTGCAAACGTTGGCCAAAGCGCCCGACAACTTTGAGCGCGCCGCCGCGCTCGAGCAACTCGCCCACGACACGCCCAAGACACAACTGCCGCAATTGCTTGAGGCCGCCCACGGCCTCAAGCGCCACTTTGGCGAGCAGGCGCTACAAGTCATCCTATCTCATTGGGCCACCAAAGACCCGCAAACCGCCTTCGAGGCCACGCAAAAACTGCCCGGCGGGCTCTGGCAACGCGAAAGTTCCATGACGTTTTTCAAAGCATGGGGTTATCACGACCCGCAGGCCGCCTTTGAAACGATTGCAGCCCACAGAAAAACGGGGCAATCCGCTTATATGCTGGACGGGTTTTGGGAAGGCTATGCCGACAAGGACCCTTTGGCGGCTTTCGCGTTTTGGCTCGAGCAGCGCGACCGTCACCCTGAATGGCTTTCTAATTTTGACAGCAAGTGCGCCGGGCGCATCTTCAACAGTGCAATGACACGCGCGCCCAAACAAATGCTAGATGCCGTGCTCGCCATCAAGGACAATCGCACCATTAGTGAAAGCACCCTGCTTAACCCGCTGATGAAAAATTGGTTCGAGGCGGATCCCGAGGGGGCAATCAAAGCCTGCGCGCAGAGCGCGGTGCCGCACGAGCAGAAGATAAAATTAATACGCGCGCTGGCGTACAGCCACGCGGTGAAAGCGCAGCAAGCGCCGAGTGTCACAAAGCTCATTGACCGCCTCGCAAGAGGCCATGAAGCCTCTTCGCTTTACCATTCGCTGTTTAACTCGATCGCATGGTCAAATCCCGCCGACGCGTTTGATGGTGCGCTGAAAATTGAAGCCTCCCAAAAGCGCGATTCCGCGCTTAGAGGGGTGCTAACTTCCTGGGTGCAAAAAAATCCCGAGCAGGCGCTCGCGCGTATCGGGCAAATCGAGCACGATGACCTGCGAGCACAATGCACAGAGCAATTTTGGAAAACCGTCGGTTACATGCAAAGCGACAAGGCGTTGGATTTTATTCGGAAGATTGAGGATCCAAAACAGCAACGCCGCGCGCTGTTCGAATATGCGGGATCTTCCGTTTATTCGCACAATTTCGACATCGATGCCTTTTTGGAAAAACTGCCAGACCCCCAGGAACGCCAGGGCGTGCTGCGCACTATGCTCAAAAACGCGCGCTACGATATTTTTGAGTCTAATCAAAACACAAAAAACCTGAAATCTTTGCGCAAATACGCCCTGGAGCTGCCTCCTTCACAGGAAAAAATTCAAGTGCTGACTTCGCTGCTCGACCCCAGGGACATCAAGGGCTCGTTACAATGGATCAATGAAAACACCCAAGGCGTGCAAGCCGAGCGGCTCGTCGAGTACCTGTTTTCACCTAACCGTAATTGGCATAACAGGGAAAACGTGTCGTTTGAAGTGTACCAACTACTGCCCGATGGCCGCCTGCGCGACGAGGTATTGCCCTACGTCGCGCAGAGCATGGCGCTCAAGCAGCCGGAAATCGTCGCCCAGTGGCTTAGTGAAATGCCGGCGAGCTGGGCGCGCAACGCCGCCTACGGCGCCTATGTGGGCGCGCTGGCAAAAAACGACCCGCAAGCCGCCATCGAGGCGCTTCAAAACGCTCCGGAAAATTATGTGCCCGCCGGCGAAATAAGTGACATCGCCTTTACCTACGCGTCAAAAGACCCCGCCGCCGCATTGCAGTGGTCGCTGGAGATTGGAAACGATTCTTTGCGCACACAGGCGCTGACGGCATTGGCCAATGCCTGGGGCAAAAACGACCCACTTCTGGCTCTGCAAACCTTTCGCGCCCTTGAGGACGAAAAACTTTCCAACATGGGCATATATAATACCGCCATAAATTGGGCGCAAAAAGACCCCGAGCAAGCGCGCCAATGGGTCGAGGTCAACGTCGCGCAAGACCCCAAAGCGGCCGCGCAGGTGACCAGCGCGCTTATGGAAAGCTGGGTTTCGCTCGACCCGCAGGCAGCATCCCAATGGATGGCCGACTTGCCCGAGGGACAACAGCGCATCGCGGCGATCGTCGGCCTAGCGCAGTCTCGGGAATTATACAAATCCCCCGACGCGGTGCTCGAATGGGTGATGACCCTGCCCGCCGACGAAAAATTCAACTACGGCAGGCATCCGACAGACCGCAAGACTTTGATGACCCGGACGCTCGAAAGGCTAAAATACAATGATCGCAAGGCCCTCGAAGCATTTTCTCAGCGCACCGACATCTCGCAAGCGGAAAGGAATTTGGCCACTGCGGTGCTTAATCGCGAGTAATTAAAAAAAGTTGCAAAGACTCGGGCTGTTCCTCGCCAAACAAATTATGCCGCTATAACAAACGGCATTCAACAGACAGATTATCCCTATGCCCCGCAAGGTGGGCGGGCTGCGTCGCGGCAGTCAAAATACGCCGCACGGCAATACAAACTCAATAAACGAGCTATGTGACCGCGAGAAAAATCCTCTGGGCACTGACAAGCGAAGGATATTTAGGCGAAACAAAACATGACCAGGCCGTGACGAATGAATCATACCTAGCGATAGGTACCTTCAGGCAAAGCCGGATGCAGGGTCGATCACCTTTTCTATAGACAAGGCAACCTCGCAGAGAAAAACCTCCGCGAGGTTTGCCAACGTTGCAGAATGGCTTTCACCGCGCGGCGGGGGGATAAAAAACCCCGTCGGCGCGGAAGGCCACGCTGCTTCAAAGTCCGACACGCTTGGCTCCAAAGAACGTCACGCGCCGGGCTGATGCAAGGTTGCCTTATTTCTTCTTGGCAGCTTTTTTCTTAGCCGGGGCCTTTTTCTTGGCCGGGGCCTTTTTCTTGGCGGGAGCCTTCTTGGCGACGGCTTTCTTGGCAACAGCCTTCTTCTTGGCCGGCGCTTTCTTCTTAGCCGGAGCCTTCTTGGCAACGGCCTTCTTGGCTACTTTTTTCTTAGCAGGTTTTTTAGCAGGCATGGCGATATGTTGTGTTAGGTTTATGTTTAATCCGCTGCGCGGATTGGTTGGCAGTGCGTCCAATGCGGTTCGCAGAAGCTCGCCCACGCTCACGCGGTGTGCCCGCGCGGCGTTGAGTAAAAGCGCCTTTTGTTCCGCAGGCAGACGCACCGAAAGCTGCCTATGTGCGGGCTTGCCCGCGTCAAATTCGCCAAAATCGAAAGTGCCGATCGCATAGCGAACCACGTCGCTGAGCGAACGCGCGCCGCTTTTGTTTTGAAAAGACGACACACGCTCAAGGAGGTCTTCCTTGATGTCGAAAGTCAGCGGGGAAACGCTCTCTTCAACTACGGGCATGTATGCGATTTGTTTTTGGAGGTATCAAAGAATTTGATACATCTTTTGGGTACACTTTACGCTTATTTTTTTGAAATGCAATAAAAATTTTTCATTTTTTTTAAAAAAGTTTTTCGACCGTACCAAAATTCCCGATACACCGTAGGGTTTTCCCGATACGCCCTGTACCCTTTTTGTCAATACAAAGCGGTAGTTGGCAGGCCAATACACTGTCCCGAAAGTTTAAATACGTTTGGCTGCCTCCAATAAGCCGCCAAAAGACACGCTCTTGGCCGAAAAATTCTTCAACCGCCCTTCCCCGCTCTGCCGTCCGAAACGATTCTTAGCGCTCCAGAAATTTCCTGATCGCGGGGATGACCGTATCGCCCGCGTCTTCCAGTAGATAGTGTCCCGCATCCGGCACCATGAGCGGCTCGGATTCAGGAAAACGGCGGCGAAATTCCTCGAAAAATTTGGGCGTGAAGCAAAAGTCCGCCCCGCCCCATGGAAGCATAAGCGGCTTATATCGCAGCAGTTGCAGTCCCTTGTCTATGCGTTCCAGCTCCTCGTAGCTGGGGTGCGCCTTCTCCATCGGAATGTCCTGCACAAAGCGCGCGACAGCCACGCGGTTTTTCCAATTGTTGTAGGGCCAGAGGTAGCCGTGGCGCACGGCCGGCGGCAGTTTTTTCTTAACCGCCATGAACGTCGCGGGCCACGCGAAGGCGTTGAACCCGCGCACCAAAATCTCGCCCAAAACCGGCGTGCGGCACAGCGCGATGCTGCCCGGAATGTCCTTGGACAAAAAAGCCCCCGTGTTCATGAGCACGATGCGCCGCACGCGGTCAGGCTCAAGCGTGGCGATACCCATCGCCACGGCGCCCCCCCAATCGTGCGCGACCAAGTCGTATTGCTGGATGCCCAAAGAATCAATTAACGCGCGCACATGCGCAATGCGGTGGCGCAGGCGGTAAGAAAATTCCTGCGGCTTGTCGGACAGCCCGCAACCGAGGTGATCGGGCGCGATGCAGCGGAAATCCGGTGCCAACTCCTTTATCAAATTACGGTAATAAAAAGACCAGGTCGGGTTGCCGTGCAACATCACGACGGGGCGCCCCTGCCCTACGTCGACATACTGAATGCGTCCCACGCCCGTCTCAAACCAGTGATGCTTGAACGGGTAAAGGGCGCGAATGTCGGGCGGCAGCAGAGAAATGTCTGTCATCACGTGAAAGGGGTTAAAATTGCAGCGCGGCCATCTGGCAGGACAAACCGCTGCCGATGCCGAGCAAGGCGGCCTTGTCGCCAGGCTTGAGTGCGCCCGCTTCGATGGCGGTTGAGAGCGTCAGCGGCAATGAGACACTGCCGACATTGCCCATCGTCTCAAAGGTGGAAAAATCTTTCGCGATGTCCAGTCCCAGCGCCTCGTACAGGCGCAACTGATGGCGGCGGCCTACCTGATGACAGATCACGTGGTCAGGCGTGGCGGGTGTCCAACTAGTTTGGGCGGAAAAATCACCCCAAGTCGCGCGGGCGAGCGCGATGCCCGCTTCCAGCAGCGCCTCGGAGTCCGTGCGCATATCCAGCGCGTCGCCGCTGCTGTTGCCCTCGCACAAGGAATTGGAGGCGGTGTCGGTACGCGCGCAGGCGGCCAGCAGTTTGGGCGAGCCGGGCGAAAGATCCTCGCGGCACAAAAGCGCACCGACGGCTCCCGAGCCTATCGTGAGGTTCGCAAAAAAGGGCTTGATCGCATTGCGGCTGAGCGAGGGATCCAGCAGTTGCTTGATCGTGTGCTCGACCAGCGGAAACCCGTTTTCTCCCGAAAGCACGAGCGCGGTGTCGATCTGCCCGCTTTCAATCATGGAGGCGGCCGTGACCAGCCCGTTCATAAAGCCCAGGCAGGCGTTGGAAATGTCAAAAAAGCCCGTGCGCGCAGACAAACCCAGCGCGCCGTGCACATAAGCGGCGGTGGCCGGTTCCAAACGGTCGCGACAAACGGCGCAGTGAAACACCCAGTCGATTTTTTCTTTTGGCAGGCGCGTCTTTTCCAGAACCGCTTTGCCCGCCAGCGTACTGGCTTGGCTCGGCGTTGTGCCCGGGTTCCAAAAACGCCGCTCGCGAATGCCGGTCATCAATTCCAAACGCCCCTTGGGCAGCTTCAGGCGTTCGTACAGGGGCGAAAGCTCGTCCTCCACGCGCTCGCTCGTCCACACGTTGGGCGGCAGCACGTGCGCGATCGATTCGATAACTGTCTTTGAAAATTTCATCTTCGTTTACTCTGGCCGGCTGGCCAAACGCACGATCTCCGCGTCAAAATAATTGATGTCCATCCCCGCGTTGACAGTGACGCCCTGCGCGTTGACACCGCTGGAGCGTTCGGACAAAAGAAACACGGCCACGTCAGCCACTTCCTGCGTTTTGAGCGCCTGCTTGCGCATCGTCATCTTTTCGGCGTACAAATAATTGTCCATGTAGCCGGGGATGCCCGCCGATGCGCTGGTCTTGAGCGGCCCGGCGTTCACGGTGTTGAAGCGCACCCGCGTGTCTTTTGAAAAACTCTTGGCCAAAAAACGCGCGCAGGATTCCAGCGCGGCTTTGATCGGCGACATATAGCCGTAGTTCTCCGCCGTCACCTGCGAGGAGATGCCCAGCGCCACGACCGAGGCATCATCGGTCAGATGCGGCTTGAACGCGCGCGCCAGTTCCACAAGCGAAAAGGCGGAGATAGTGGCCGCCTGCAAAAAATCCGCGCGCTTGGTTTCATGAAAAGGCTTCATGCCCTCGGCGTAATTGGCCCAGGCCACCGAATGCAGCAGCCCCGCAAACGGCGCGTGCGCGGCGGCTTGGGCGGCCAGCGCGTCGATGTCGCTTGGGTTTTCAAAATCGCACACATAGACGGGGTCGTCGCCCGTCAGCGCGGCGACGCTTTCCTTGCGCGCGGCGCTGCGCACGCTGTACACAACCTTTGCGCCTTGCTCCTTAAGCGTGCGCGCGACATGCCAGGCCACGCTTTTTTTATTGGCGAGCCCCGTGATCAGAAACGTTTTTCCCTCGAGGTTTAAAAAGGACATGGCGCGGGCGGTGCGGGTTTTAAGACTGCGGGTTTTCTTCCGCCAGCATAGCGACAGTGAAATCGACCGACAAGACCAGTTTGCCGTCCTGCCGCACGATGCCGTGCAGCGTGAAAAATTTGTTTTGGCTCACTTCGCCGAGTTTTACCTCGATCGTGGTCACCGCGCCCGGGCGCACCATGTTTTTAAACTTCGCGCCGTGAATGCGGCCCAAAACGGGCACGGTTTTTTCGCCCGCGGGCATCTTGTCCGCCAAAAACACGGCCGCCGCCTGAAACACCGACTCGCACAGAAGCACTCCCGGCGTCAGCGGATTGCCCGGGTAATGCCCCGCGTAAAAGGCGCTGTCCGCGCGCCACAGGTGCTCGGCAACCAGGCCGTCTTCGCGGCGTTCAAGCACCTTGTCCACAAACAAAAACGGCGGACGGTGCGGGATTTTTTGCGTGACGGTGTCGTTCATAAAGTCCTTAAATACGAGTCGAGTTTGCCGGAAGCGATAACCCCGTAGTTGATCGTGCCGAGCCAGCCCGACATGATGATCCCCACGCTGCCTGCGTGAAACAGACCGGGGACGCGCTCGGGCATTTCCATCGAGACTTTCAGCCCTTCGAACTTCGTGCCAAAGCTCGTGCCCTGTTCGTGCAGCACATAGCGGCGCACAGTGCGCGGGGTAGCCGCCTCCGTCCAGTCGATCTTTTCGCGCACATCGGGAATGAGCGTTTCCAGCCCGCGAATCGATTCCTCGATGATGCGCTTTTTATGAAAAGCGTAGTCCTCGTCCGATAGATTCGCCCAGTCGTCCCACTTGGCATTGATGGAGGCCACGACCGCGTAGCGGGGGTCGCGGCGCTGCGGGCGCGTGTCGGGATAATAAACGGAAAAGGTGCGGCTGGTGGTGTGAAAGTCGGTGATTTCTGCGCTGGAATATTCCGGCGCACCCGAGGTGAAAACTAAGTCCCCGATATTGGGAATCGTCTCGCCCTTGCGAATGCCCATATAAACCTGGCAGGAACTCGTGTTGTTGCGCACTGCGCGCGCCTCGGCGCAAAAATCCTCCGGCAAATTTTCCTCGCCGACCATGCCAAAGAGCATGTTTTTGATATTGGCGTTGGACAAAACCGCGCGGCAGGCGATTTTTTGGCCGTTGACGATCACCCCGGCGACTTTTTTATTTTCATCCAGGCATACGCGCTCGACCTTTGCTTTCATGGCGATATGCACGCCGTTCATCAGCAGCTCGGCGCGCATCAGGGCGATCAGGCGGTCGGTCCCACCTTGATAGATATACACGCCCTTGCTCATGAAGTTGGAAAACACGATCCCGTAGGTGATCGCGGGGTCTTCCAGCGTCGAGCCATTGGCGTAAGCGATCGGTTCCATCAGCAAACGGTGCACGTCGCTGCGGCCGGGAAAAAATTCCTCAAACAACTCGCGGGTCGTGCGCGGGTCGTTGTCGTAATAATTCATCGCCTTGAGCGCCTCGTAAAAGCCCTCGACCCTCTCGGGCGCGACGCCGAAGTCGCTCGTCAAAATCCGCGTGAAATCCTCGCGCGTGAACGTCGTTTCTATGTTGAACTGCGGGTTGATAAACCGCACGCGGTGCAGTTGCACAATGCTGTCCGAAATTTCCTTCGTCCAGTAGCGGCGGCAGGATTTTTTCATCCCCATCGGAAACCCGTGCAGCGAGACGTCGAAAATATGCCCGCCCGGGCGCTTGAAGGAGGTCGCCAACCCGCCGAGCTGGTAATGATGCTCGCACAACAACACGCTGCGCCCGAGCTTGGCCAACGTGTTGGCGGCCGTAAGCCCCCCCAGCCCGCCGCCGACAACGACAACGTCATAGGAAGATTTTAAATGAGCAAGCGCCTTGAGTGCCATCTATCGGGAAAAGAAAAAGATTTGGAGAAAGAACAAGCCTAAAATACCCGCCCCGCAATGGCAAGCGCAAGCGCCGCTAGCCCTTGTGACGAAAACAAAAAAACCTCCTGAAAACAGGAGGTTTTTTTGGTAAAAATAATCGCCGGATTATTTCGTGTAGGAAGCCTGGGCGCCCTTGATGTTGCGCTTGGGCATCCAGGGCATCAGCGCGCGCAGGCGCTGGCCTGTCTTTTCGATCTGGTGCTTTTCACCGGCCTTGAGGAGCTTATTGTAATTCTTCAAGCCGCTTTTGTACTCGTTGACCCACTGGCGAGTGAACTTGCCGCTCTGGATTTCCTTGAGGATCTCGCCCATCGCCTTTTTGCTGGAGGCGTTGATCACGCGCGGGCCGCGGGTGACGTCGCCGTATTTGGCGGTTTCGGAAATCGAAAAACGCATGCCGGAGATGCCGGACTCGATCATGAGATCGACGATCAATTTGAGCTCGTGCAGGCATTCAAAGTAAGCCATCTCGGGCTGGTACCCAGCCTTGACGAGCGTCTCGAAGCCCGCGGTCACAAGCGCGGAAGCGCCGCCGCACAACACGGCCTGCTCGCCGAACAGGTCGGTCTCGGTCTCTTCCTTGAAAGTCGTCTGAATGACGCCCGCGCGGGTGCCGCCGATGCCCTTGGCCCACGCCAGCGCGATCTGCTTGGCCTTTTTGTCGGCGTCCTGATAAATGGCGATGAGAGCGGGGACGCCCTTGCCTTCCAGGTACTGCTGGCGCACGATGTGGCCGGGGCCCTTGGGCGCGACCATGATCACGTTGATGCCCTTCAAGGGCTTGATCAGCTTATAATGGACGGCCAAGCCGTGGATGAAAACGAGGGTCTTGCCCTTTTTGAGATTCGGCTCAATGTCCTTTTTGTAGACGTCGGCCTGCTTCATGTCGGGGATGGCGACCAGCATCACGTCGGCCTTTTTGACGGCCTCGGCGGTTGTCATCACCTCAAAGCCTTTGGCCTTGGCGACCTTCCAGGACTTGCTCTTGGGATACAGGCCGACGATGACCTTGCAGCCGCTGTCCTTGAGGTTCATCGCGTGGGCGTGACCCTGCGAGCCGAATCCAAGGACGGCCAACGTTTTGTTTTTGAAGACGCTCAGATTGGCATCCTTTTCTGTGTAGACTTTAGCGGGCATATTTTTGATGTGGATAAACGGTTATTTAATTGGAAAGGGAAAAAAAGCGCAAGGGATTATTCCTGCTCCTCGCCGCGCGTCAGGGCGACGTTGCCGGTGCGCGCCATCTCCTGCACGCCAAAGGGTGTGACAAGGTTTAAAAAGGCGCGGATCTTGTTCTCGTTGCCGGTGCACTCCAAAATCATGGTGGTGGCTGACACGTCGATCACCTTCGCGCGGAAAATCTGCGCGATCTCGATGAGCTGCGAGCGCTTTTTCTCGTTGCAGTCGACTTTCAGCATCACCAATTCGCGCGCGACAAAGGGCGTGCCGTGGGAAAAATCCTTCACGTCGATGACGTTGACCAGGCGCTCGAGCTGCTTGATGCACTGCTCCAGCGCGCCTTCGTCGGCGATGATGGTGGCGGTGATGCGCGAGAGTTTCGGGTCGTGCGTGGGGCCGACGTTGAGCGTCTCGATGTTGAAGCCGCGGCCGCTGAACATGCCGGCCACGCGCGCCAGGACGCCGAATCGGTTTTGAACGAGAGCGGAGATGGTGTGTCGCATAGTGAAAAATTTTTGAAAAAAACTGGTGGACGGCGACGGATTCGAACCGCCGACATCCTGCGTGTAAAGCAGGCGCTCTAACCGACTGAGCTAGCCGTCCGTAAAGGGCAATTATGCAGCGCCGCCTCGTGCGAGGCAAGCACTTAGGCAGCTCACCCGCCCGCCCGCACCACGCGGAAACCTTCTTTGAGCAGAAACGCTTCCACCGCGTCGCGGCAATCGCCCTGTAGCTCGATTTGTTTATTATTGCGCGCTCCGCCGACGCCGAGAGTGGTTTTCAGACGTTTTAAATAGTCGTCGAGCTGCTGCGGATTGATGTGCAAAAACCCTTCGCCGCGCACGGTCGTCACCGTCTTGCCGCCACGTCCGGCCTTTTCGCGCCGCAACTCAAGGCGACCGCGCTTTTTGACAACGAGAGGAGCGGGTTGCGAAGGCGCGGTTTTAAAACCGGAACTGTTCAACGCGGCAAAGGGATTGTCCGTTTTCAAATCGTCGCCGCCCGCGGTGCTGATGCGCTGCTTGTCTTTCACGCATTGATTTTGAAGGCAAAGAACGATAATTTCAATTCATGCCTGAAAATTCTTTCGACGTGATTGTGGTGGGCGGCGGCCCCGGCGGTTATGTGGCGGCGCTGCGCTGCGCCCAATGGGGAATGAAAACCGCGCTCATCGAGCGCGCTCAAGTCGGCGGCACCTGCCTGAACCGTGGCTGCATCCCGGCAAAGGCACTGCTGCATAGTACGGGGCTTTTGCGCGAGCTGCGCCTGCACGGCAAAGCAAACGGCCTTGCGATGGATTTACCAACGCCCGATCTTGCGGCCATCCACGCCAACAAGGACACCACCGTCCAAAAACTGCGCGGCGGCGTGGAACTGCTCTTGCAAAAGCGCGGCGTGACAATTTTAAAAGGCGAGGCCACCCCACTGGAATCAAAAGATTCTCCCGCTGTTGAATTAAAAGGCGGCGAAGAATCCCAGCCGCAAATTTTAAAGACAACGCATCTCATCTGGGCAACAGGCGCGCGCCCCGCCGAACTGCCCGCCCTGCCCTTCGACGGCACGCGCGTCATCTCCAGCGACGAGGCGCTGCGCCTCGAAAAAACTCCCACCTCGCTCGCGATTGTGGGCGCGGGTGCGATCGGATTGGAAATGGGTTCCATCTGGGCGCGCCTCGGCACGAAGGTGACAATTGTCGAAGCACTGCCGCAAATCGGCGCAGGCTTCGACCCCGACATCGCCTCCATGGCCGAGCGCTTTTTAAAACGCCAGGAAGGCATCACGTTTTACACAGACGCGCGCGTGAAAGCGATGGACGAGACCGCGCTCATCGCCGAGCAAAAAGGAAAAGATTTACGCATCGACGCGGAAAAAATTCTCATCAGCGTCGGCCGCGTCCCCAACAACGAGCCGCTCATAAAAATCGGCGCGAAGGCCGACGAAAAAGGCCGTCTCGAAGTGGACGAAGCCTACCGCACGAACTTGCCCGGCGTCTACGCGATCGGCGACGCCATCCCCGGCCCCGCGCTGGCGCACCGCGCCGAGCACGACGCCGAACGCCTGGCCGCCATGCTCGCGAAAAAACCCGTCCCGCCCGCAAACGCACCCATGCCAGGCGTTGTCTACACAACCCCCGAACTGGCGATGGTCGGCCTGTCCGAAGCACAGGCACAAGCACAAGGCGTCGATTTTTCCGCCGCCAAATTCCCCTTCGCAGCCAACGGCCGCGCCCTGACCAACGGCACCCCCGAAGGTTTTGTGAAGCTGATCGGCGACAAGACAAGCGGTAAACTGCTGGGCGCCCAAATTCTCGGCGCAAACGCAGGCGAACTCATTTCAACGATCGGCGCCCACCTGAAGCACAACGCGAAAATTTCCGACCTCGCCCACACCCTCACCGCCCACCCGACGCTTTCGGAGGCAATCAAAGAGGCTGCGCTCGTGTGGGAAGGCAACCCGCTGCACACAGTGTGATTTACCGCCCGCGCTTAAGACTTTTTTGATAGCTTTCCGCAAAAGGACGAAACAATTCCCTTTGGCGTGAAAAATTTCTCTCCGACTTAATTTCTTGCGCAACCTCATCCGGAATTCCGAGCTGCTTCAATCTTTCTGGCTTATTGAAAAAAAAGCGCCGCAATAGGGTCCCTGAAACCGCGTAAAGAGTCAGAAGTGTAAAAAATACTGTAATGGCACTTGTTGCCGCCTTCATCCAGCTTCCTTCCCCAGAGAGCTGAAGCGCCGCCACCCACGCGCCGATAAAGCCTGCCAATGAACCGATCAGACAATACGCAAGCAGTCTTAGAAAAGCGTGAGGCTTCGAACGCCATTGCGAAAAATTAAAGAAAGGGAGCGCCTCCGCCCACAATTTCTTTTTCTTTTTGTACTCAGCTTTTATTTTTTTGGGGGAAAATTTTTCAGTCTGAGGCATGAGTTCATGATAAAAAAATCCCCACCATCATCAAGACCATTTATGTCTGCCCAACAAAAAAGCCGCTTCAACAGCGGCTTTTTTGTTGGGCGCAGGAAACTGTTTCCGGCGCTTATTCTTCCCACTTCTTAAACACCACCACGCCATTGTGGCCGCCGAAGCCGAGGTTGTTGGACATCGTGACCTTCGGATTGACTGTGCGTTTGACGGCGGGAACGTAGTCCAGGTCGCATTCGGGGTCGGGTTCCTCGATGTTGATCGTGGGGGGGACTTCGCCGGTTTGGATGGCTTTGCAGCACACGGCCGCTTCCACGCCGCCGGCGGCGCCGAGCATGTGGCCGACCATGCTCTTGGTGGAGCTGACTGGAATGCTTTTGGCGCGCTCGCCAAAGACGGTTTTTATCGCCATCGTCTCAAACTTGTCGTTGTAGGGCGTGGAGGTGCCATGGGCGTTGATGTAGTCCACGTCGTCGGGGGAGAGCCCCGCGTCGTCCAGCGCCGCGCGCATGCAGTCGGCCAAGCCTTCGCCGTTGGGGGCGGGGCTGGTGATGTGGTAGGCGTCACAGTTGGCGCCGTAGCCGACCAGTTCGCAATAAATTTTCGCGCCGCGGGCCTGGGCGTGTTCCAAAGTTTCCAATAATAGGACACCCGCGCCCTCGCCCATCACAAAACCGTCGCGGTTTTTGTCGAAGGGACGCGAGGCTTTTTCGGGGGTGTCGTTGTATTTTGTGCTCATCGCGCGCATCGAGCAAAAGCCCGCGCACGACAGCATGCTGACGGCCGCCTCGCTGCCGCCGGCGAGCATCACGTCGGCCTTGCCCAGGCGCATGAGGTTGAGCGCTTCGCCGAGGGCGTGGGTGCCGCTGGCACAGGCGCTCACCACGGCGAAGTTGGGTCCCTTGGCTCCGAACTCGATGGCGACAATGCCGCTGGCGATGTTGGAGATCAAAGACGGGATCATGAAGGGGGAAATTTTGCGCGGGCCGCTTTCGTGCAGCACACGGGACTGCTTTTCGATCGTCTCCATCCCGCCGATGCCGGAGGCCAGCAAGATGCCGAAGCGTTTCGGGTCAAAGGCGCCCGGCTCCACGCCCGCGTCCTTGAGCGCGAGCTTGGAGGCGGCCACGCCCAACTGCGTGTAGCGGTCGGAGCGCTTGGCCTCCTTGGGGTCCATGTACTGGGAAGGGTCAAAGTCCTTCACCTCGGCGGCCACACGGGTGGGCAGCGCCGACGCGTCAAAGCGCGTGATGCAGCCCAAGCCGCTTTTGCCCTGGAGCATGTTGTCCCAGGTTTCTTCGATGGAATACCCCAGCGGCGTCACAGCGCCGATGCCGGTGACAACCACCCGTTTAAGCGTCAAAGTCTTAGCCATCCTTTAAGGTCGGTAAGGGATAAATGAAAAGATAAGCAACCCGCGCACAGACTCCAAGGGACGACCCTGGCGTCAATACCGGCACGCGGCCAAAAGGAAAATGAGCGAGTATCCTCCCACGCGGATTTTTAGGCCCGCACGGGAAGACACAACAGGGAATTAGGCCGAGGCCTTGCCCTTGATGTACTCGATGACGGCGGAGACCGTCTGGAGCTTCTCGGCGTCGGATTCGGGAATCTCGCCGCCCTTGATTTCGTCCTTGAATTCTTCTTCGAAGGCCATGATAAGCTCGACGATGTCGAGGGAGTCGGCCCCCAGGTCGTCCAAAAAGGACGCCTCGGCGGTCACCTGCTCCTCGTTCACATTGAGCTGGTCAACGATGATTTTCTTGACGCGTTGTTCGATGGTTTGATCGGACATAAGGATTTGTTATTGAGTTGGTTTAGTAACTTAAGGGGTTGTCTTGGTTTCACATCGTCATTCCACCGTCAACGGCAATGACTTGTCCCGTGATGTAACCGGCTTGTTCCGATGCGAGATAGGCAACGAGCGTAGCCACGTCCGCCGCCTGACCAAATTTTTTGAGGGGAATGGTCTTTGAGGCCATCTCCTTGATCGAGGGATCCAAAACGCCCGTCATGTCGGTCTCGATGAAACCGGGGGCCACGGCGTTGACCGTGACAGTGCGCGAGGCGATTTCACGCGCCAGCGACTTTGTCAGCCCCATCATGCCCGCCTTGGCGGCGGCGTAGTTGACCTGCCCCGCGTTGCCGACTAAGCCGACGACGCTCGTGATATTGATGATGCGCCCCCAGCGGGCGGAGGTCATCGGGCGGACAAGCCCCTTGATCCAGTAAAAACAGCTGTTGAGGTTCGTTTTGACGACGTCCTCAAAATCCTCGTTGCTCATGCGCAGCAGCAGCGTGTCGCGGGTGATCCCGGCGTTGTTGACGAGGATGTCAACCTTTTCAAATTCCTTGAGGATGGCCGCGCAAGCCTCGGCGACGGCGGCCGAATCGGCCACGTCCACGCAGTAAGCCTTGGCCTTGCCGCCCTTTCCCACGATTTCCTTGGCCACCGCCTCGCAAGTGGCCGATTTGCTCACGCAAATAACGGTGGCGCCGCCTTCGGCCAGCGTCAGGGCGATCTGTCTGCCGATACCCCTGCCGGCTCCCGTTACCAGTGCGACTTTGTTCTCAAAGGAAATTTGCATGCGTTGCTAGTAATAGTAAAAACGGCTCAGGTGCCCTCACGCAAGGTGAAAAGATTGCCCGAAAGCGCCGTGTTTTTCACATAAAGGATTATTAACTCACGTTTGAGCGCCGATTTCAAGGAGTTTTTAACGAGCCCGCCGCGCCTTCGGGCGGAACAAGTGTTCACTTCTTCAAAAAGAACCCACGTTGTTTTTCACTGACGGGCAGACCCACGCGTTCCATCGCGGCGAGCAAGTCTTCCCAGACTTTGCGGCGTTCGGACATCAGTTGATTGCGCAGCAGGTAGGACGGGTGATAGGTGGGGATGAGGTCTATGCCCTCGAACTGAAACCATTTTCCGCGAATGGCGCCCATTCGGTACGGCTCAGCGGGAGCCAGCAGTCCGTTGGCCGCCGTACCGCCAAGCGCGACGATGACCTTTGGTTTCACGATAGCGAGCTGCGCCTTGATATACGGCAGGCAAAAATCCATCTCCTGCTGTTTGGGCGGGCGGTTGCCGACTTCAGTGGCCTGCTTTGGCCGCCAGTTCATGATGTTGCCGATGTAGACACTTTCGCGCGAAAGCCCCATGGCGACAATCATTTTGGTGAGCAACTGCCCTGCCGGACCCACGAAGGGTTCGCCCTGCACGCTTTCGTCCATGCCGGGGGCCTCGCCGCAAAAAAAGATGTCGGCATCCAGCGAGCCCACGCCGAAGACAACCTTTCTGTTGGGGTGCAGGTGGCCGTTGCACACGGGGCAACCGAGCACTTTTTCGCGCAGCCAATTCCATTGCGCCTGCTTGTCGCCTGCAGGCAATTCAAAAACCGGCGGCTCGGGAATCGTGTCGTCGTGCGCGACACTGGCCGCGCGCACGGAAGGTTTGGCGGGGATACCCCTTGATGCCGGGGCACTAGCGGCATGTGCAAAATCTCCCAATGAAACCGCGCCCGTCGTGTGCGACGGCGCCGGTGCAATGGGCTTCGCGTTTTTCGGCGCGAGCTTGCGCAGCTCCGCCAGTGTCGCGTCCTCCAGATAAAGATGCGTCTCGCCCTGCTCGCGCAGGGTTTTCACCTGGGCGATGACCCCTTCTATCTGTTCGCGCAACGCCATCGCTTAAAGTTTCCAATTCCCCGAAAGCATAACCTTGCCCATGCGCCCCTTTTCGAGGTTGCGCGCGACGGCGGCCTTGGCCTCGGCAATCGGGTAGATTTTTTCGACGGGCATTTTCAGCACGCCCGCGGCCATCAGCTCGAAGACGCCCTTGAGCGCGGCGAGGTATTCCTCGCGCGAATGCGTGCGGTTCCATTTGTCCATCCAAAACCCGCGCAGGCGCAGGTCGCTAAAAATCAAAAAGCGCGTGGGGAAACGGATGGCTTCGGTGCTGGCGCCGCCGAGTGTGACGATCGTGCCGCCGTCGGCCATCGATTTTATCTGGCGCCACACGCTGTTGCCGCCGACGGTGTTGATTCCCAGGCGGATCGCCCCACCGTTGGTCAGCTCTTTGAGCTGCTTGGGAAATTCGTCGTCGTCCAACAAAACGATATCCGCGCCCGCCTCTTTGAGCATGTTTTCCCAACGCAAATCGCGCACGACCGAAATCGTCTTGAGCCCGCGCGCGCGGCACAATTGCGTGAGCGCAAAGCCCAGCGCGGAGGAGGCAGCGTTTTGAATCACCCAGTCGCCGGGTTTCAGATCGTTGGCAAAAGTTTCCAAAAGCACATAGGCAGTCAAGCCGTTGACAAAAGCCTGCGCCGCCTGCTCGGTCGGGACGTTTTCGGGAATTTCGATGAGATCGGCCGCCTTAAACGTGCCCGCCTCGCGCCACACGCCGGGTTCCTCGGGAAAACGCACGCGCGTGCCGATTGTTACATTCTTCACATCGGCGCCCACGGCCACGACCTCGCCCACGCCCTCGCGCCCTGCGATCGCGGGCAAAGCGCGCAGCCGCCCGTACGAGCCGCCTATCATCCCCATGTCGGATGGGTTGATACTCGCGCAGCGCAGCGCCACGACCGCCTCGTCTGGCTGGGGAACTGGGACGTCAATCGGTTCCACGGCCAAAACGTCTTTGGGATCCCCGTTGGTATGATGGCGCACGGCCAAAGCGGTTTGCAGGTTCATGATCTTTTTATTATTGTGGAGGTTTTACACAAAGTAAAATCCCAAAAAATTTCCGCCTCTTTATATAGATATGCAAACGACCGAAGCTCACCCCTTTTTGCAAACCGACTGTGCCGTGCGCTGGAGCGCGCTGACGCCCGAACACGTCGTGCCCGACATCACGGCGGCGCTCAAGACCGCGCGCGGGAGAATTGAAAAAATCGGCGCACAAGCGGCGGATACCCTTTCCTACGAAAACAGCTTCGGCGCGTTCGAGGCCGCGCTAGAGCCGCTTAACACCGCGTGGAATTACGTCGGCCACCTGGACAGCGTCGCCAACTCCCCCGAACT
The DNA here is from genome assembly GCA_029548565.1 of Verrucomicrobiota bacterium. GTDB lineage: Bacteria > Verrucomicrobiota > Verrucomicrobiia > Opitutales > JAKPNF01 > JAKPNF01. The sequence continues at coordinate 30,685 of JAKPNF010000079.1, forward strand.
GCGCAAGGCGCACAACGAGATGCTGCCGCTTGTCAGCGAATTTCATTCGCGCCTGTACGTGGACAAGGCGCTGTGGAATGTCCTGAAAACCTTCGCGCAAAGTGCGCCCGCCCAAACACTCGACCAAGCGCGCGCACGTTTCGTGAGCGAAGTGAGCGCGGATTTCCGCGAAAACGGCGCCGACCTGCCCGAAGACAAGCGCGCCCGCCTCGTGGAGATCGACGCCGAGCTGGCGCAACTCACGCAGAAATTTTCCGAGAACGTCCTGGACGCCACCAACGCCTTTTCGCTCGTCGTCGAAGACGAGGCGCAATTAGAAGGCCTGCCCGCTTCCGCGGTCGAGGCCGCCGCGCTGGACGCGAAACAGCACAATGCCCCCGGTTGGCGTTTCACCCTGCACGAGCCTGTCTTGCACCCTGTCCTGCAATACGCCGACAACGAACCGCTGCGCCGCACGCTGTGGGAGGCGTTCAACGCAGTCGGACGCGAGCAACCGTACGACAACAAGCCCCTCGTCCCGCGTATTCTTGAATTGCGCGATGAAAAGGCGCGGCTGCTGGGCTTCGACAATTTTTCCGACTACGTCCTTTCGCGCCGCATGGCGAAAACAGGCAAGCGCGCTTTGGATTTTATCGAAGACCTGCACACGCGCGTCGAAAAAAAATTCAAGGAGGAATGCGCCGAACTGGAAACCTTCAAAGCCGAAACGCTCAACAGCACCCCCGAGCCGCTGGAGCCCTGGGAACTTTCCTATTGGGCGGAAAAACTACGCAAGGCACGCACCGATTTCGACGGCGAGCAGCTGCGCCCTTACTTTGAAGTCTCGCGCGTGATTCATGGACTGTTCACGCTCTCGCAAAAACTTTTCGGCATATCGATCACGGAAAATAAAAGCGTCGAACGCTGGCACGAGAGCGTCAAAGCCTGCGACGTCTTTGACAGCGACTCGGGCGAAAAAATCGGCCTGTTTTACGCCGACTGGCATCCGCGCGTAACCAAGCGCTCGGGCGCGTGGATGAACCCGCTAAAAGACACGCCGCAAATAGGCTGCGTGTGCGGCAACATGACCGCCCCCACTGCAGAAAAGCCCGCGCTGCTCACACACGAGGAGGCCACCGTCGTCTTCCACGAATTCGGCCACCTGCTGCACCACCTACTCGGAAAAGTGCCCGTCAAATCCTTAAACGGCACCAACGTCGCCTGGGATTTTGTCGAACTGCCCTCTCAAATCATGGAGAACTGGTGCTGGGAACCGGAAGCGTTAAAATTGTTCGCGCGCCACTGGCAGACCAACGAACCACTGCCGCAAGCGTTTCTGGAAAAAATGCTGAAGGCAAAAAATTTCCGCTCCGCCAGCTTCGCCATGCGCCAGCTCTCCTTCGGCAAACTCGATCTGGAAATGCACCTAAACGCCGCCGTGCGCCAAGGTGACCTGGAAGCCAACCTGAAAGCCGCCCTAAAAAACTACACCGCCCCGCTCAAGCGCGACACCCCCACCATCCTCTACCACTTCAATCACCTATTCAGCGGCCCGGTCGCCTACGCCAGCGGCTACTACTCCTACAAGTGGGCGGAAGTCCTCGAAGCCGACGCCTTCACCCGCTTCCAAAAAGAAGGTATCCTGAATCCAGAAACCGGAAAAGCCTTCCGCGACACCATCCTCTCCCAAGGCAACCTCCAAGACCCCGAAACCCTCTTCCAAAACTTCCTGCACCGCCCCCCCAACCCCAACGCCCTGCTCAAACGCGAAGGTTTATTGGGAGAAGAAGGAAGATAGCGAATGCGGGGGAACCTTTTTTTGAAAAAAAAGGTTCCCCCGTACCCCCTCCCAAAAAACTTTGATGACGGATGCTGGCGCATCCTTACCTGCACCCGACAAGTCACGCCTACCCGCAAGCCCTTCTAAAATAATACTGCACTGCGGCCATCTTTGCTCCGTGCAGCTTTCCCGCAAGTGAAAATCCTTCAGGGCGGATTTTGCCGCAGGATAGATGGCGGCACGTACGAGACTACTTGTCCCCATCGTAAGACAAGGCAAAATTCGCCCTGAAGGATTTTCACCGCGGGAACGCGTGAAGATCGCCGATAGGCGAGATTTATGCGGATATATGAGGCAGCGTCCGTCATTCTGTTGGCCATCCCGTCCAGCGCCAGCACCTCCGCCGCGCGCAGCGCCGCACTCTTTTATTCTTAATTCAAAACTATTTTTAAATTGCGGCGCAGATAAGTTGGGACATCCAAGTCCTCGCCATTGCGCAACGTCGGCTGCGTCCCGTCAAAATAGCCGCGCTGAGCCTGTGTACTGACAAAACCAAATTCCTCCTGACTGACGGGCTGTTTTTTTGTTGGCTCGCGCGGCGGTTCGGTCGGCGCCTTTACCGGTTTGGCGGCGTCGCCTGTGCCAAAAAGATAGACCTCCACGGCGTCGCCGAGCGACTCGTAGGTATAAGCGCACACCAGCATCGTCGCGTGGAAGGGGAATTTTTCGGCGATGAAGGCGGAGAGTTTGTTCAGCAGTGAAATGTCGAAATCCGGCCGCGCGCACAAGTAGACCATCAGCGTGCCCGTGTGCGAGGTGGCTTGGGGGATGCGCATCAGCGGGCAGTCCATGAGGTTCGTCAGCGCCTCGTCGAAAGCGTCCTTGCCCTCGCCGCGGCCGATCGAAAAGAGGGTCTTGCCCGCCTTGCCCACGAGCATTTTTTGCACGGATCCGAAATCGACCATCGCCGCCGCGCGCGGCGAGAAACTGCGGCACAGCGCGCCCACGGCGCGGCAGATCCACTGCCCTGCCAGTTGAAAAACTTCCGGCGCGGTGGCGTCTGCGCCCAGCGACTGCATGAGCAAATCGCCCGGCAGCGCGAAGATGCTGTCCGCCCCGCACAGGCGCAGTACTTTGAGCGCCTCCTCGCTTTGGCGGTGGCGCCGCGCGCCCTCGACCATGAAGGGCATCGAGGCAAAGACAACGGTCAGCGCCCCGCTTTGCGAGGCTATCTGCGCCACGACGGGCGAGGCTCCGCAAGCCGTGCCGCCGCCCAGCCCCGCGATGATGAACACAAATTTAAAACCCTCCAGCGCCTGCGCGATGCGCTCGCGGTCGGCTTCGGCGGCGCGGCGGCCCACATCGGCCTCCCCGCCCGCGCTCAGGCCCCGCGTGACGTTTTGGCCTATCATGAGTTTTTCCGGGATATGCGAAAGCGCCAGCGCCGTGGCGTCTGTGTCCAGCGCGCACAGTTGCGCCTCTTTCAGGCCGCTTGCGTGCAAGCGTGACAAGGCCGCGATGCCCGCGGCGCCCACGCCCACGATTTTGATTCGCGGGATGTCCGTTGCGGTCAGAGGAATGTCTGCCTGGCTCATGATTCGGATTTGAAGAAAGTGGCGAGTTTGCCCAGCAGCCCGCGCTTGGGGGTGCTGGCGGTTTGGCCGCGCTCCATGCTGCCGAGTTTGAGCACGCCCAAAACGGCGGCAAATTCCGGCCCGGCCAATTCCTCGGACACGCCCGCGGTGGGCTCGGCACAGCGCGCGGAGACTTTGAAGGCGCGCCCGGCCAATAGGTCGATGCCGTCCAGACGCGAGGAGCCGCCCGTGAGCACCACGCCGCCGGGGATGATCTCGGGATCGGCCAGCGCACCCAAATCGGCTTTGATGATTTCAAAAAGCTCGTTGACGCGCGCCATGAGAATTTGCGCGATGGCCTCGCGGCGCACGGGGCGGTCGCCGACGTTCTTGTCGCCCAGCAGCCAGACTTTTTCGTCTTTGCCGACATGCTCGAGCGCGGCGCTGGCGTGGGTGATTTTTAACTTGTCCGCGCTCAAGGTGCCGATGCGCAGGCCAAAGGCCAGATCGTTGGTCATGTGGTCGCCGCCCACGGGCACGACGCCGGTGAAACAGGGATAACCCGCGCGGTACAGCACGTACTCCGTGCAGCCCGCCCCGATGTCGAGCACCAGCACGCCCATGCGCCGCTCGGTCTCGGTGGCCGCCATGCGCGCGGCGGCGATGCCGGAGAAAATCAGCTCGGTGACCTTCAAGTTGTAGGCCGACAAAATGGAAATGCGGTCGCGGATTTTGGATTCCTCGCCGTAAATATGCCAGTAGTCCACCTCCAGTCGGCGGCCCTGCATGCCGAGGGGATTGGCGAGCGTCTCGCCGTCGAGCCGATAGGCGTTAACCGCATGGTTAATATACAGGCGCCCGCCGGGAAGCTCCTTGCTCTTGGCGTCCACCGCCGCGCGGCGCATATCCTCGTAGGTGACCTTGTTGTCGGCACTGGCGACGTTCACGCTGCCGGTGGAACCCATGCCGCACACGTCGGGGCCGCTATAGGCCAGAAAAACATCGGACAGTTGCGTCTTCGCTTTTTTTTCCGCCGCGGCCAGCGCCGCGTGGACGCTGTTGCCGACCCCGGGCAAATCCAGAATATCTCCCTTGCGCATGCCCGCCACGGAGCTAACGCCCATGCCCAGAATCTCCGGCGCGCCGTTCTCGAAGACCTCGCCCACCACGGCCACCGTTTTATTGGTGCCGATGTCGACCGCTCCGATGATTCTGCTTTGCGCCATGTGAATAGTTTGAAAAAGTCTAACGGATAAAGTCCCTCAAGAGAATTACTTTTTAACGCCGCCGCGCTCCTGGCGACACCGTGACGGTGCGCGGGGGTTGCCCGCCCTGCCCGTCCTGCAACTGGGCGACGGCCATGCCGTCGGTGGACAGGTCGATGCGTTTGACCTTCAGATTTTTGCTCGCGAAATCGTTGACCGCCGTGGCCAGATAATCGAGCTGGCGGGCGAACTGGCGCGGGGCAAAGACGATCTCGCCCAGGTTTTCGCTTTTCACACGAATGACAGACCAGGGCGCCGCCACGTCGCCGTCGAAATCCTCCAGGGAAACGACCTTGAACTGCGCGCGCACATTGGGCAAACGAGCGCGCGCCTCGTCGAGCAGTTCGGCCACGGTGGACATCCCGGCAAGGGGCGCGTAGCCTTTCTCGGCGCGGCGCAAGAGCACGCCGTCGAGCCACGGCAATTCGCGCAGCGTGGACTGCGCGTACTGGCGCCCCTGATAGACGGCACCGCGGCGCGAGACCAGGTACATCGCCTTGCGCCCATCGGGCAGCGCCACGGCCACGCGCGCGACCGGTTCCTCCTCGACCAGCCGTATCTTTAAAATATCCGGCCAGATGCGCTCCAAGCTCGCCTGGCGCACCTGCACGGTATCCTCGAGTTTTTTTTGCAGTTGCTTGACGTCCGGCTCAAAGTTTTCTGCCCCAAAGCCGATGAAATCCTGCACCCATTGCTGTGAGAGCACGCCGCTGGTCGAATAGTCGAGCGTGCTGACCGGCTGCATGGGTTCGCCCAGATGTAAAATCTGCGGATGCTCGCGCACGTATTTGACCGCCCACAGCACGCCGAGGATGCACGCGCACAGCAAGCAGGCGTAAAAAATCCCCTTGAAAAAAGAACGCAGACGCCGCCGTTTCATGACGGGGGACGTCAGCGGCGCGGCGCGGTTATCCGCCGGGCCGACGCTGCGCCAGGAGCGCACGTTTATGTCCTCGAAGTCATCCATCGTGGCGTGTGCCGTGGCGGCCAAAAGCCCCTTGCAGCATTTTTAGGACAAGCGCGGGGAAGTCCAGCCCCGCGCACGAGGCGCTCTTGGGCATGAGGCTCGTGGGCGTGAGGCCGGGAATCGTGTTGATTTCCAAAAGATAAAACGCGCCCTTTTCGTCCATGACAAAATCCACGCGCGCGAAATCGCGGCAGCCGCACACGTCAAACGAGCGGCTTGCGGCTGTCAACATCGCAGCCTGCGTTTGTTCGGGAAGCTTGGCGGGAAACTCGTAACGCGTGCTGCCCGCCGTGTACTTGTGCGCGTAATCGTACACGCCGCCTTCGGGTTTGATTTCCACGATACCCATCGGCTCGCCATACAAAACGCCTATCGCGAACTCGCGCCCGCGCACGCGCGGTTCCATCATCCAGTGACCCGAATTTATTTTATCCAACGCGGCTTGCAACGCCGCCTGCCCCTGCGTCATTTGAAGCCCGACACTGCTGCCGTCGCTAACGGGTTTTAAGACCAAATCCTCGCCGAGTGTTTTTATTATTTTTTCGGCGGCCGTTTTTTTCGTTCCTTCAAAAGTGAGTTGTTTAACCACAGGCACGCCGTGTTCGCGCACGCGTGTTTTGGTGTCGACCTTGTCCATGCACAGCGCGCTGCACACCGCGTCGCAGCCCGCATAGGCGAAGCCGCCCTGCTCCAACAAGCGTTGCACGCCGCCGTCCTCGCCCCAGCTTCCATGAAAAACAGGGAAGATGACTTCTCGCGCCGCATCGAGCGAGGCGGGCAATTTTTCCTCGCCGAGAATTTTAAACTCGCAGGGCAGTTGCGGGGCAAGCGCCTCGTAAACCGCGCGACCGGAGACGAGCGAGACCTCGCGCTCGCTGGAACAGCCGCCGCACAGGACGACCACGGGGGGGTAGTCCTGTGCGCTCATACGCGATCCTCCTGTTTCACGCCCCATTGGCGAACCTCGGGTTCAAGTTTGATACCGTGACGTTTCAAAATTTCCGCCTGCACGCGGCGGGCGAGTTTCAAAATTTCATCCGCCCGCGCGCCTCCGGTGTTCACCAAAAAATTCGCGTGCATGGGCGAGACGAGCGCCTTGCCCTCGCTCCAGCCTTTTAATCCCGCCTGCTCGATGAGCCGGCCTGCGAAATCGCCGTCGGGGTTTTTGAAAAAACTGCCCGCGCTCGGGTCGCGTGGCTGACTGTCGCGGCGGCGCTTGGAAAATACCTCCATGCGCGCGCGCAGCTCGGCGGGGTCGGCGCGCTGGGCGCTGAAAAATTCCGCCCTAAGTGCGATCGCGTTTTCCAGCTCGGGGCAATTGCGGTAGGCGGGGTGCATGTCCTGCGCTTTCAAGGTACGCAGATTGCCGTCGTTGCCCATCACTTCGACTTGCGTGAGATGCTTAAAGATCGTGTTGCCGTTGGCTCCTGCATCCATACGCAACGCCCCGCCGATGTTGCCGGGGATGCCCTCCAATTCTTCAAAGCCCGCGATGCCCGCCGTTGCGGCCTGCCCGCATAATGTTTTTAAACGCACGCCCGCGCCCGCGACGATGCGGCCGTTGTCCGCGATCTGTAGTGTTTCAAAAAATGGTTTGGACAGGCGGATGACCAAGCCGTCAACGCCCTCGTCGGCCACCAGCACATTGGAACCGCGACCCAGAGCAAAAATTTCCAGCGCGTTTTCTTTGGCCAGCAGCAGCAACTCGCGCAGTTGTTCGATATTTTCCGGCTCCGCGTAAAAGCGCGCCTTTCCACCGACGCGCAATGTTGTTTTGTTGCGCAGCGGCTCGTCGCAGCGCACCCAGGGGGGCAGCGGCTTTTTCAGACAGCGGCAGTGGCGCGCGTGCGCGAAAGTGTGCGCCAGATTTTCAATGTCGCCCGCGCCCACAAAGACGAGCAGCGTCTCGCCGTCGTGTTTTTTAAAATCATCTTCAAATAACTGAAAGGCGTCTTGCGGTGTCACTTCCTCAAGCGCGGTGCCGCCCTTCCATTTTTCAACGATCGCGCGGTGCGTGCCGTCCGCAAGCGGCGGCTCGCTCGCCGCGTACACGGGGAGCAAAAAAACCTTGTCCGCCGCCGCAAACGCCTGCGCAAATTCACGGGCGTACTGGCGCGTGCGCGTGTAGCGGTGCGGTTGAAACACGCAGCACAGCCGCGCCGTTTCATGGCGGCTTTTCAAGGCGCGCAAGAGCGCGGAAATCTCCGTGGGATGGTGCGCGTAGTCGGCCATCACCGTGAGATTTTTTTCCTTAAATAAAACATCCTGGCGACGGCGGATGCCGGGGAAATCTTCCAATGTCTCAACAGGTGGCGCGCTTTCGCACAGCAGACGCGTGGCGACCAAAGCGGCTTGCAGGTTGCTCGCGTTGAAATCCTCGGCGTTTTCAAAGGTCAACACCTCGCAGCGCGCAGCTTTCGCGATTTCCCCGAGTTTCGGGCAATTTTTCGGGATGATGACCGCCCGGGTCGTTCGTTTAAAAAGCGCCTCGAACATGGCCGTGAGCGCCGCCTCGTCGCGGTAACGGTCGGGATGGTCCCAGTCGAAATTGAGCGCCACGGTCACGGCGGGGCTGAAGCGCTCGATCGTTCCGTCGCTCTCGTCGATTTCGGAAACAACCCAGCGCGCCTCGGGGTCGAATCGCGCCGGCGGCAGCGACTCGTCGTTATAAAGCCCGCCGATCAAGTAGGAGAAAGGAAGGTCTGTTTTTTCGAGCAGGTGCACGAGCATCGCGGTGGTCGTCGTCTTGCCGTGCGAGCCGACCACGGCCACCAGCGGCAAATTCTCCACGCATTTTGCCCAGCACTCCCCACGGCGGAAAATCTCCAGTCCGCGCGCAAGCGCCTGCGCGTACAGCGGATGGTTTTTGGCCACCGCGCTGGAATACACGAGCGTGTCGCAGTTTTCAGGAATCTGCTCGTAGCGCCCGCAAATGACGCCCGCGCGCGTGAGAAAAGCGCGCGAGGCGGGCGATAAATTATCGTCGTGCCCGCACACGGCGTAGCCGCGCCCGCGCAGATAGATCGCCAGCGGCGCCATTCCCATGCCGCCGATGCCGATCATAAACACGTTGCGCTGTGCGAGGGTGCCCATTTTTAAAAATCAGCGTTTTTATTGGTTGCGATTTTTTCCAAATCGTCCGCGATCTGCGCGGCGGGGTCGTCCCTGTCCAGGCGCTCCATGTTCTCGCGCAGTTTGCCAAGCATCCAGTCGTTGAAAACCAGATCCAGAATTTCCTTGAAAAGCCGGTCCATCTGCCGCGCGTTCACGCGCACCGCCGCGCCCTGGCGTTCGGCGAAATCGGCGTTGGCCTCCTGGTGATTGTCCGCCGCGTGCGGATAAGGCACCAAAATCACGGGCAGGCGAAAGCGCATGAACTCCGCGATAGAGCCCGCACCCGCGCGCGAGAGCACGAGGTCTGCGGCCGACAGCAGCGCGGGCATGTCGTCGCAAAAATTGGAGAAGTAGGCCCGCCGCGCCACGCCGTCGCCCCCGCGCTTGACGATGATGCCCTGCCCGCCCTTGTTAAGCCCGGTCACGCAATAAACGGAGATCCCATCCTGCGCCAGACGAATGAAATTGGATGCCACCCAGTCGTTGAAACTGGCCGCGCCCTGGCTGCCGCCGAGCACCAGCAGCAGCTTGCCGTCGGCGCGGATGCCGAGCCTTTCGCGCGCCTGCTGTTTGGGCATGCGGCGCATTTCCTTGCGCAGCGGAAAACCACATTCGCGCAGGCGCTTGGGCGGCAGGCCGCGCAGCGAGACACCCGGCGGCACGTACACGCAGCGCGCCAGCCCGCTGAGCGAGCGGATCGCCCGCCCGGGCACGCGGTTGGCCTCGTGCAAAAAAACCGGCACGCGCAAAAAGCGCGCGGCCAGCGAAAGCCCAACAGTGGTAAACCCGCCAAAGCCCACGACCGCCGCGGGTTTTAATCGGCGTAGCAGTTTTAATGAAAACAAAATCGAATGCAACTGCCCCAACACAAAGCGCGGCGTTTTCAACACTCCCCACTGAAAACCGACACCCGGGGCGCTGACGAAATCAAGATGCGGGTATTTTGCGATCAGCCGCGAGTCCACTTTTTTGGAACTGACAATGAGCCTGCAAGTGTGCCCGCGCGCGATGAGCTGCTCGGCCAACGCGATGCCGGGGGCCAGATGCCCGCCCGTGCCGCCGCTGCTGATCAAAAAGGTGCTCATAGCTCGCGCGCGTGAATCGCAAGCGGGCGCGACCACTTGCGCATGCAGTTGACGATGATGCCGGTGAGCAAAAACACCAGCACGAGGTTGGAGCCGCCGTAGCTGATAAACGGCAGCGACATGCCCTTGGTCGGGAACATTCCCGTCACCACGCCCATGTTGATCACGGCTTGGCCGATGACGCACAGCAGCGCGCCGGTGCACAGCAAAAATTCAAAGAGGTTCGGCGCGTTTTTAAGCTGGCGGGCGACGGTCAAAAAATAAACCGCGAACAGCGCGACGATGCCGATCGTGCAAACCGCCCCCAGCTCCTCGCCGATGATGGGGAAAATAAAGTCCGTGTGCGCCTCGGGCAAAAAGGCCATCTGCTGGCGGCCCTGCCCCAGACCCACGCCGTCGACGCCGCCCACGCCGTACGCCAGCAGCCCCTGATGCAACTGGTAAGCGCTGCCCGCGCGGTTGGCCTCCACATCGAGAAACGAGGTGATGCGCTGCATGCGCACGGGATCCAGGTAAACGAGCGTGAAAAAGCCCACGATCCCCGCGATGACAATCGGCGCCAAAAAGCGCACGCGCACGCCGCACAGGTACATCATCACAAAACCGATCGTGCCGGTGAGCGCCGCGGTGCCAAAGTCCGGCTGCAAGAGCACCAGCCCCGCGACCATCCCGATCAGCACGCAGGGAATCACAAAACCCTTCCAAAATGTTTTGACGCCACGCTGGTTCAGGCACAAATAATGCGCCAGCACAAACACCAGCGCGAGCTTTGAAAATTCCGAGGGCTGCAGGCGCATCGGGCCAAGATCGAGCCAGCGGCGCGCGCCGTTAATTTCCAGGCCGATGGACGGAATTTTCACCAGCACCAGCAGCAGCACGGCAAACCCGAAGATCGGCCACACAAATTTGCGCAGCGCCTCCCAGTTGACAAAGGCCGCCGCCACGCCGCACGGCAATGCGATCAGCAGCCACAACAGTTGGCGGCGAAACGCGAAGTACGGGTCGCTCGAATTAAGCGAGCTGCCCGCGCTGGTCAACACCACAAGCCCCAGGATTGTCAGCGCCGCCGCGCACACCACCACCGCCAGCACGGGATTGACGGCACTGAAGTATCCTGAAAACGCTCGCAAGCGCGCCCGCATTGACTTCGCACACGCGCTTTACAGGGTTTCGACCGGAACCACCGGCGCGACGGCCGCTTCCTCCTCGACAACCTCCACGACCACGGGCGCCTCCTCGACGACCGGTTGCGCGGGAGCCGGGGCAGCAGGGGCCGCGGGGGCTTCCGGAGCCTTGGGCGCCTCGGGCGCGGGAGCCGCGGCAGCGGGTGCGGCGGGAGCCTGCGGGGCGGGCGTCACAGCGCCCTTGGGCAAATTGATTTTCTGGCCGATGCGCAGGCGACGCGAATCGACACCCGGGTTGACCGCCTGCAAGTCGGCGAGCTTGACGCCGTGCTTGGCGGCGACGCTGCCGAGCGTTTCGCCGGAGGCGATGATGTGCACGTCGCCCGTCGTGGGCGCGGCGGCGGCCGAAGCGGTCGGCGCGGAAGCGCCGCCCGAGGGAATCACGAGCTTCTGCCCCACGCGGATGACCGTGCCGGAAAGATTGTTCAAGCGCTGGATCGCGGCCACCGTGGTGCGGTGCTGCGTGGCGATCTTGGAGAGGCTGTCGCCGCGCTGCACGGTGTAGCTCGTCGTCTCGCCCTGCGGGGCGCTGACAGGTTCCATCACAGGCGCGGCAGCGGCGGTCGTTTGCGGCTGCACTGTGGCGCCCGCGGGAATCACCAGCGACTGGCCGACGCGCAGGGTGTCGGACAATTTCATGTTGTTGGCCGCGGCCAATTCCGCGACGCTTACGCCGTGCTTGGAGGCGATCTTGGAAAGGCTGTCGCCGCGCTGCACTTTATAGGTGCCCACTTGCGAGGGGACGGGCAGCAATTCCGTCTGCGCTACGGGCGCGGCGGCCTCCGGCGTTTCCGTCCAGTTCGGGCGTGTGGGCGGCTGGTACTCGGGCACGACCGGCGCCGGATTCAAATCCGAGGGCGCCTGCATCGCTCCGGTGGCCGGCACCGTTGTGTCCTGCCCGACGATGACGGGTTCTTTGGTACTCTTGCAGCCCGGCTGCAAAAGGATGAAGCCTAAAACGGCCACGTGAACCGACACGACAAGCGCGAAGGTGATAGAGAGTTTGGATAGTTTCATGATGGTGATGTGTGTGCGTTGAAAAACAAAAGGTTATATCAGTCAAATGTAGTCGCGTTTCACGTCTGCTTCAAACCCAAAACGCAACTTTCAAAGTGCAGCCCGCGCTCGGCGTAATCGGTGTAGGCGTCGAAGCTCGAAAAGCCCGGGCTAAAGAGAACCTGCTCGGGCGCCCTGGCCGTTTCATGGGCGGCTTTGACGGCGCCGTCCAGCGAGTCAAAAACCTGTACGGGTTTGTTGACTTTTTTAAAATACTTTTCAAGCGCGGCAGCGGTCTGCCCTGTCAGCAGCGCGACGCGGATTTTCGGGGCGATCTGCCTGACGAACGTTTCCAAATCCCCGCCCTTGGATTTGCCCCCGCCAATCCAGATGACAGGCTCGTCAAAGGAGCGCAGCGCGGCCAGCACCGCGTGAAAATTCGTGCCTTTGGAATCGTTCCAGTAAGTCACCCCGTCGATCTCGGCCACCGGCGCGAGGCGGTGCTTGCGCCCCGTGAAATTTTCGGCGGTCTTTTCAAGCATGCGTAGCGGGAGCTGCTCGCTTTGCCAATACTCGCGGGCGATCAGGTAATTTTCCTGCTGCGGGTAAGTCGTGAAATAACTTTTGGGCGATATCCATTCTTGCGCCCGCTGCCGCGTGATGACCTTTGTGTACGCGGGCAGCTCGTAGCCGAGTTTTTGCGCCCACTGGGCGACTTGCTCGCCCACGATCAGGCGCGGGCGGCGCAGGCGGCGTACGAGGTTGAACTTGGCGTCGAAGTACTCGCGCATGTTCGCGTAGCGGTCGAGGTGGTCTTCCTCAAAATTCGTCCACAAAACAGCCTGCGGGCGCAAAAATTTCAAATCCTCCGCCTGAAAGGAACTGATCTCGCACACGGCCAGCGCCGCGCGCGAGCGGGCGGACTCCGGCAAAAAGGACAGCGGGCGGCCGATGTTACCCACGGCCACGGCCTCCATCGCGCAACGGCGCAGCGCGGCCGCGAGAAATTCCGTAAGCGTCGTCTTGCCGTTGGTGCCGGTGACGGCCACCAGCATCCCGTGCCAAAACAGCGAGGCGAAATCCATTTCTCCCAAACACAGCGCACCGCAACGCCGCGCCAAGTCCAGCCACGGGTGTGACTGCGTAAAGCCCGGGCTGTAGACCACCAGGTCGTGCTGGCGCGCCTCGGCCTCGAAAAAGATGCGCCGCACACCGAACTCGTCCTTCGCGCCCTCGTCATAAACCACGCAGGCGACGCCGTAGCTTTTCAAACACGAAACCACGGCACGCCCGCTCACGCCCAGGCCAAAAACGGCAACGGGGCGCTCGCAGCGGCGGCGGATGGCTTCGGGCAGCGTGTCCATTTTTTTTTGTTAGCGAATTTTCAAAGTGGCCAGTCCCGCAAGCGCGAAGACCAGTGAAATAATCCAAAAGCGGATGACGACCTTTGTCTCGGCCCAACCGCCCAGTTCAAAATGATGATGCACGGGCGCCATGCGGAAAAAGCGCCGGCCGGTGCGTTTGAAAACACCCACCTGAATGATGACGGACAACGCCTCCATCACAAACACGCCGCCCACGATGACCAGCGTGAAAGGCTGATGCACCAAAAAGGCGATCGTGCCGATCAGCCCGCCGAGCGCCAGCGAGCCGGTATCCCCCATGAACACCTCGGCCGGATGCGCGTTGTACCACAAAAAGGCCAGCCCCGCCCCGACCATCGCCGTGCAGATAACGGCCAGTTCCCCCGCCCCGAGCACATAGCCGATCAAAAGATAATCCGAAATGAGCACGTTGCCCGCGCAGTAGGCAAAAATGCCAAAGGCCATCGCCGCCGTCACCGTGCAGCCGATCGCCAGGCCGTCCACGCCGTCCGTCAAATTGATCGCGTTGGACGAGCCCGCCATCACGATAAAGAAAAACGCGCCCGCGATGACCACCGGCATCACCCACAAGGGATCAGGCCCCGACATGAAGGGCACCCACAGCTCCAATAAATCGGCGCGCGTGCCCTTGTTTGTATAGAGCATCAGCACAGCAATAACTGTGAGCAGCGCCTGCCCCGCCAGTTTGAGGCGACCGGGCAATCCTTTTGAATTGCGTTTGGTGACTTTTAAAAAGTCATCGGCAAACCCGATGAGGGTCAATCCCAGATACACGACCAGACTCACCGCCACGAGCATCGTAGGCCGCGCCCACAACAGCGTGCTGAGCGTCACCGCGATAAAAATAATCCACCCGCCCATCGTGGGCGTCGTGTGCTTGCCGGCGTGCAAGTCGGCGAGTTTGCCCACCTCCTTTGCGTCACGAAAGGCCTGCTGCATTTTAAACAGCCGCAATTTCTGAATGATGAAGGGGCTGATAATAAACCCGATCACCAGCGCCGTGATCAGCCCGCCTGCGCAACGAAAGGACAGGTAGCGGAATAACCGCAACGGGCCGAAAAGGCTCTCATATTCTGAAAGGTAGTACAGCATCAGTGGGCAGTGTTTTCCAAGAGTTCTTCAGGCAAAAGTTTTTCAAGCGCGACCGTGCGCGAGCCCTTGAAAAAGAGCGCGCCTTTGAAAGCGTCGACGACTGTTCGCGCTTCGGCCAGCGACGCCGCCGCTATCATTCGCGAAGGGGGATTGCCCGCCTTGAGCAGCCCTTGACAAATCGCGGCGGCGTGCTCGCCGACCGTCAACGCCAAATCTTGCGAACGCAGGCACAATTTTTCAACCGCCCGTTCATGCCACAGGGCGGCGTCTTCCCCCAATTCGCCCATCGAGCCGATCACGTAAAGACGCGGTAAATTTTCGGACGCGAGAAATTGAAAAGCCTCCAGCGCGTCCATGAGCGAGGCGGGATTGGAGTTATAATAATCCAAATAATAAACACTGCCGCCAAACTCCCGCAGCTCGCCGCGCATGGCGGAGGCGCTCCAATTTTCGAGGGCGCTTTTTATTTGTTCGTCGCTACGGCCCAGATAACGTGCCGCGCTGATCGCCAGCGCCGCGTTGGCGGCAACACCCGGGCTGACGGGGCGCATGAAAAAGTCCGTGTGCGTGCCGCCGTTTTCCCACAGTTGCAGACAGAGTTTTCCGTTTTCCAATCGCGTCTGATAAAAGCACGCGTGCGCGCCGTACATGTGAATTTCGTGCGGTTTTTCGCGGCAAAGCACCGTCAACGCGCAGGGAAACTGTTTTTGAAAGGCCGCGTGTTTCATAACGGACACGGGCACAAATCCCATGCCGCCGCGCCGCGTGTTTTCAAGCAGGGCCGCCTTTTCCCGCGCCACCGTTTCCAAATCCTTTAGCCGCTGCAAATGCGCGGGCGCCACGAGCGTGACGATGGAGACGCTCGGGTCTATCATGCGCGCAAGCGGCGCGATCTCGCCCGGGGCGCTCGTGCCCGCCTCGATCACCGCGGCGCTGTGCGCAACGGGGTCGATCTCCAGCAAACTCATCGGCACTCCGATGTGGTTGTTCAAATTCCCGCGCGTGGCGTAGGCGCTGTCGCCCAGCAGGTGTTTTAAAAGGTCTTTGGTGGACGTCTTGCCCGCGCTGCCGGTGATGCCGATGACCGGCTTTAAAAAACGCTCGCGGTGCGCCGAAGCGATAAGTTGAAAAGACTCCAGCACGTCGTCCACGATCAGTTGCGAAAGCCCTTCTATGTTCTGCGCCTTGCGCACAATCGCGGCGACCGCGCCCTTGTCGCGGGCGGCCTGTAAAAATTCATGGCCGTCGCGCCCCGCCCCTTTGAGCGCGACAAAGCAGTCGCCTTTTTTCACCAGACGCGAGTCAAACGCGAAGCCCGTGATCGGCTCCATGGGCTGGTGCGGCGACCATACGCCGCCCGTCCAGCCTCCCAATTCGCGTGCAAGGTAAGTGGGCATGGTTTTAATTTTTCGGCCGCAGCCCGCGCAGCGAGAGCAATTCGCGCGCGACCTGGCGGTCGTCAAAGGGAATGATAGTGTCGGAAAATTCTTGAAAGCTCTCGTGGCCTTTGCCCGCAATCAACAACGTATCGCCCTCGCGCGCGTTTTCCAAGGCGGCGGCAATGGCTTCGCGCCGGTCGTCGATCCAGCGGATTTTTTCTGGCGCGGCAACACCTGCTTTCATGTCGTCAAAAATTTGGGAGAGCGCTTCCTTGCGCGGGTTGTCTGCGGTGGCCCAGGCCATATCCGCCCAGCGCTGCACGGCACCGACCATCAGCGGGCGCTTGCGGCGGTCGCGGTTTCCGCCGCAACCAAAGACGACCAGCAGCCGCCCCTGCGTGATCTCGCGCAGCATTTTTAACGCGTTGTCCAGCGCGTCGTCCGTGTGCGCGTAATCGACAAACACGCTGAAGGGCTGCCCTTGGTCGACACGTTCCATGCGCCCGGGCACGCCGGGGAAACGCTCGAGCGCGCCGATCGCCTTTTGCACATCCAACCCGCCCGCGTAAAGCATTCCGAGCGCCGTCAAAATATTGTGCACATTGTAAAGCCCGGGCAACGCCGTGCGCACGCGCGCCCTGCCCTGCGGCCAGATACAATCAAACTCGCTGCCCTGCGCGCTGAGCGTGATGTTCTCGGCGCGCACTTGCGCGTCGGCATTCGTGCCAAAGGTAATAACCTGTGTGTCTTGCGACAGTCGCCCGATCAAAATTTTTCCGTGCGCGTCGTCACTATTAATAACCGCTTTCTCGGGCGCGCGGCCGCTCTTGCCCGTGAACAGGCCGACCTTCGTCTCAAAATATTCTTCCAGCGTGCCGTGGTAGTCGAGATGGTCTTGCGACAAATTTGTAAACGCGGCCACTTTGACGGGTAACCCGTAAATACGATCCTGGTCGATCGCGTGCGAGCTGATTTCCATAACGGCCGCCTTGCACCCGGCCTCGCGCATCTGCTCGAACATCGCGTACAGTTCCACGGATTCCGGCGTCGTGCGGTAGGCTGGCAGCGTGCGTTTGCCAAGGTCATAGCTAACAGTGCCGATCAGCCCGGCTGGCATGCCGTCCGCGCGCAAAAAATATTGCAACAAGGTGGCGACCGTCGTCTTCCCGTTGGTGCCGGTGACGCCGAAAATGTCCAAGTGCGACTCGGGGTGCCTGTAAAAACGCTGTGAGATTTCCGCCAGCGCGCGGCGCGTGTGCGGCACCTGCACCCAGGTGACTTGCGAGACGCCCGAAGGCCGCGCCGCCTGCGAGACGATCGCCACCGCGCCACGACTTGCGGCCTCGACGACATATTTCATGCCGCTGGTTTGGTGACCGTCGATCGCGAAAAAAACCGCGCCCGGCACCACGCGGCGGCTGTCGGTGATCAGGCAAGTGACGGGCAGTTCCGTCTTGCCCTTTATGCCGGGCGTCTCAAGCCCGTCAATCAATTCACCGAGCCGTTGCGCCGTGACGGAGCCGCCGCCCTGCGCGACGGCTCCCATACGCCGTGCCATTAGAAATGGGTTGATGCAAATCGTATTTTGTAAATTTGAAAAGCCGATCATGGCCGCTGCTCCCACGCCAAAAGGTTGCGGTATTCATCCAGCGGCTGAATGCCCAGGTAACGCACGGACTGCATGGCCACGCTTTGGAAAATCGGCGCGCTGATCAGCCCGCCGTAAGCCACGCCCGGGCCTTGCGCCTCGTCGACAACCACGGAGATGACCAAACGCGGGTTGTCCGCCGGAAGAAAACCGACAAACGACGCCACGTGATGCCTGCTGGAATATTGCCCGTTGATAATTTTTTGCGAGGTGCCCGTCTTGCCCGCCACCAGATAACCCTCCAGCGAGGCGCGCCGCGCCGTGCCGCCGGGAGCCACCACGTTGACCAGCATTTTGGAAACCTCCCGCGCCACCGCCTTGGAGACAGCGCGGTTGCGCGCGCGCGGCTCGTAATTAAAGAGCGTCTTGCCGTCGGCATCGTACACGCGCTTGATCAATTGCGGGGTCATGAGCACGCCGTCGTTGGCGATCGCGCTCATGGCGTAGTGCACCTGCAAGGGCGTGGCGCTGACGGCGTGGCCCATCGGCAAACGCGTGATCGTCAGGCCGTCCCATTTTTTCACGGGGTGCAGCACGCCGGGGGATTCCACGGCGCTGCCCAATCCCGCCCTTGTCCCAAAGCCAAACGCCCGCGCGTAATCGTACAGGCGCTGCTCGCCCAAGAGCATGCCCAAGTGCGCGCTGCCGCGGTTGGAAGACTGCGAGACTATCTCGCTGACTTGCAACACGCCCATCGAGTGCGCCTCGGCGGGCAGCCTCAAGGTGCGCCCTTTGTACTCGACACTTGTCAACGCGCAGTTAAAGCGGTCGGTGGGCGTGACGATCTGCTCGTTCAACGCGCCGGAGGCCGCGACGATTTTAAAGGTAGAGCCAGGCTCGAACACGTCCGTCACCGCGCGGTTTTTGAGCGCGTCGACCGGATAGTCGCCGTAGCGGTTGGGGTCGAAACTCGGGTAGTTGGCCATCGCCAAAATGTAGCCGGTCCGGGGGTCGCTGATGATGATGCTGGCGCCCTTGGGCGCGTGTTTTTCCACCACGCGCATCAGTTCGCTTTGCGCGATGTCCTGCAAGGCCGCGTCGATCGTCAGCTCCACGTTCAATCCGCCGCTGGCGGGCACCTCGCGTGAGCGGAACTGCGCCAGCTCGCGGCGTTTGCCGTCGCGCTCGCTCACGCGCCAGCCGTCCTGCCCGCGCAGATAAAAGTCCATGAAGCGCTCCACGCCCATCTGGCTGTCGCCCTCCTTGTTCAAAAAACCGATCACGTGCGCGGCCAGGCTCTCGCTGGGGTACACGCGCTCGAATTTGCGGTTGCCGTAAACGCCGCGGATGCCGAGGGCCATCACCTTGTCGTAAGTCGGCTCGTCGATTTTTTCGGCCAGCTTGCGCCAGCGGATTTTTTTCTCCGGATCGCCGTCGCGGAATTTCTCGGTGAGCATCGCGCGCACGGTCTTTTCCTCCTGACCAATCAGGCGCGCAAGTTCGGGCACTTTATCCGGGTTGGGCGTGCCGTCTTTTTTGCAGCCGACGCCCAGATCGCTGGGGCGCACGCTGTCGGGATCCACGCCCAGTTCCATCACCGTGCGGGTCGTGGCCAAGAGTTGGCCGCGGCTGTCGGTGATGTTGCCGCGGCGCGCGTCGAGCGTCTCAAAGCGAACGCGCGTGCGCTCGACCGTACGCACGGCCTGGTCGGCCGCCGTCACGTGCAGGAAAATCAAACGCCCGATCAGACACAAAAAGAACACCCCGACGGCGGTGACCGTCAGCATGTACCGTTTTGTGCTGATCAAGGCGCATTTCATTGATGCAAGGGCCTATGCTGGTCCGCGTGCGCGGGCATAGGCACGGTTGTGTTTGTGGTTGGGTTGTAGGCAATCTCGATCGACAATTCGATCGGCTGATAATTGAACTCGGCGCGCGTGCGCAACACCTGCGCGGGTGCGACGTAAACAAACTGGCGGTTGCCCGGCACCAGCAAATTCGCGGCGCTGCGGCGTTTGAGCGCCTCGGGCTGCTGCTCCTGCGCGATGCGCGCCTGCAGGTGCGCGTCGATGCGCCTGGCCTCGGCCAGCTCGCGCTCGAACCCCTTGAGCGTCTGCGCGCTGCGGGCGACTTCCTGCCGCATCCACACCAGCGTGAACGCCCCGCCGCCCACGACGCAAAAGAGCAAGACGGCCACGGCGAGGCAGGCCAGCTTCCATAAATAAAGCGGGTTGGATTTACGTACTCGGATAGTGTTGGGAGTGTTCATGCGGCCTCCTTGAGTTTGCGCAACGCGCGCAGCTTGGCGCTGCGGCTGCGGGGGTTTTCCAAAATTTCGGTTTCGTCGGCGGTCAAAGGCTTGCGGCTGACAAGTTCGGCATAGGCCACGCGCTCTTGCTGCGGCGTGGAATCGCGCAGGGACTCGGGACGCCCGGCCATGCGGTTGAAAAAGCGCTTCACGATGCGGTCTTCCAGCGAATGAAAAGTGATCACGGCCAGCACCCCGCCTTGCTGCAGGCGCTTGAACGCCTTGGGCAGCGCTTCCTCCACGGCGGACAGCTCCGCGTTGACGGCGATGCGCAGCCCTTGAAACACGCGCGTTGCCGGGTGGATGCGGCTCTTGCCGTAGTGCGGGCCGTTGGCGCCGGCAATCAATTCGGCCAACGAAAGCGTGCGGGCGAGTTTGCCCGTGCCGCGCGCGTTTTCGATCGCGGCGACGACCTTTTTCCATTTGTGCTCCTCGCCGAAATCGCGCACGGCTTGCACCAGCTCGTCATGCGAGGCCGTTTCCAGAAATTCGGCGGCGCTCATCCCCACACGCGGGTCGAGCCGCATGTCGGCCGGCGCGTCGGCGCGGAAGGAAAACCCGCGATCCCCCTCGTCCAGTTGGAACGAGGAAACACCCAGATCGAACAAAATCCCGTCGTAGCGTTTCTCAAGCGGCGGCACCGCGTCCAGAAAACGAAAATCGGTGTCAAAGAAACGAAAGCGTCCGCCAAAATTTTTAGAGACTTCCTGCGCGCGCGCGGCCGCTTGCGGGTCGCGGTCAAGCGCGTCCACACTCGTGCCTTGCGCGGCCTCCAGCAAGGCGCGCGTGTGCCCGCCGCCGCCGAACGTCGCGTCCAAAAAAGACGCACGACCGCCCCCTAACAACAGGGCGGTCGCCGTGCGCAACAGTACGGGAATATGTCCCTCAGGGTTCATTTTGCGAATGGAAAAAAAGACGGCGGCGGAGCGTTGTGCCCTTCCAGACGAAAGGCGTGAAAGGCGGGCAGCTCCAAAACATCGTGAAAGCAACGGGCGTGTTCCTCGCTGTTTTCGCGCCCGGCCAGACGCGAGACAAAATTCCCCGCCCCCTGCGGGAAGTTGCTCTTGCGGCTTTTGCGTGCTCTGGATGTTTTTTGCATGGTGAAAAAATTGCGGAAGAAGAATTATTACAGTCCCAAATCCTTCAAAGTGGCCGTCAGCGCGGCCGCGTCCTGTTCGGCCTTGCCCTGACGTTCGTAACGTTCGGTGCTCCAAATGACGAAATTGTTGACCAGCCCCACCAGCACCGCATCTTTCTTGATGCCGGTGTGCTTGATGAGTTTGTCGGACAGCCCGATGCGCCCCTGCTTGTCGGGGCCAAATTGCTCGCCCTGCGAAAAAATCTGCTGGATGACGCGCAACTGCTGCGGATTGCCCAGCAAGCCCACCTGCGCGATTTTTTCCTTCAAACGCGCCACCTGCGCGGGCGAATAGACGATGACAGACCCGTCGGCATTGGGCAGCGCCAGGTAAGTGGCGTCGCCCTCGTCGCCCTTGAAGCGCCATTTCGAAGGCACGGTCAAGCGCCCCTTCGCATCAAGCGAATGCTGGTATTGGCCGACGTACAGGCTGCTATGTTGGACGGGATCCATTGAGGTCGTTTCAAGAGGCCTATCGCCCCCTTTTGACCCATTTTCACCCACCTCGCCCCACCTGTCAAGCATTTCTGCCCATAAAATCACACAATTTTTTTCACAAAATTATTCACAAATTTTCCGGCAATAAACGGCTACGGCACGACGAAAAAGGATTTTAAAAGGTTTTTATCTGCCGCGAGCGGAAAAAATAGGACAAAAAAAAGCGCCGCGTACTATACGCGATGCCTTTTTCTGGTTGAAAAATTTTCTGCTTTTTAAAACTGATTCGAAATGGATGTTTGCTCCTTGTTATTTTTTCTCGCCAGACAACCTCACGCCGCCGTTGCCGGGGGTTGATTCCAGACGCAACTCCTGAGCGCCGTCGCGCTCTATAATCTCGTAGGAAAAATCTTTTCCCGCTTCACCTATAAACTCTAATGTACCTCGCACCTCTATGCGGTTGGCGCGCACAACAGAAAATTTTCGGCCGCGCGGCGGCTTGTAGCGGTCGGGCAAATTGACGGCTATTTTCGCGCCGCTCTCAAAGACGACCGTGCCCGTGGCGCCGTTTTTGCCCGTCATGATGAGGCGGTCGAATTTTGTCTCGCCCGCTATGTCCACCGAAAGGATGCCCAGAGCCTTTTGCGTGTAGGTGGCGCTGTTTGCCCCGTCGAGCATGGTCGTGCCGATAACGCCCTCGCCGCCGGGGCTTAGGCGCCCGCCGTTGTTCACGAGGTCTTCGGACAGTTTGCGCGTGTTGAGCACCCCGCCCGTCCAGTTGAACTGCCCCTTACCCACGCCGGTGACAATGCCGCAACCAGACGCACCCGAAACCGACAAAACGCGCTCGCTCGTTATGTTGATCGTGCCGCCGGAAAAATTATAAATCCCCGTGACCACGGTCGAGTTGGAGAGGGAGAAAGGCCCTGTTAGGCACAGTGCGAAATCGGTGATGGACAGCGTGCCTGCGGTGTGGTTGAAAACGCCCGTGCCGCTGTCGGAGAACATCAATCCGGCCAGCATCATGACCGAGTTGATGGTCAAGGAGCCGCCGTTTAAATTAAACGTGCCCGTGCGCTTGGGTCCGCGCTGGCCGTAAAAGGTCGTCAGTTCCATAGCACCGCCCGGGTTCCACCACGTGGCGGTGCCGTTGCCGTTGTGCGCCCAGCCGACGAGTTTCACCGGTCTGGAAATCGTGACCGTGACATTATCCCTGCCGAGCACACCGGCCTCGTTTTCCTTCGGCGCGTTGGACTTGGAAGGCTTTTGTTTGGCCGGTTGGTCTTTGGGGTCGCGGTAGACCTTTTCCCAAATGGCGTCTTCAAAATTGCCCGAGAGCACCGCCTGGCGCAAATCCGCCGGGCCGCTATAGCCCACGGGCTTGGACGGTTTCGCCGCCCAGAGCGCGGGCATTATTAAAAAACCTGTCAGTAAAAAAATGCAG
Source organism: Verrucomicrobiota bacterium (assembly GCA_029548565.1). Classification (GTDB taxonomy): domain Bacteria; phylum Verrucomicrobiota; class Verrucomicrobiia; order Opitutales; family JAKPNF01; genus JAKPNF01. Next base: position 53,401 of record JAKPNF010000079.1, read on the forward strand.
CTTTTTTTCATGGATAAAAAAACAGTGGTTGAAAAATCATTCGCCCGCAGGCAGCGCGATATCGAGGTAAAAAAGCCTCACGGCACCGCCTTTTTTCATCGTCACGGCGATTTTGTTTTCCCCGTCCTTGACCAACGCGGCGGGCAAAATAAAGGCTTTGTAATTATCCGGCGCGCCCACGCCCGTGTCATAAGGGTTGGGATAAGGTTCCGAAACATCGTCGGTCTGCTCAAGCTTGACGCCGTTGAACGACACACTCCATTGGCTGCCCTTGAGCGACTCCATGCTCTGGATGCGCAGGCGGCCGTCCTTGTGCCAACCGCCTGTGGGCGGCGCCATGTCCAGCAGCATTGTTTGCGTCACCCCCGGTTTGAACAACTGGTGAAACGGCCGGCTTTTGACCAGCGGCGTGTTGAGGTAGCCCAGAAAATAATACTGGTTTTCTCCCGCCACAAATTCCTTGTCGCGCAGTTTTTTGAACAGGTGATACGGCGGCTCGTGCGGCGTGCCGTACACGTCTCCGGGATAGCGCGTGCCGCGGTAGTATTGGAAGTTGAAAAAACTAAGGCCGTCCACGCCGCGCGCGTACGCCATGTGGGCGCTGGTGATGAGCGCCTGGTCGCTCGTGCGGCGCAAGACCCAGAGTGTCTTGGCGTCGGCGGGGATGTCGCGCGCGTCGTAAAAAAGCGTCACCGAACCGTCCGGCTCGCGCGCGAACGGGATTTTTCTATTTTGCCGCGCGTTGACGTAATGCAGCTCCGTGTAAACCGCGACATTCTCGGGAAGCATTTTTTTAATCTTCGCCGCCTCGTTTTGCATGTCCGAGTGGTAGTGCCCGCTGATGTTGAACATATCCACGCCCGCCTCCTTCGCCAGACGCACAGGGTCAATGCCGATCGCGTCCATCATTTCCAGATAGGCGGGAATGCGCACGCACAAATAACGGCGCTGCCCGGGCTTGGCGTGCGCGTCCAATGCGGCGCGCACCTCCTTGACCAGTTGCGTCATGATGTCGGCGCGCTGCTTGGATGTGCTGCGTTCGGGGTGGAAGTAAAACCAAAAGCGCATGAAGTCCAGTTCGATGCCGTCGACGTCCTTTTGCGCGAGTTCTTTTATAAACTGCAAACGGTATTCGCGCACTTGCGGGTGAATGAACTCCATCGAGTAGCGGTGGTTGCTCGGCTCATGGGTTCCGGCGGGCACGTCGCCTATGAGAAACTGCGGGTTTTCGTCGTAGAACTGCGTGATCGCCATCGCCGTGGCGCGCTCAACCGGATCTTTTATCCGCGCCGCGCCAAAGGCGTGGTGCCCGTCGTTCATGCGGTAAGTGACGAAGACCGTCTGCTTTTTCTTGCGCGCCTCGTCGGTGACAGTGTCGATCAAATCCCCGCCTTGCAGCACGAATGTTTGAAACGGCGTGGGCGGCTTGCCCGTGCGTTTTGTGCGCCAGGCGGTATGCTGCTGCATCGGCAGCGCCGTGCTTTTCCACCACGGTTCCCAACCCATGCCCGAGGCCATCATCAACACGTCCACACCCCCGCAATCCGCCGTCTCGTCGACGTTGGCGCGGATTTTTTCCTCGGTGAAGGAATAATCCTTGCCGACGTTGTACCAGGTCGGGCAGTTGATGATGTTGGTCGTGTCGTTGTTGTAGATGATGACAAAGGGCGGCTTGGATTTGCCCTCGGCGGCCGACAACGGCAGCGCAGGAATGAACACGAACAACGCAATGAGTGTGATTATTTTTTTCATGGAAAGTGTTTTATAGGAGAGTAATTTTATTTGGAAGCCGACAAGGCGATGTCGAGGTAGAACAACGGCGTGGGCTTGCCATTTTTCAAAATCACGGTGATCTCGTTCAGGCCGTCTTTGAGAAGTTTCACCGGAACCGTAAAAGCCTTGTAATTTTTGGGCGTGCCCAGCGCGGTGTCGTAGGGGTTTTTGTAAGGTTCGGAAACATCCGCATTGGGCACCAGTTCGACGCCGTTAATGGAAACGCTCCACTCAGTGTTCGTCAAATCATCAATGCTCTGGATGCGCAGGCGGCCGTCCTTGTTCCAGCCGCCTTCGGGCGGGGCCATGTCGAGCCACTGGGTCTGGGGTGTTTCACTGACAAATACATTCTGGAAAGGGCGCCCATCACGCGCGGGTTCGTTGTGGGCGTGCCCAAGAAAATAATACTGGTCTTGCTTTTTCACGTAGTCGGGATCGCGCAGCAGTTTGAACAGGTAGTACGGCGGTTCAAAATTTCCGCCGTGCGCGTCTGTTTCGTTGCGGGTGCTGCGGTAGTATTGGAAGTTGAAAAAGCTCAACCCGTCCACGCCGCGCGCGTAGGCCATGTGCGCGGCGGTGATGAGCGCCTGGTCGGTCGTGCGGCGAAAAATCCAGGAGATTTTCGCGTCCGCGGGCGCCGTGCCGGGTTCATAAATAAAATGTTTGCCCTCCTTTGTCTGGCCGACGGGCACCTTGTAATTTTGCTTGGCGCTGGCGTACACTTGCTCGGTGTAAACGGCGACGTTTTCCGGCAGCATTTTTTTGATCAGCGCGGCCTCGTTTTGCAAATTGGAATAACCGCTGCTGCTGACGTTGAACATGTCCACGCCCGCCTCCGTGGCCAGACGCGCGGGATCGATACCGATCTTGTCCATCACATCGCGGTAGGCGGGAATGCGCAGGCACAAGTAACGGCGCTGCCCGGGCTTGGCGTGCTCGTCAATTTCCGCGCGCACTTCCTTCACAAAATCCGTGACGATGTCCGCGCGCTGCCCGCTCGTCGTGCGGAAAGGGTGAAAGAGCATCCAAAAGCGCATGAAGTCCAGCTCAATGCCATCGATATCCTTTTGCGCGAGCTCTTTTATAAACTGCATGCGATACGCGCGCACCTCGGGATGCACAAAGTCCAGCGCGTATTTTGTGCGCGAATCCGGGTCGGCCTCCTCGCCCAGACGAAACTGCGGGTTTTCGTCGAAAAATTGGGTGATAGCCATGCGTGTGGCGCGCTGTTCGGGATCCTCAATGCGGGCGTTGCCAAAATAGTGATGCCCGTCGTTCATGCGGTAAGTCGCAAAAACCACCTGCCCGCGCTTGTGCGCCTGCGCGGCGAAAGTATCGACCAGGTCGTTGCCGTCCAAAATATATTTTTGATAAGCGTTCGGATTTTGCCCCTTGCGCTTGAGCTGCCAGTCGGTGTGCGCTTTCATCGGCAGCGCTTTGCTCTGCCACCACGGATCCCATCCCATGCCCGAGGCCATCATCAGCACATCCACGCCCCCGCAATCCGCCGTCTCGTTGACCGAGGCGATGATCTTTTCAGTCGTGAATCCCTTGCCGTCCTTGTTGAACGCACTGACGGAACTCAGAATGTTCGTCGTGTCGTTGTTGTAAATAATCCTGAAGGGCGGCTTCTCTTTTTGCGCGGGCGCGTCCGCGTGTAAAAACGGCGACGCGAACGAACTTGCCAGTGCAAACAATGATGCGATTTTTTTCATATTGGGTCTTGGGAGGGTGGCAGCCGAAGTGCGCGAATTTTGAAATAAGGGAAAAGATTACGCGCCGCTATAGTATTAGAATAAATACAATATAAGGTTCAAACGTGTCAATCGAAAATGGGGGAAATAAAAATCAAAACGCACTTGGCAAACAATCATCGACAAAGGCAAAGGCCGGAAGTGACGCTGCCGGGTGCGTGGCGCGTCACTTCCAGCCAACACCCTAACAGGCCGGACGTTTCACGCGCGCACAAAAACCCTTCTTGCATTTATGCGCGCGCGAATCCCTAATGTCCAAGCCTGAAATCATTTCAATCGGCCCTTGTTTAGCGACCCTCGTTAAATTCCTGCACCGCCGCGAACGCGGCGATGATGTTCTGCGGGGGCACCTCCGGCATGATGTTGTGTGTTTGCTGGAAGACAAAACCTCCGCCTTTTGAAAAAGCCTCGCACTGGCGCAGGACATGTTCGCGCACCTGCGCGGGTGTGCCGCGCGGCAAAATGTCGCGCGTGTCGCAACCGCCGCCCCAGAAGGTGATTTTATTGGCGTACTTTTTCTTGAGTGAATCGGCGTCCATGCCCACGCAGGTGATTTGCACGGGGTTGACACTGTCCAACCCGGCCTCGATCATGTCGGGCAAGATCGCGTCGATCGACCCGCAGGAATGCAGGTTGGTTTTGGCATTGCTACGTTCGTGCACCATCGCCCACATCTTCTTTTGCACGGGCAAAAAATAGCGACGATACATATCCGGAGACATCAACGGCCCGGACTGCCCGCCAAAATCGTCGACAAACAACACCACGTCCACGCTTTGCCCAAAGGCGTCGAGCCACACCGCCAAATCCGCCAGGTGACGATCGCCAATCTTGTGAATGAGCGCCTCGTACTCGTCGGGGCACGCGCTCATCTGGACAAGGTCGTTCTCCATACCAAAGAGCCAGTGCGTCACCTCGAACAAGCTGCCGCCAAACGCGCCGACGACCGCGCGGTCGGTCGACTTGTAAAAATCCGCCGCCTGCCGCGCGTAGGGCGCCAGCGCTTCAGGCGTCATGTCCGGCTCGCTTCCCGGCGGCGGCGTGCCGCTCATCGAGCCGCTGGCCCACGCCTCAAACGGCGCGTCGATACCGTCCTCCAGGTCATAATCGGCAAAGGGCTGGTTGACGCGCTCGAACTGCAGGGCACCTCTCACCTGGACGGCGCGCAGCTCGCCCGTTTTCATGTTGTGAATAAAATTCTCGCCGTCTTCGCTGCGCACATCGAGGTAGGCGGGAATTTTGCAGGGGGTGCCGTCCGGCAGCGTCCATTCTTTCCAGTCCTCCTCCCTTAAACAAAAGGCGCGGCCCAATTCGATCGTATCCACGCCAAAAACCGCGAGCACCTCCCGCTCCACGATCGCCAACTGCCCCATCACATCGTAGACATAAATGTCACCCGAAGTGATGCCCAGAGCCCGCTTGAGCTTCGCATAAGCAAGCGCCGAAATGGCGGAGGAACGATGCCCGCCCAAGTCGATGGGCACAGGCCCTTCCTTGAAATTCATGGCGTCCAAAACGCGCTGACGGGAAGTGTGTTTCATTGAGTAAAAGCGAATGCGGTTTTAAACCAAATCTCACTATTTGTTTTTAGGCAAAAACGCCGGCAATGACATTTTTTTCGCCCTTCTAAAAAGCCGCCAAAATTAATCGGCGGCTTTTCTTAAAGCGCAGTTCAAAATTATTTCCGTCGCCGCGCCGCAAACGCGAGCGCCAACGCTCCCAGCATCGCCGCGCACAACGCGGGTTCGGGAATGCCTTTGTAGGTGACATCGATCGTCAATCCGTTCGCGCCCCAGACAAGCGAGCCGACACTGAACAGCGACTCGTCGACACCGATAACGCTATACACCGCCGACGCACCGTGCGTCTGAGTCGTGTAGCTAACCAACGTGATCGTGATGGTGTCGCCCGCGTCGGCGTCGGCCCAGGCCGAGAAATTCTCGAAGTTGATGACAAGTTCGGTGGTGGCATTGTCGACGACCTCAAACCTGCCGTTGACATCCACTATTTTCTTATTCTCCCAATCGGCCGCCGTGTAACCGGCAATACCGTCGACATCCAGCGTCAATGTCGCCTTGCTGGCAAGACGCAACATGGTGCTTGTCGTGGCGTTGGAGCCGCCCACGTGCATCGTGTCCATCTTGGAACTGACGGTGAATTCCGCCTTGTAGTCGCCAGTCGTCGCGGTGGCCGTGCCCAGACATAGTTCTCCGGCGATGGTAAAGGTACCGCCGTAAAGCATTCCGTAGGCACGGGCATACATGTTGGCGGCGCCACCGGCAGCAAATCCTATATTGCTGGCGGTTAGCGCGCTGCTGAAAGTGCCCGAATTCATGATGAAGGTCGCGGTCTGGCTGCCGGTGTTTTGAGAGGCAAACTGAACCTGCTGAGCGGCCGAGGATGAAATGTAAAAAGCCCCGCCATCGATCTGCAACAAGCCATTGCTGCTGAGGCTGACATTTGTGTTGGTAACACCGCCCACACACAACGGAACAAAGCCGGTATACCCCTGGCTGGCGTACACACTGGCTCCCGTGGATATCATCATTGCCCCCGTGCCGCCCGCACCGATGTAGGTGCGTTCACCCAGCGTCAGCGAAAACGCGGAAACACCCGCACCTCCCACCACCAAGACGCCGGTGCTGCCCGTCCCCCCGATGTTGAGGCGGCTTGTGGTAAAGCCAAGCTCGGTGGTTAAAGAAAGACTTACAGCGTTTGTCGTTCTGGATGTGCTCGTGATGAAGATATTGTCACCAGCGGCGGGTTTGGTGTTTTGGTACCAGTTCGAATCCGTCATCCAATCGCCACTGCCAATGGCGACGCGGTCAGCCGCAAACAACGGCGCAGCCAACACGCACACAAAAAGCGCAAGGCAAGGCAAGGGAACCAGGAGGGTAACTAATTTTTTCATAATCGTGCGAAGTAGGGTTAAGGATGGAAGAAAAATCCGAAAGGAATCTTTATTGTCTCTATAAAAAGACAAAAAAGAAAACGAGTCAACGAATTTTTATCAAAAAATACATAACATATTATTTATTATATGATTAAAATTTCACAGAAGGCGAAATTCTTGCATTTGCAGAGATACAAAAAAGAAAATTCATGACGCATCCGCAGACAGCGGCGTTTACACGGGCGCGGCGGCGGCGTATAATGGGCGCCGGATGCAAAAACCAAAACGCACACGTGCCGACGAGCTGCTCGTCGAAAAAGGGCTGGCCGAAAGCCGCTCGCAAGCCCGCGCGCTTATTTTGGCGGGCAAGGTGCGCACGGGGCCGGATGCCGTCGTCTCCAAGGCAGGGCAACTGCTTGAGCCGGACACAAATTTTATCATCAAACAGCCCCCGCGCTATGTCAGCCGCGGCGCGGAAAAACTCGAGGGCTTTTTTGCGGCCTTTGCACACGATGTGACGGGCGCGCTGACACTCGACGTGGGCGCGTCGACGGGCGGTTTTACGGATTACTTGTTACAGCACGGCGCGCGCGAAGCCACCTGCGTCGATGTCGGGCGCGGGCAGTTGCACGCGCGTTTGAGAAACGACCCGCGCGTCAAAAATTTTGAAAAGGTCAACGCCCGCGAGCTCGACCAGACCGCCCTGCCCCACGAGCAGTACGACGTGGTGGTGATGGACTTGTCCTTCATTTCGCTCAAGCGCGTGCTGGAGCCCGTGTGGAAGCGTCTGAAGCCCGGCGGCATCCTCGTCGCGCTGGTCAAACCGCAGTTCGAGGCCGACCGCCAGGCCGTCTCCAAAGGCAAAGGCGTCATCCGCGACGACGCTTTGCGCACGCAAATTCTGGAAGAAATAAAAACCTTCGCGCTCGAAAACCTGCCCCACGCCCACATCATCGGCCACACCGAATCCCCCATCGCCGGAGCCGACGGCAACCGCGAATTTTTACTGGGCTTGAAAAAGAAACCCCTCAGCGAAACTTCACCCGCGCGATGAGGGCGACGGCCAGCAGGCTCAGGGCAATCAGCAGGAAGGAGAAGATCAGCGAGGTGCCCTGCGCCACAAAGCCGACGATCGCCGGGCCCGCCAGGATGCCGAGATAGCCGATCGTGCTCACGCTGGCCACGGCCAGGCTCAGCGGCATTTCTTTTTGCTTTCCGGTCATGACGTAAAAAACAGGCACCACATTGGAAAGCCCCACGCCCACCAGCGCGAAGCCCGCCAGCCCCGCCCATTCCCACGGCAGCAGCGCCGCCAGCGCGTAACCGGCGCAGCCCAGCGCCGCGCCCACAAACACCACGGCTCGCGCGCCGATCGTGTGCACCCAGCGGTCACCCGTCAGGCGGCCGATCGTCATCGTCACGGAAAAGGCGGCGTAGCCCCAGCCCGCGTGCGAGTGCGGCGCACCGCGCTGCTCGATCAAAAAGACGCCGCTCCAATCCAGCATCGCCCCTTCCGCCAGAAAAACGCAAAAGCACAAAATACCGATCAGCAGCACGATCCCCCGAGGCCGCACCCACAGGGGGCCCTGCGATTTTTGCCCGTACGGCAAGGCGCCGCAAACGCTCAGCAGCATCAGCAGCGCCAAAAACAAAACGACCGCCAACGCCGCGGTGTTCAGTGAAAGCCCGCACGCGAAAAGCGCGCTCATGCCGCCGGCGCCCAAAACCCCGCCCAATGAAAAGAAGCCGTGGCAGCTCGAGATGACCGGGCGCGGGAAAGCGTTTTGCACCTGGACGGACTGCACATTCATCGCCACTTCCGACCCGCCGAGCATCGCGCCAAAAAGCAGCAGCGAGCACGCCAGCGCGGCGACCGACGGGGCGACGGCCAGCAGGTAAAGCGACACGATCATCGTGAAGCCGAAAACGCCGATCACTTTGCGGCAGCCGAATTTTCCCGTGAGCATCCCGGACAGCGGCATCATCACAATCGACCCGCCGCCTATGTACAGCAGCAGCAGCCCCAGCGTGCTTTCGCTCAAGGAGAGGTTCGCCTTCACCAGCGGCACCATCGCCGCCCAAGTGGCCCCCGCAAAACCGGCGACCAAAAAGACCAGCCGCGTGGCGTTCAAGTTCCATGCGCTAACAGAGGGATCGCGCGGTGTTTGCATAAAGCGCCAGTGTACACCATGCAAAAAAATTCCTCTAGTCTTTTTACTTCGCGCGCTCGCGGGCGGACTGGATTTGCTTTTTCCAATAATCCCAATTGTCCTCTATGACGGCCATCACGGGCTTGGGTTTCCAGCCTCCCTTATAAAGGGAAAAATCACCGCCGCAGGAAAGGTCGGCGAACTCCCAGCCGAACTGTGTGCCTTGCGCAAGCGTGTTTTTTAAAAGCGCACGCACTTCGGCGGGTTTGAAGTCGGAGCCGTTGAGCGTCATGTGTTCGCTGATCGCCCAGTCTTTTTTCAGCGTTTTCATCGCCGCGCGCACACGGCGGTAGGCCTTGTCGTTCGGGCTGCGCGTGACGATGTGCCAGTGCCAGTTTACCTGAATGATGTCCGCGTCTTTGAGCCCTTCCAAAAACAGCATGGGATCGCCCACGCGCGCGGCCATTGTGCCCTCGTCGGCGTCGAGGTAATCGACCGCCATCCAGGTGTGCTTGTCGCCAAGGTTTTGACGAAAGGCCGCGATGTCGCCGCTGACCCACGCCGCCAGATGCTCGGCGCGAAAACGGTTCCAATAGGGGTTTTTTATAAAATTTTTGTCTACCGGGAAACTGCGGGGGAACATGGGCGCGCCCGGGTTTCTTGCGCGCCATTTTTCGTAGGCCGCGCGGGCGGACGGGCCGTAGTCCAGCTGGCGCGTTCCCATGTACTGCGGCTCGACCGTTGTCTCGCAGTACAAAAAATCCTTGTCCGCCAGCCCCGCGGCCAAGTTGGCGATAAAGCGGCGCGAGGCGGCGAGGTAATTTTCATCAAACAACGAGGGCACGATGGAATTGAACCCGTACTCGGTGTCGCGCACCGCCCTGCCCTCGGAATCGACGGCGACGGCCTCGGGGTGCTTTTTCCAAAAGGCTTCCGGCAACGCACCGCCGCCCACCGCGTAGGTTTCCACGCTCAAGGAGGCGAACATACCCTGCGTCTGAATCGCGTCGATCAAACGGCGCAACGGCTCGAGCGAATGCGCGATGCTGCCGTCGCCCGCAGTGTCGAAGTGGTGCCAGTAACAGTTCAGCTCCAGATTTGTGTAACCCTTGGCCTTGAGCAAGGCCAAGTCCGCGATCAGTTGGTCAACCTGCGCGGCGTCGGCGAAATTGCGCAGCGGCTTGCCCGTTTTCATGAACCGCCACTGCCCGTCGACGTACAGCGCGCCGTTTTTCAGCTCGCAGTGTTTGCCGTTGATCACGCGCTCGGAGGCAAGCGCGCATACAAGACCCGCCCACAAAATGAAGGCTACCGGCAGGAATTTTTGCAAGGGGTTCATTTTTTTATCGCACCTTGAAATTCCTACCTGCCAGAGGGCAGGTAAGGCGGCCACAGGGGATCGGCCAACTGCGCGTTCCATTGGTCATAGAGGTCTCGCAGTTCCCTGACTTTTTCGGGATATTCCGCGGCCAGGTCGGTGGCCTCGCCGATATCCTCGGCCAGATTAAAAAGCCGCATTTGGCCGACGGGTGCGATCTGAGGGCTTTGCCCCGCGAGGTTCTTTCCTTCCCTGCCTTGAACGAGCTTCCAGTCGCCGTGGCGCACCGCCCATTGCGGGCCGAAGCGCCAATAAAGCGTCTCATGCGGGCCGGTGCTGTTTTTGCCCGACAGGTACGGCAGCAGGTCGACGCCGTCGAGCTTGCAGTGCGGATCGATTTTTCCGGCGGCGGCGACAATGGCCGTGGGCAGGATATCCAACGAACTGACCGGATGGCGGAACACGTCGCCGCCGTTGAGAGTGCCCTTCCACTGAACCAGCAGCGGTGTGCGGATGCCGCCTTCCCACACGTCGCCCTTCTTGCCGCGCAACGGCAGGTTGCAGGCCGAAAATTTGTGCCCGCCGTTGTCGCTGAGGAAAAAAATCAGCGTGTCTTCACGTCCTGTTTCCTGCAGGCTCTGCAGTACGCGGCCGATGCCGTCGTCCATCGCCGAGGTCATCGCCGCGTAGAGGCGGCGGTTTTTTTCTTCCTGGGTTTCTTTGCGCCCGCTCTCTTTTTTGGGAAAGCGCGCGAGGTACTTTTCGGGCGCCTGCAGGGGCATGTGGACGGCCTGGTAAGCCAGATAGAGAAAAAACGGCTCGTCCTTGTGCCGCCGGATGAAATCCACTGCGCGGTCCGTCAGGTCGTCGGTGCCGTAATAGCCCTCCTTGGGAGGCGGCGGGCGGCTCAGCGTGTCCACAGGCGGCGGTTCCTTGTATCTGGGCTGTTCCGGGTGGCCGTAGAATTCGTCGAAACCGCGCTGGGTCGGCAGGAACTGCGCTTCGAATCCCACGTGCCATTTGCCCAGCGCGCCGGTGACGTAGCCCAGCGCCTTGAGGCGGTCGGCGATGGTCTTTTGCGCGGCAGGCAATCCCATCTTCGCGGCGCAGTCGGCCGGCACGCGAATGTCGCACAAAAACTCGAAGCCGTAACGCTGCTGGTAACGGCCGGTCAACAGGCCAGCGCGCGAAGGCGAGCAAACAGGACTCGTTATGTATGCGTCCGTAAAGCGGACGCCATTGCGAGCCAGCGAGTCGATGTGCGGCGTGGGGATGTCCTTGCAGCCATACGCGCCGGTATCCTGATAGCCGAGGTCGTCGGCCAGAATGACGATGATGTTGGGCTTGCGGGCCGGTGAAGACTCCAAAGCAGACGCCTCGGCGGCGCCGGCAGTTGTACAGCAAAGGCTCAGCACGGATATTCCGGCGTCGCACAAAAAGCGGCGTCGCGGCATTGCGTTGTGTTTTTTGATCATGGGTAGATTTTAATCAAGTTGGAATTTTCTCGAAAACACCTTCAGCGCTTGAGGGCTTTTTCGATTTCCTTCAGCCACTTGTCCCATTGCTTGTCGACGACCGCCATGTTCGCGCGGGGGTTCCAGTCGGCGTCGTACTGGCTGGTCGGCAGGCCCGGATCGACTGAGTGGAATTCCCAGCCGAACTGCGTGCCGTGGCGGATGGTGCTTTTCATGCACGCTTCGGTTTCTTTCGGGGTGAGCGGCTCGAAGCCCAATGAGTTGCTTTCGGTGACTGCCCACGAGACATTCTTTTCCTTCATCACCTTGTAAACGGCGCCGTAGGCTTTGTCGTCGAGCTTCAGCGCGGGGTGGTGGCGGTTCCAGTACACCTGCATGATTTGCAGGTCGCCAAGTGAGTTTAAAAAAACCTGCGCGTCTCCCAGGCGGCGCTGGTTGCCTTCGCCGTTGTCAAAATAATCGACCGCGATCCAGATGTTCTTGTCGCTTGAATTTTCGCGCAAGGCCGCGATCTCGCCATTGATCCACGCGGCGAGCCGCTCGGCGCGGAAGCGGTTCCAGTGTTTGTTTTTCAAAAAGGTGTCGCGGATGGGAAAGGTGGCGGGAAACAGCGGGGCGCCCGTGTTGTCCTTGCGCCAGGCGTCGTACGCCTTTTTCGCGGCGGCGTTGTAATCAATGTCGGTCGTGCCCATGTAATGCGGGTGGGTGCTTGTCTCGCAATATAAAAAATTCTTGTCGGCCATCTGCCTTGTCAGGTTGGCGATAAAATTGCGGGACGCTTCCAGATAGGCCTCGTCACAAAAGGAAGGCATACGCGCCTCGCTCTTGTGGTCAGTGTCTATCGCGGGTTTTCCGTCGGACGTCACCGCCTGCTGCGCGGGCATGTTTTTCCAAAAGCCCTCGGGAACCACCGCGCCTAGCGAGTAAGTTTCCACCGCCAGCGAGGCGAACATGCCTTGCGCGTTAATCGTGTCGACCAGCCTGCGCAACGGCTCGACGCTGGAGGCGGGCACCTCGCCCGTTCCCTGTGTGTCGAACACTCTCCAATGGCACACCAGCACAATGTTGGTGTAGCCCAGTTTTTTGTACATGGGCATGCGGTCGATCCAAATCTGTGTGACGGCGGGGTCGGAAAAATGGCCGACCACGCGCGCGCTTTTCATGAACTGCCATTTGCCGTCGACATACAGCGCGCCGTTTTTCAGCTCGCACTGTTTGCCGTTGATCACGCGCGGCCGGCCTTGCGCACAGAGCAAGCAGCATGAAAAAAGAGTCACCAACAGGTAAGGGAACAGTCGGGTGATTTTCATGACAAGGATGTTTTTAAGTTTTTTCCGGCAGCTTCGGTTTGCCAAAAAGACGGCGGATGACGTAATAAAAAACAGGCGTCAGCAAACAGCCGAAGAAAGTCACGCCGAGCATGCCAAAGAGAACGGATGTGCCGAGCGCCTCGCGCAGTTCGTAGCCCGAACCCGTGCCGTAGGCCAGCGGAACGACGCCGAGAATGAAGGCAAAGGACGTCATGAGAATCGGGCGCAGGCGGTTTTTGGACGCCTCGCTGACGGCGTGCACGATGTCCTGGCCGTTTTCCTCGCGCTGGCGGGCAAATTCCACGATGAGGATCGCGTTTTTGCAGGCCAAGCCGATCAGCACGATGAAGCCGATCTGCGTCATGATGTTGTTGTCCAACCCGCGCGCGTTGACGCCCAAGACGGCGAACAGCAGCACCAGCGGCACGATGAGGATCACCGACAGCGGCACCGACCAGCTCTCGTACAGCGCGCACAACAGCAGGAAAACAAAGACCACACACACGGTGAAGATGTAGATCGACACGTCGCCCTCGCGCTTTTCCTGCAGCACAAGATCGGTCCATTCGATGCCCATGCCGTCGGGCAGCGTCTTGAGCGCGAGCTGCTCTATCGCCGCGGTCACCTCGCCCGAGCTGTAGCCCTCGCTCAAATTGCCCTGCACTTCCGCGCTGGGGTACAAATTATAGCGCACCATGCGCTCCGGCCCGATGCCGCGGCGCACGCTGACGAGCGAGCCCAAGGGCACGTTTTGGCCGAGGGTATTGGGCACGCGCAGCTTGTAAATGTCGCTCTCGTCGCGGCGGTTGTGGCTCTCGGCCTGCGCGACGACGCGGTACACGCGGCCAAGGATGTTAAAGTCGTTCACGTACACGCTGCCCAGGTTGTACTGCAGGGTCGTAAAAATCCAGTCGATCGGCACGTTGAGCTTTTGGGCGCGGTCGCGGTCGATCTCGACAAAGAGCTGCGGGTTGGTCGTGCGGTAAGAGGTAAAGGCCTCGGACACGCCCGGCAGTTGATCCACGGCGACGGCCAGCTCGTGCGTGGCCTTCTCCAGCGCCATGATGCCCAGCCCCGCGCGGTCCTGCACCTGGAACTTGAAATCGCTGCCCGTGCCGATCCCGCGCACCGGCGGCGGGGTCATAATGTTCACAAAGGCCCCGCGAATTTCCTGGTTGAGCAGCGTGCGGATGTCGTTGGCTATTTTTTGCGCGGAAAGCCCCTGCTTGTCGCGCTGGGCGCGGTCGGTGAAGTAAACGGTCACGCGGCCGGCGGAGGACGAGGCCATGAACGTCGTGGCGCTGCGCCCGGTGATGCCGTTGGCGTAGCGCACGCCGGGCACGGTCATGATCAGCTCGCTGGCGCGTTTGACGATCTCGTCCGTGCGCTCGAAAGAGGCCCCGTCGGGCAACTGCAAGGAGACGTTCAGCCAACCCTGGTCCTGCTTGGGGATAAAGCCCGTGGGAGTGCTTTGAAACACGTGGCGCGTGGCAAACAACAGCCCCGCGTAGACCAAAATCACGATCAGCGACAGGCGCACCAAACGCACCACCCATTGCCCGTAGGCGTTTGAAACCCAGGCAAACCCCGCGTTGAACCAGCCAAAGGGTTTTGCCATCAGCGCCGTCCACATGCGCGAGAGGCGCCCGCCCTCATAACCCTCGGGCTTGAGCCACAGCGCGCACAGCGCGGGGGTGAGCGTGAGCGACACCAGCCCCGAAATGATCGTGGAGGTGGCGATCGTGATCGCGAACTGTCGGTAGAACTGGCCGGAAATGCCCGTCAAAAAAGCGGTCGGGATAAACACGGCGGACAGCACCAGCACGATGGCGATCAGCGCGCCTTGCACCTGGTCCATCGCGCGGCGCGTGGCTTGCTTGGGATCGCAGCCCCCGCGCATGTTGCGCTGCACGTTTTCCACGACCACAATGGCGTCGTCCAC
>JAKPNF010000097.1 GCA_029548565.1 Verrucomicrobiota bacterium
AAAAAGAAGCCGCCGTCCCTACCCCTAAGGACGGCGGCCATTTATTTTCTACTTAATACCCCAATGTTGGCACTATGAATAAGCCAACGCTTTCATACTATCACAGATGGCAGAAAAATCAACCGGCCTCTTTAAAAAAAGGCCGATAATTTCATAACTCATTATTATTCAATTAAATAATTTTTTCAAAAAAAAGGGGGAACCTTTTCGCGCGCTGCGGGTCTACATTATTGTCATTGAGGTATGGTTACTGGGGTTATTAGGTGTGACCCTTGCAACTAAAGGCGCCGTGGAAATCACGGCGCCTTATTTTTGTTCAATTTTTGAAGGGTGTGTTGTGTCTTTTGCAATGACAGGATTTTGTGTGCGTGTCAGGTGTATTGCGCAAAGCGCTTTGAAAATATGTGCTTTTTTTCACGGGGGGCTTGCGCTATCGTTGAACAATGAGTTTTTCCTCTTTTAAGGTTCTTTGCCTGAGTGTGCTCGTGCTGGCACTTTGCGGTTGCCAGAGCGGCGAGATCACGACACAGAACGTCAAAATCATCACGCAGCCGGCGGGTGCGCTGGTGCGCATCAACGGCATCGAGGTCGGCAAGACGCCCATGAACGTGGAGCTGTCCACCCATTTCGACACCGAACTGCAATTGGAAAAAGAGGGCTTTAAGAGCGAGCGCGTCGTCGTTGGCGGCAAGGGCAACAAGGTCATCAAGCCCAATCCCGTGCGCGTGAATTTTATTCCCGCCTTCATCCCTGACGATCCCGGGAAAATCGACCCGGCCGTGTGCCGCCAGACATTTGAGTGGATGCAGAAGAACCATCGTTACGAAGCGGCGGATTTGCAGTACATGGAGCAGTACCTCAAAAAAAACGTGAAATAGCGTTGCGTCCCGATGCCTGACGCGCGTGCAGATGCCTTGAAAAAACAACTGACCTTCGGCCAGCGAGCCGCCGCGCGTCTGGTGGCGTGGCTGGCGCGGGTTTGGTACGCCACCTTGCGCGTGCAAAGCACTGCGAGAATGAAGGACGTCATTCGTTACACGGAAACCCCCGGCATTTTTCTACTGTGGCACAACCGCATCAGCGTGGGGCCGTTCTTGTACAAAGTTTCAAAGCGCACGCGGCCGATGCACACGATCATCAGCGCCAGCCGCGACGGGCGCTTTGTCACGCGCGTGCTTAATTTGTTGGGGATGCCCGCCGTCAGCGGTTCGTCCAGCCGCCGCGGCACCCAGGCGTTTATCGAGCTGCTCGACATTTTAAAGCGCGGCGAGGACATCGTCATCACCCCCGACGGGCCGCGCGGCCCCATGTATTGCCTGAAACCCTCCGCCGCCATGCTGGCGCGGCTGAGCGGGGCGCGCATCGTTTTGCTTAACCCCACGATCACCCGCGGCTGGCGCATGAAAAGCTGGGACGGTTTCTACCTGCCCAAGCCCTTTTCAAAAATCGTGCTCGACGCCGAGATGCTGGAAGAAAACCTGGCCGAATCGTTCGAAAACGACGAGGCTTTTTCGCAAGAAATAAAACGCCGCTACGACGCGATCACGCGGGACGAAATCCCGTATTCGGGCCGCCGCGGTAAAACCCCCTAGCCCTTAAAAACATGTCCACTATCACCGCCACCTATCAGGGAAATCTGCGCGTCAACTGCGCGCACACCAGCAGCGGCGCCGCCGTTGAAACCAGCACACGCGTCGGGCAGTACGGCGCGGACGACTCCTTTTCGCCGACGGATTTGTGCGTGGCGGCGCTGGCGGCCTGCATGTCGAGCGCGATGGGGCTTTACGGCGAGCGCGAGGGACTCGATTTGAAGGGCATGCGTCTGGAAGTCGAAAAAAGCATGGCCGAGGACATGCGGCGCATCGACCGCGTGAAAATCACCGTCCACATGCCGCCCGGCGACTATACTGACAAGCAAAAAACCATTCTCGAGCGCAGCGCGCATTCATGCCCCGTCTCATCGAGCCTGCATCCCGATATTGCAAAGGAAGTGGTGTTTGTGTGGCCGTGAGGCAGCGAGTGGATTAATGAGATTTATTTTTGCCCCGGAAAAGATCGAGCAATCCTTGCACGGTCAAGACGATTCCGTAGATCGCAAACATCACTACGATGGTATAAAAATTTACTTCTCTGAATGACCAAGGGTCTTTGGTGCGCCAAAGGAAAAATAAAAGCGCTGATATTCCCAAGCTCAATATTCCTTTAAATAGGGACAATACCGGGAGCCTGTAACCCTTCCACGCTATCTTTAGCGTTTGCGGCGCTTCTTTTTGACGAGAAAATTTTTGTTCGCGCCGCATTGTTTTAAAGCATGCCCGATCTTATTTTTTATTGGCCCGGTACAGAAAAAGCCCGAAGGACACCGCCAGCACGCCGTACAGTGCGCACAGCACCATCACGATGATGAGGATGTTGTCGTATCGCGGGGCGACGCGCGAGCGCCAGGCCAGATAGTTGATCGCGAACAGCCCCACGCACAGTGCGCCGGACATGATGAGTTTGGCGCCGCGCTCGGGCGCGTTTTCCAGCGGGTCCAACCCGTCTTGCAGCGCGGCGGGGTTTAGGCGGGAGGGTAGGGGAGTTTTTTTGCGGTTGCGCGCCATGTTCCTTAGCAATAACGCCGATGCGGAGAATTCGCCAATCTTTTTTTGTTCGCGGCGTGTGTGCTGAAGTACCTTCGAAAGACGAATGAAAGAGTGTGCGTGCCTGCAGCGCTGAGTGATTTTTTTGGGGCTGGCGCCGGGCGGGGCGGTAGTGCTCGTGCACGCCCCCTGCCAGGCATTGACGGCTGCCTTCGCCCTGGAAGATTTTCACTTGCGGGGAAGCTGCGCGGGGAAACCCTTTTCTTCAGAGAAGGGTTTCCCCGCAATTCTTATAGCTCATCCTCTTTATTTTCCTTCTTCTCTTGCCAAAGAAATGCGGGTGTTTTTGTATAGGGGGTATGCGGGAAGGCTGTTTTTTAATTTTCTTTTTGGCGTTGGGGGCGTTTTGCTTTCAGGGGTGCTCGCCGGAGGCGTATCTGGATGAGAAGGACGAGACTCATTATGTGCGCGGGCAGAAGTTGCTACGTGAGAACCGGCCGCAGGAGGCGCTGGCCGCTTTTTTGAAAGTGACGGAGAAGCGCCGCGACGCCGCGGACTCGCACCTGGAGGCGGGGAACCTTTATCTGGATGTTATAAAGGATCCTGTTTTGGCGACTTATCATTTTCGGCGCTATCTGGAATTGCGCCCGCAAAGCGAGGAGGCGCCGCATGTGCGCCAGCGTTTGGAGACGTGCACGAAGGAGTTCATCCGCCAGTTGCCGGGCAACCCCTTTGGTGAGCAGCTTGAGCGCGCGGATTTGATGCAGACGTTGCGCGTGGCGCAGACGGAAAACGCCGCGCTCAAGCGCGAGAACGCCGAGTTGCGCCGGCAATTGGGGGCGGCGGCCGGGCCGGTTGCGGTGGTGGCGGTCACTCCCGCCCCTGCCGTACAGAACACGCGTGCCACGGCGCCACCCGCACAGGCGCAGCGCAGTTACACGGTGGTGCAGGGCGACACGCTTTCCAAGATCAGTGAAAAAGTGTACGGAAACAGGAATCAGTGGCAAAAAATTTACGAGGCTAACCGCGACCGCCTAAGCTCGCCCGGGGCGCTCAAAATCGGCCAGCAATTGCGCGTGCCCTAAAGAGGCGTATTTAAAAAACGGATACATTTTCGCCCTATGCGCATCCAATCCATCGCGCTGGAAAATTTCCGAAACATCGCGGGCGCGTCGCTGGAGCTTTGCGCAACGCGCGTGTTTTTTGTGGGCGCCAACGGGCAGGGCAAGACGAATTTGCTGGAGGCCGTGGGGCTTATGGGCGCGTTGCGTTCCTTTCGCACCCGCGACAGCGCCGCGCTGGTGCGCAAGGGTGAAAAACTCGCGCGCGTGCTGATGGGGCTGGACAGCGACAAGGAAGGCGCCGCGCAATTGGAAGTGCAGCTCGGTGGCAAGGCTCCCCGCGCGATTTTGAACGGCGCGGGTGTCACGCGCATGGCGGATTTTCTGGGGCGCTTTCCCGTCGTGCCCGCCGTTTCCGAGGACATGCGGCTGATGCGCGGTTCCCCCGGCGAGCGCCGCCGCCCCTTTGACCTGCTGTTTTCCAGCGGCTCGCCCGCCTATTTTGAGGCGTTGCGCCGTTATCACAAGGCGCTTAAATCGCGCAACGAGCTGCTGCGCCAGCAGTCGCAAAACATCGCGCTATTCGAGGCGTTTGAGGACGAGCTTGCCCGCGCGGGCGCTGCCGTTATGAATTTCCGCCGCGAGGGCACCGCCCAGCTCAACGCCGATCTGTGCGCGATTTACGCGCAGCTTTGCCGGGAGACGGAAACCCCGCAGCTCGACTACGCTGCAAATGTCGTGGACGCCACCGAATCGTCGCTGCGGATGTTGTTTGAAAAAAACCGTCCGCGTGACCGCCTCGCGCAGTCGACTCACAACGGCCCGCAGCGCGACGATTTCCGCTTTCTGTTAAACGGCATGAACGCCAAGGACTACGCATCCGAGGGCCAGCAGCGCGGCCTCGTATTGTCCTGGCGTTTGGCGCAGGCGCGCTGGCTGGAGCGCTTGTGCGGGCAGATGCCCGTCCTGATCGCCGACGATATTCTGGGCGAGCTGGACCCCGAGCGCCGCCGCGGATTCTGGCGCGCCGTCCCCGACACCATGCAAGTAATCGCCTCCGGCACCACATTGCCCGCAAGCGATGAAAAAATTCCGTGGCGCGTTTACCAAGTGCAAGAGGGCATGTTTTTTGAATGATGGGCTGAGCGTTTTGAAGGAGGGGAATGAAAGATAAGATGGATGCGCAATGAATTTCTTTTTTAAAAGAAAATAGCTTTTTAAAAAACTTCAAACACCTTGCAAAAAAGCACGATCGGGTGTTTACTCTAATTAGGGTGTGTTTTCAAATTATGAACGCCGAACACGCGCACAGCACGCCGATGACAGAAGCCGTGCAATCGCAGGCCAAAGCTGACGAGGATTTGGCCTGGGTCGCGCGCGTGCAACAAGGTGATATAGACGCCTTCAAGCTGCTTGTGCAAAAATACCGCGCGCGTTTGTATTCGGTTCTTTATAACATGACCTCCAACCGCGAGGACGCCGCCGACCTCGCGCAGGAAACATTCGTCAAAGCCTTTCGCAGCATCGGGCGTTTTCATTCCAAAAGCAAATTTTACACTTGGCTGTACCGTATCGGGATCAACACGGCGGTCAACCACCTGAAACGAAACCGCTTCCGCCGCCTGTTCAGCCTCGAGCCGCTGCGCGAGGATGTCTCGCAGGACGAGGCCCTAAGCGCCCTGGCCGACCCGCAGGATCCGTCCGCCACGATGGCCGCCGGAAAGGAACTTCAAGAAAAATTGAACGAAGCGCTGCAAAAACTGTCTAATAAACATAGGACGGTTGTTGTTTTGTTTGAAATCGAGGGCTTGAGCCACGCCGAGATCGCCCAGGTGATGGGCTGTTCGCAGGGCACCGTGCGCTCGCGCCTTCATTACGCAAAGGAACAATTGCAGTCCTACCTGCAGGATTACCTGCACCAGTGACCATGCCAGACTTTCAAGACAAGGAAAAGCCCACGCTCGACGCGTTGCTTAAATTCAAGCGCCGCGAGCAGCCCGACGCCGCCTTTTGGCGGGCCTTCGACGGCGGGCTGAAACAAAAACTCGCCAAGGAATTTGTGAGCCAACAACGCTCCCACGACACGCGCGCGTTTTGGCTGAAACTTTCCGCCGTGCTTTCGGCCGCGGGCGCCTGCGCCGTGGCGCTCATGTTTTGGCAAAACACCCAGGTGCAACCCCCCGCCGTGCACGCGGTGCAGATCGCGCAGGGTTCTGTCTCCCTCGCGCAGACACCCACTCCCATTTTGGAGCAGGCGGCCTTGCGTGAGACAGCCTTTGCCGCGCTCAAAAACAATGTGCGCGACGGCTCGCTGGCGATGTCGCAGGGAGATTCCTCCGCGCAGGGCTACACCAGGGTGCTCACCCAAAGCGTGCTGGACGACGAGCTTTCCAACGTACGCTTTGTGGCGGGAGCCAATGCCGGGCACGCCGCGCTGCCGGGAGTTTCGGGCAATCACTCCTTCGCTTACTAAGGGTGTATGTCAAAGCTGTTTAAACGCCTGAGCGCTTTTGTCCTTTTGTGTCTGCCTGTTTGTGTTTGGGGTGCGGAGGCATCGGCCTCGGTGGTGCAGCAGCGCTTGCTGGATATTTTTGAACAACGCAAGGGCGCCGTCGTCAAAATTTTCTCGGTGGCGCGCGTGCGCGAGGATCTTTCGCAAAAAATCGTGTCGGTGGGCACGGCGTTTTTCGTGGACAAAAAAGGGCACCTGCTGGCCAACGCCAATGTGGTGGCCGGTTCCGAGCGCATGTGGATCGAGCACGAGGGCAGGCCGTACATGACGCGCCTGGTCGGGCTGGACGAGGTGACGAACTTGGCGCTGGTCAAGGCCGAGGAATTGCCCAAGGATTTTTCGGTTGTCGAGCTGGGCAAGAGCGCCGAAGATTTGCCCGTGACCACGCTATTGCTGGGGGTGACCTGCAAGCTCGGCTTTGAGCCAAGCCCCTCCTTCGGGATGCTCTCGGGGCGCAACGCCCAGTACGGCAATCAAATTTTGCCCACCACCTACCTGCGAACGGACATCCCGTCCGACGGGGCGGAGGGCGGCGCGCCGATTTTCGATCTGGACGGGCGCTTTGTCGGGATGATAGTGATTTCTCTGCCGGAAATTCGCTCGAGCTTCCTGCTGCCCGCCGCCGCCGTCGAGCGCGTGCGCGCGGCGCTTATGCAAGGCGGGCGCATGCAGTACGCGCGGCTGGGTTTTTCCGCGCGCCAACGTGTGGACGCGAACGAAAATTTACAAGTGTGCCTGGACGAGATCGACGACGACGGCCCCGCGCGCCAGGCGGGTCTGGAAAAAGGCGACGTCTTGGTGCAAGTGGGTGAGCGTACGATCACACGCCACGAGGATTTACGCGAGGCCGTCTTTTTCGCGCTGCCCGGCAAGGCATTGCTCGTCAAAGCGCAACGCGAGGGCAAGGTTCGCAGCTTCCAACTAAAAGCCAGCGCCCGCGACTCGCAGGAGCTGACCCTGTCTTCCCCAGCCGCCGCGCCAGAGGTTCCATGAGCGCGGTGAAAACAAGCATACTGCGCGTGCAAACGCGCGGCAAGGGTCTCTACGAGATCACGGCCAAACTGGAAAAGGCGCTGGCCGAAAGCGCAATGACACAAGGCGTGCTCACCGTCTTTTGTCGCCATACCAGCGCCAGCCTCATCATCACCGAGAACGCCGATCCCACCGCCACGGCGGATGTGTGCGCGTTTTTGGAAAAGCTGGTGCCCTATGGAAACCATTACACCCACACGCTCGAGGGAATGGATGACGCCACCAGCCACATAAAAAGCGTGCTGACGCGTACCGGCGAGAGCATTCCGTTTGAAAGCGGAAAGTTGTTATTGGGAACCTGGCAGGGCGTTTTTGTGTGGGAGCACAGAGCCGCCACGCATACGCGGCAGGTAACATTGTCGTTTGTCGGCGAGTAAATAAAAAGAGTCAGTGCGCCCGCGGCGCTGAGTGATTTTTGAGGGGCTGGCGCTGGGCGTGGGGGCATTGGGGCT
Source organism: Verrucomicrobiota bacterium (assembly GCA_029548565.1). Taxonomy (GTDB): domain Bacteria; phylum Verrucomicrobiota; class Verrucomicrobiia; order Opitutales; family JAKPNF01; genus JAKPNF01. Next base: position 7,640 of record JAKPNF010000097.1, read on the forward strand.
GCGAACCCTGTGCGTGACCACCCGAAAGAATATCCCGTTGGGCTATTCTTGCGTTCTCGCGGTGAAAATCCTTCAGGGCGAATTTTGCCTAGTCTTACGATGGGGAGCAGTGATCTCGCACAGCCCCCCATCTATCCTGCGGCAAAATCCGCCCTGAAGGATTTTCACTTGCGGGAAAGTTGCACGGAGCAAAGATGGCTAGTGTGCAGTATTATTTTTAGGAGGAGCTGGCGGGTTGTCTTGGGGTTATTTTGCAACGCAAGGTTTATTATATATGCCAGTTCCGTAAAGGGGTGCAGGGGACGCAAGTCCCCTGCAGGTGCTAATCGCTTTCGGGTTCGTAGCGGTACAGCAATCGAACATCCGTCAGCTCTCCTCGTCACCGCCAGCCCTCTCAGGTGCTATTTTTAAATATTCTTGGATCCGCGAAATTTGCGAGGGGTCTTTATACGCGAAAATAAAGTGAACAAAATTTCTTTTTTCTGGAACAAAGCTCTGGTGCTGTTGTCGTATTAAGAACCCTTTTTTCGCAAACCCATAACTCACTCAAAATGAATCAATTAGTGTTCTCGCTTTTCTCCCGTGCTTCGCGGGGGAGTTTTAAACTTGTTGCCGCGGCGTTGCTGTCGGCCTCTTGCCTTCTCACGGCGCAGGGGCAGGTCTCTGTCACGGGAAGCCTGTATTCCTACCCGGGTGACGGGGCGCCCGTTGCCGATGCGCCGACAGTTTCGTTTTCCAGCCTGGTGCTCGGGCGCGACGGGCAAGCGGGCGTTATGGTGGTCGGCCAAGGCGGCGAGGCCACCGTTTCCAGCTACCTGTATGTGGGGGCGATTAACGGCAGCTACGGCTCCAACGGGGTGGTCAGCATTTCCGGTGGCACGCTCTATGCGCCCTCGGTGTGGATGACGATGACTTCTTACAGTGACTCGCCTTACGCGGCCTCGGGAACCCTTTCGATCACCGACGGGGGCACGCTGTTTACCAGCGAACTGTCCGTGGGGCGCTGGAAAAATTGCACCAGCACAATCACCATTTCCAACGGCACGATCAAGTATATTAACGCCACCTCGTCCACGATGGTCATTGGCGGAACCGGCTCCGGTACGGTTCACCTGCAAAACGGCCTGGTGGACCTGCAAACGGTGTATGTGGGCGGCCAGTACTCCAGCGGTTCGGCTAGCGGCACGGCGGTGATGACGGTTTCCGGCGGCCTGCTCACCACCAGTGGCCTGGTTTTGGGATCAGTAGGCACCGGCGAATTTTACATGAATGGGGGAACCACGAATGTGGGCGGTAGTGTTAACGTGGGCAACAACAGAAACGGCACCTTGAGCGTCATGGCCGGGACTTTTACGCAGGCGGTGAGCACCTACTCTTACTTTACGGTGGGCGGAAACGACGGCAGTGCCGCCGTCACGTTCTCCAACAAGGCCGACCTGATAGCGCTGAGCAATTTGCAGGTGAACTCAAACGGCGCCATGACTCTCAAGCTCGAGGGCGGCAACGCCGACTTTTCGGGCGCGGTGTTGACGGTGGATCGCCTGATCACTTCCGCCAGCGCGCAGATGATCATCGACCTGTCCGATTACGCGGCGACCGAGGACAAAATCCTCGACCTCATGTACGTGACAAACCTTTCCGGTTCCGAGGGGGATATCTCCTGGGTGATCGAGGGGCTTGGCAGCCAATACGAGATCGACGGCACCGGCGCCTACTGGGACGGCAACACCCTGAAGATCGGCATCAATTACATCCCCGAGCCTTCCGTGAGCGCGGCGCTGCTCGGGTTGCTGGGCGTGGCGTTGGCCGCGCGCCGCAGAAAATAAACGGTTTTCCAACTTGTTTATCCCAAAAGCGCTTCGGGTTTCCGGGGCGCTTTTTGCGTTGCCCAACGCACGATAGCTTTTGACTCGGGGCATCTAACGCGCTACATAGTAGACAAGTTAGGGGTGTGTTTTCAAATTATGAATTTCGCCTGCACAGTCTGGATTTGGGTTCTTTTTTGGTGTCCTCGCCTCGACGATGCTTCCCATCGCCTCGGCTCGAAGCCCCAAAAAATACCTCCAAACCAGACCGCACATTCAAAATCCCTAATTTGAAAGCACACCCTGATTTTTTAAACCTCAAATCCCTTACGCTTATGAAACGCAGAGAATTTTTAGGCACGGCTGCGGTGGCGGCCGCTTCGGTGGGAACTTTGACGCGCGCCTTTGGCGCCGAGGCCAAAGCGCCTGACAGCGCCAAGCCGCTTGACTTGGTCGCCCTCTACGGCGGCGAGGCGGTCGCCATGTACGAGCGCGGTATCGCAGAAATGGGCGGGATCGGCCGCTTTGTGAAAAAGGGCGATGTGGTGGTCGTCAAACCCAACATCGGCTGGGACAAGACACCGGAAACCGGCGCGAACACCAACCCCGAGCTGGTCGGCGCGGTCGTGGCCGATTGCATGAAAGCGGGCGCCAAGGAAGTCCTTTGCTTTGACCACACCTGCGGCCCGGGCAACGACTGGGACAGCCGTTACAAAATGAGCGGCATCCGCGACGCAGTGGAAAAAGCCGGCGGCAAGATGGTCGCCGGCAATACCGAGAGCATGTACGTCGACCAGGATATCCCCAAGGGTGTCTCGCTCAAGCACGCCAAGGTGCACCCGCTGACAAAACAGTGCGACGTGTTTATCAACATGCCCGTGCTCAAGCACCACAGCGGGGCGAAGATCACCGCGGCTTTGAAAAATTACATGGGCTGTATCTGGGATCGCCGCTGGTGGCACCAAAACGACATGCCCCAGTGCATCGCCGACTACTCGACCTGGCAAAAGACGACCCTCACGATCGTCGACGCGTACCGCGTAATGCTCACCGACGGGCCGCGCGGCGGGGACTTGTCCAGCGTGATCACGGCCAAATATCAAATCATTTCCACCGACATCGTGGCCGCCGATACCGCCGCCGTGCAGATTTTCGCCTCCGTGGCCAAGCAAAACGGCAAGGGCGAGGCCTACGAGCTTGCGGACATCAAGTACCTGCAGCCCGCCGAAAAGCTCGGCGTGGGCACGACGGACTTGTCCAAACTCAATATGAAGCGCGTGTCGTTGGCCTAAGGTCGCGTTTTTTTCGATGAAGGGTTTCGCGTTATTGAAGGGCGTGCGGGTGCTCACGGCGCTCGCCGTGTTTTGCCTGCTTGCGTTTGTCTTTTTGGATTTCAAGGAGGCCGCCATTTCCAATTGGGCGGCGCACGCTGCCTTGTCCACGCAGTTTGCCCCCTCGCTGTTGCGGCTGCTGGCCACCGGCAGCCTCGTCATGGGCGCGGTGTTTATTTTGTTCACGCTTTTGGCGCTGATCTTCGGGCGGGCGTATTGCTCCTTTGTGTGCCCGTTCGGGATTCTCATGGATGTGCTGCACCGGCTTTCGCGCCTGCCCGCGCGCTTGCCGCTGCTTAAGAAAACAAATTTCGCAAAAGGGTGGGGCAATTTTTTCAAAAAGCCCGCCTATGCCGCGCCCAAAAATTATTTACGTTACGGCGTGCTCGCCGTGGCGGTGCTATTGATCGCCTTCGGCGCGGCGGGGCTGTTGGGGTTGCTGGAGCCTTACTCGCTGTTTGGAAAAACAATGACGGGCGTCTTTCGTCCGGCACTGATCGCCACCGTCAACACGCTCAGCGGCTGGCTGTACGCGCGCGACATTTATTGGCTCGACCCCGTGGGTGTGGAAGGCTCGCTCGTCACGGCGCACGCGTTTTTGTTTGGGCTGTTTGTCTTTGTGGGCATCGCTATCGCCGCGAGTTTGCGCGCGCGCGTTTTTTGCAACACGCTGTGCCCGGTCGGGGCGTTTTTGAGCGTGTTCTCGCGCTATAGCCTTTTTAAAATCCGCATCGACAAAAGCGCGTGCATCGGCTGTAAAAAATGCGAGCGCCAGTGCAAGGCGCAGTGCATTGATTCCCAAAACGCGGCGGTCGACGCTTCGCGCTGCGTGTTGTGCTTTAACTGCGTGGCCGCCGCCGACTGCCCGCGCGACGGCATTCGCTACGGCCTGAAAAAGCGCGCGCAAAAACCTGTCGCCGAACAGAAAAAAAGCAGGTCTGCCGCCGCGCTGCTGGATCGCCGCGCCTTTTCCAAGGCGGGCGTGGGGTTGGCGGGTTTGGCTTGCGCCCGCGCGCTGGGTGCGGACGGAGCGCTGCCGATGGACGAGGCAACTCAAAACGTTTCCCCCTATCCGCTCAAAGGCACGCGGCCCGACAAGCGCCTGTGCTCGCCGCCGGGCTCCTTGAGTGTGGAAAATTTCCTTGAGCACTGCACCGCTTGCCAGGCGTGCACAAGCAGTTGCCCCACGGGGTTGCTGCGCCCCTCGCTTACGCAATGGGGGCTGGCGGGTTTCATGCAGCCCATGCTCGACTTCGGGCGCGGGTTTTGCGTGCATGAGTGCGTCAATTGCGCGCGGGCGTGCCCCACGGGGGCGATTTTGCCGCTGGGTGTGGAGGAGAAAAAACGCGTGAAAATCGGCACGGCGCGTTTTGAGCAAAAGCTCTGCGTGGTCGTCACCGACGGCACCGACTGCGCGGCCTGCGCCGAGCATTGCCCCGTGCAGGCAATCGAGATGTTGCCCTATAAACCCGAGCAGAGCCTCTACATCCCGCACGTGCACACAAGCGTGTGTATCGGCTGCGGAGCCTGCGAGCATATCTGCCCCGTGCGCCCGCATCAGGCGATTGTGATTCAAGGATTGGCAAAGCACGAAACGGCACAGCCGTTCACCGATGACATGCGCCTGTTCAAACCGCAAACGGCAAAACCCGCGGCACCCGCGCAGCCGGGCGCGGCGGACAATCCTTTCCCGTTTTAGGGAGTATTTTCAAAGCCCCGCGAACATCACGGCCGCGCACAGCATCAGCACCAGTCCCGCCAGGGCGTGGCTCCAGCGTTGCACGCCTGCCATGTTGATTTTTATCAGGCTCAACCCATGATACAGCGCGCTGACCATCACGAGCATGGTCGTGAGCGTCGCCACGGAAAAGGCCAGCGTTACCATCGCCACGCCCGTCCAGTCAAAAGCGGCGGCGGGCGCCATCAGCAAGGGGATGAGCACCTCGCACGGGCCGAACACAAAGACGATGAACAACATCCAGAAATTGGTGCTGCTGCGCACGGGGATCTTGTGCTCGTGCTTCAAAAACCCGTGGGAATGCGCGTGCAAGGTGCCGTCTGTGTGCATGTGCACTTTGTCCTGCAGCGCCTTTTTGACGCCCCACACCGTGTAAAAAAGGCCGAAGCAAAGCAAGAGCCATTTGACGATGTCCGCGCGCGTGCCCTCGACATCCTCCAGCGCGCCGACCGCCATGCCGATGCCCAGGCCGACCGCGCCGATCACGACGGACGACAGCACATGCGCGCACCCGCACAAAAAGGTGATCAGCGTGGTTTTTGAAAAACTCCAGCCGCGCGCCTTGGACAGCGCGACGAAGGGCAGGTAATGATCGGGACCTATGAGCGTGTGAAAAAAGCCGAACCAGACGGCGGCCAACACCAGGGCGGAAAGGGTTTCGGGATGTTCCATGGTTTTTTTAAAGGGAGTTGATCAGATGCGCATTGTAGCCCGCGCCAAAGCCATTGTCGATATTTACGACGCTCACGCCGTTGGCGCAGCTATTCATCATGGCCAGCAATGCCGCCAGGCCGCCGAAACTCGCGCCGTAGCCCACACTCGTGGGCACCGCGATGACGGGCGTTTTCACCAGCCCCGCGACGACCGAGGCCAGCGCGCCCTCCATGCCCGCCACGGCGACGATGGCCTTGGCCGCGCGAATTTCCTCGATGCGCGCTGTCAATCTATGCAGTCCCGCCACCCCGCAGTCGTAAAAGGTCTTCACGCGACTGCCGAAAAATTCCGCGCTCAACCGCGCCTCCTCGGCGACGCTTAAGTCCGACGTGCCCGCGCTGACAATGGCGATGAAACTCTTGGGAGAAACGGGCGGGTTTTCGCCGATCGAAACCAGCCGCGCCTGCTCGCTGGCGCGCGCTTCGGGGAAATTTTTTTGCAAGGCGGCGATGGCTTCTTGCGATAGCCGCGTGGCCAGCACATTTTCGCCGCGCGCGCGCAGTTCGTCGGCGATCTCCAAAATCTGAGCGGTCGTTTTGCTCTGCCCGAAAATAACCTCGCCTTGGCCGGTGCGCGCGCGGCGCTGCATGTCGAGCCGGGTGTGCGACAAGTCCACGATGGATGATGCGGCGATTTTTTCGAGGATTTGAGACTTGGTCAGTTCGCCGTTTCTAAAAGCCTGTAAATAATCGGAAAGCGTTTTCATAAAAATTTAAAGTGAGTTCATCGCGCCGCGGCGGTAGCCGCCTTTGGCGACTTGCGGGTCGGGCAGGGCATGCTGTTTAAAATACGCGCGCAGGTCATCCCACAACGCGGGGTCTTCGAGGGCTTTTATTTTTTCCGGTTCCACCTCGATCTGCGCCCCGCCGTTTTTTAGGCGCACGCGCACTTGCGCAAATCCGTGCTGTTTTAAAAAGGCTTCCGCCTGCTCCAGCGGGCGCAACATGGCCTCGTCTATTGCGGCGCCGTGCTCGAAGCGCGTGAGCAAACAGGCGTTGGGCGTGGGGACGGGCTCGTCGGGAAAATAATTTTTGAACAGCGCGCGGATGTCATCTTTGGAAAACCCGCACTCCAGAAACGGGCTTTTTATATCCAGCTCTTTGAGCGCGCGCATTCCCGGGCGGTGGTCGGAGAGGTCGTCCGTGTTCGTGCCATCGCACAAAATATCGGCCTGATAGCGCGGCAGGGCTTCTTTGAAGCGCGAGAAAATGCGTTGCTTGCACAGGTAACAACGGTCGGACGGGTTGTGCCTGATTTGTTCCTCAAGCGGGCATTCGAAGACAACCGCCTCGACACCCCATTGCCGACAAAGCGCGGTGGCTTTTTTTAGTTCGTCCAAATGCATGTACGGCGCGCGCGCGATGAAGGCGACGCAGTTGTCCGCGCCCTTTTCCCGCACGCAAAAATAAAGCAATACCCGGCTGTCCAGCCCGCCCGAGAGCGCGACGGCGACTTTTTTGTAAGCGCCCAGCCAGGCGGCGAGCTTATCCGTTTTCGACTTCATCCAAAAGTTTGCGCGCGAGCCGGTCGGCGGGGATGCCCGTTTGTCTGGACAAGGCCGCGATATCGTCGCACTCGGGTTTCAGGCGTGTTTGCCCGTTTAAAAAACTCTTTTTAAAGCGCACAACTCCAAGCGAGGTTTTCAGTTCGACGCTTTCTCTTTCGATGCTTGCACGTTCAGGATAATAGACGCGCACGCCGAGTGTTGTGCCGTGCGTGAAAAAGCACTGTGTGAGCGCCGTCTGCGCCGGTAATCTTCCGAGCGCGCATACCTGCGTGGCCAGGCGCCCTTTTTTCATGACGATGGGCGTTTGCCACACATCAAGCGCGCCCGCCTCAAAGAGGTGTTCGCACAATAGCGCGAGGTGCTCGGCGTTCATGTCATCGATATTGGCGCGCAGTTCCACGAGGCGCTCGTGCGAAATGTTTCCGATTTCTTCTGTTTCGTAGAGTGTCACGCGCAGAATATTCGGCAGCTCGGGGCAGTCGCGCTGCCCCACGCCGATGCCGGTGGCCAGCATTTTCCCCGAAACGGGCGCGTTAAATTCGTCGCCCAGCGCGGCGAGAATGGCGGCGCCCGTCGGCGTCGTGCATTCGTGTGGCGCGCCGTTGAGCGAGGATAGAAATTTTTTCGCCAGCAGCGCGGTGGCGGGTGCGGGCACGGGCAGCACGCCGTGTGCACAACGCACGGTGCCGCCGCCCAGCTCGACGCTCGAGCAGGCTATTTTTTCTATTTTTAACAAATCCAGACAGATGGCAGCGCCCACGATGTCGATGATGGAGTCAACGGCGCCGACTTCATGAAAATGCACCTCGTCGGGCGTCTTGCCGTGCACCTGCGCCTCGGCCTCGGCCAGCGTTTGGAAAATTTTGATGGCTGTCTCTTTGACGCGCGGCGAAAGGGCGGAGCCTTCGATCAGTCTTTTAATATCCGCGAAACTGCGGTGCTCGTGATGGGTATGCCCGTGGTGCGCGTGCGCGTGCTCCAAATGCACCTGCGCGCGTGTGCCGCAAATGCCGCTGCGGGCGTCTTTTTCAAAAGAGAGTTCCCAGCCGCCGAGCTTGAGCAGTTTTAGCTGCGCGGCCAAAGCGGCTTTGTCCACGCCCAAGTCGACGAGGGCGCCCAGGTTCATATCGCCGCTGATGCCCGCAAAACAGTCGTAATACAACACGCGCATGGCAGTATGATGAATTTTTGCACCCGCGCGCGCAAAGCAAATTTTGACTGCGCACGGGGAAAAACGATTGCGGCCTTTCTTTGCACGCAAACGGGTGTATATTGTTAGGAACAAAACAAAAGAAAGGCATCCCATGACAGATATCAGTTTGGAAGAAGTAAAAATTGCACCCGATGGACGCAGCGCCGAAGGCTCTGTGGAGTATGACCGTGCCCAGTACAAGGAGGACAGCGCGGCGTTGCAGGGGCTTGTCAAAGACCATCTCAAAAAACTTCACGGGTTTACCGCCGCCGAGGTCAAGGTCTACAAAGTCAACGATTGCCGCGACGGTTTTCGCGCCACGGGTGCTTGAGTTTTTTAGCCGCTCAAGCCCCGCGCCTTGCGGGATTTGGGGCGGATGGGTTTCGTAATTGTAAAAAGTCTGTGTCCATGGCTATTGGATGGACATAGTTGCTTTATTATTTGCGCAATTGAAATAGATTGTGCAGTGAAGTGACTTCCGGGCGTGCTGGTGGCCGCTTCATAAAATTATTTTATAATTATGAATATGCTCAAAAGACTCAGAGGCAAAACGGCTCTTTACGCAAAATATCGCCCGTGCTACCCGAAGACATGCATGGACTTTCTGGCCGACAGCGTCGGCATGCGTGGCTGCAAGGTGGCCGATATGGGCAGCGGCACGGGAATTTTCTCGCGCCTGCTGTGCGCCTTTGCCGAAAGGGTGTACGCGGTCGAGCCACACGACGAGATGCGGCGGCTGTGCGAAATTCAGAGCGCGCCGTTTGAGAACGTGCATATTTGCGCGACATGCGCGGAAGCCTCCCGGTTGCCGGAAAACTATGTCGACTTTGTCAGCGCGTCGCAGTCATTTCACTGGTTTGACAGGCCCAAATTCAAGCGGGAATGTCGGCGCATTCTCAAACCGCAAGGCGGCGTTGTGCTGTTGTGGAACCACCTTGAGCGCGACGACGAGGTCTTGCTGGCGTTGCGCGCGCTGTGCGAGAAACTGGGGTTTTCCTACACGGGCATCGGCACGCGCGACGACCGGACGCTGCGCAGCATCAAACGCTTTTACGACGGCGGAAAATACCGCTACGAGTCCTTCGACAACACCATTTTGCTCACGCGCGAGCAGTTTGTCGGGCGCTATCTGTCCTCCTCATTCGCGCCGGCGCAGGAGGATCCCGGCTACGATGACTACGTCCAAGGCCTGATCGACATTTTCAAAAAATTCCACCAGGAGGAAAACATCAAGCTGCGTTACCGCTCCTCGGTGCTTGTCGGAAAGGTGTAGGGCGGATGAAGGGCATGCCTAACTGCGGTGCACAAAAAAACGCCTCCCGACAAACGGAAGGCGTTTTTGACTTTAAGCTGCCCCTTTTGATCGCGAGCAACCTTTTCCTGTAATGTGGATTGGAACGACTCTCCAATGGAATGTTTCAGGGATTTCTACATCTTTGAACTCCAATTGGTTTTCTTCTTTCGGGCCAGGAATCTTGACCCATCGGAAGATGATCTCCTCGCCACAATATTTGCAATGCTGTGCCATAATTGTGCGTACAGATAGGTTTCATCCACTATTGACTAGAAGCGAAAAAAGACGTACCATTTGAGTGTATGTAGATGGCCAATCTTGTTGCTTCCGGCGCTTACCGCGGGATGTATACAGGTGAAGCTTTCCCCTAGAGCCGGATTAATTTAAGGCATTAAATTAATCCGGTTTTTTGTTTTTGCGCATAAGAGTCGGGCTCTCTTAGCGCTTCAGTTTATCATATTTTGTTTTGTGTTTGACATTCTTGTTCTGCATCATCCACTAGAAGTTGAACCGATAGCCATGCGTTGATGCGTGAAAGTTCTGACTTTTTAATTATTGCTGGTGCTTTTACAATTATTTTTCTCCGAGTCCTTGGGTTTAATATTAATTCGCAAGTGATGATTTCTATTGGGGATTCGTCTTCTGGGATGGGAGAGGGGTCGTCTTTGGCTTTATCAGCAGATTGTTGCGGTGGCTGTGAATCAAGGGATGTTTCTTTGTTTATTTCCAGGAGTTCGCCTTTCAAAGAAATTAAATTTGAGAATATGAGCCAATCGATCAAAGTTTGGATTTTTTTTGCGTGGTTCTTTGAGGCGTTTGATTCAATTAGTAGGTCGTCTCGGATGGTCGATTGTTTGGTTGCGGCAATTTTGAGTTTATTGAGAACAGTTTTCCCAAACCAAGTTGAAGCAAGAATGGCTTGTAGGTGTTGCTTGGCACGCTCGGGATCTATCTCCTCTATTCGAAAATAATCTTGTAGTGCTTTATTTGGAATGTGTCCCTTGTCGTCACAGTCAAAGAGAAAATTTATATCCACAAAAAATGGTATCATTAATCGGACGCTTGTTGGCGCGACTACGGTGCCTGCCTGTTCGACGCTTATCGCCTTTTGTTCTGAACTAAAAATTACGCAATACGCTTTGGCAATTTGTAGCTGCTTTTCGATGGACAGTCTGTCTGTTGGCAATACATGGGTTAGCTTCGTGCGCAGGAGAGATTTCTCTTCTGACGCAATGTTCTTTTCCTCGACAGTTGTCTCAGTCTCTTTGGTGAGTGTGTCTGTTTTCATGATTCAAGTGTTCTCCCTTTACTTGAATGATTGCCGGAATCATCGAATTAGTCAGCGAAAAATACATCACGCCAATCATTGCTTGCGTAATTATTTGATTATTAAGCGATTAAGGAATTTTTGTTGTTGAAAAAAGGAAAAAATAATTGTATTTTTTGTGGTATTAAAAAACGTCTTGCGGAAAATCCGCAAGACGCTTTTGTTTCAGGCTGAATTTTTTTCAGCCGTTTGCTTTTTAATTAGCGATCGTCGCGGCGTTCGCGGCGGGGGCCGCGGTCGCGGTCGCCATCGCGGCGTTCACGGCGGAAGGGGCGGTCACCGCGGTCACCGCGGGGGCGGTCGCCGGCGGAGGGCTTTTCACTGGGAACATAGGGGATGCCCTGTTGTTCGCACAAGGCCGCACGGCGGCTCAGGCGCACGCGGCCCTTTTCGTCGATGCCGACGCATTTGACCATGATCTCGTCGCCGAGTTTGCAGACGTCTTCGGTCTTATTGACGCGGAAGTCAGCCAGTTCGGAGATATGCACGAGGCCTTCCTTGCCCGGCAGGCATTCGACAAAGCAGCCGAATTCCTTGATCGAGCGCACAATGCCCTTGTAGGTCTTGCCGATCTCGATGTCGCCGGTGACGGCCTCGATCTCCGCCAGCGCGCGTTCCTGCGAGGCTTGGCTCGTGGAGAACACGTACACGCGGCCGGAGTTGTCCGAGTCGATGTCGATCTGCGCGCCGGAAATTTCGACGATGCGCTTGATGTTCTTGCCGCCCGGGCCGATGAGCGCGCCGATCTTTTCGGGATCGATTTGCACGGTCTTGATGCGCGGGGCGTTGGGCTTCAAGTCCGCGCGCGGTTCGGGCAGGCTCTGGGCCATGACGTCGAGGATCTTCATGCGGGCCTCGCGGTTTTGCGCGATGGCGGTGCGGGCGATATCCAGCGGCAGGCCGTTGATCTTCAAATCGAGCTGGAAGCCCGTGATGCCCTTGCGGGTGCCGCAGATTTTGAAGTCCATGTCGCCAAAATGGTCTTCCGCGCCGATGATGTCGGTGAGGATGACGTGTTTTGTGATGTTACCCTTGCCGTCGTTGCGGGTAACCAAACCGCAGGAGATGCCGGCCACGGGAGCCTGAATCGGCACGCCCGCGTCCATGAGGCTCAGGCAGCCGCCGCACACGCTGGCCATCGAGGTGGAGCCGTTGGACTCCAGAATCTCGGACACCAGGCGGATCGAGTAGGGGAATTGGTCTTCCGGCGGCAGCACGGGCAACAGCGAACGCTCGGCCAGCGCGCCGTGGCCGATTTCGCGGCGCCCGGGCGAGCCGGTGCGGCCCGTTTCACCCACCGAGAACGGCGGAAAGTTGTAGTGCAGGATGAAGGACTTGGAAGTCGGCCCTCCTGTCAAACCGTCGAGGTCTTGCGTGTCCTTGGTGGTGCCCAGAGTGGTCAAGACCAGGCCCTGCGTCTCGCCGCGTTGGAACACGGCCGAGCCGTGCACGCGCGGCAGCACGTCTGTCTGGCAGGTGATCGCGCGCAAGTCCGCCGGCCCGCGGCCGTCCACGCGGCGGCCGTCGTCCAGAATATTGTCGCGGTAGAGTTTTTCCTGAAGCTCCTCGAAGGCCAGGCGCACCTGGTTGGTGTCGTAGGCTTCCTCGCCGATCTTGGCCTTCCACGCGGCGTCGGCTTCCTCCTTGAGGGCGTCGACGGCTTTTTCGCGGTCTTGCTTCTTGTCCTGGAAGACGCCCGCTTTCATGCGCTCGCCCACGAGGGTTTGGCAGAACTCCACGCACTCGGGCGTGGCGGCGGCCAGCTTGAACTCGCGCTTGGTCTTGCCGACCTGCGCGGCCAGCTCCTTTTGCGCGGCGATGATTTTTTGCACGGCGGCGTGCGCGGCTTCGAGCGCCTCGCAGAAGCGTTCTTCCGTCACCTGGTCGCCGCTGCCCTCGATCATGAGCATGTCCTTTTCGTTGCCCACGTAGATGAGGTCGAGGGTCGATTCAAACATTTCCTCGTTCGTCGGGTTGATGACGAACTGGCCGTTGATCTCGCCCAGGCGGACACAGCCGATGGGACCGTTCCACGGAATGTCGGAGCACAGCACGGCGGCGGAAGCGCCGTTGACCATGAGGATGTCCGGCTCGTTGGCCAGGTCGGTGGTCAGCAGCGTGCCGAGCACTTGCACCTCGTTGATGAAGCCCTTGGGGAACAAGGGGCGCAGGGGGCGGTCGCACAGGCGCGAGGTCAGGATTTCCTTTTCGGTGGGGCGGCCTTCGCGTTTGAAGTAGCCTCCCGGGAAGCGGCCGGCCGCGGCGAATTTTTCGCGGTAGTCGACGGTCAGGGGGAAGTAGTCCTGGTCGGGCTTCACTTTGTTGGCCACGGTGGCGGTGACCAAAACGGTCGTCTCGCCTTTGGAGATGGTCACGGCGCCGCTGGCCTGGCGGGCGTACGAACCGGTGGAGATCGTGATGCCGAGATCCTCGACTGTCACGGAGTATTTCTGTTTCATTTGTATGTTCTGATTATGTTTTATTTTTGAGTGCCAAAGGGGCGGATAGGACGTACCTTTAGCGCGGAAAGTGGGTTTTCAAAAAGCCCCGATTACGACAAAAGCCCGATTCGCGGTGCGATGCGGGCTTTTGGCAAGAGGCTTCCTAACTGCGCGGCATTTTAAAATTAGCGGCGCAGGCCGAGCTTCTGGATGAGTTCCTCATACTTCTTGAGCTCGTGCTTTTTCAAATAGTTGAGCAGCTTGCGGCGGCGGTTGGTCATCTGGATGAGGCCGCGGCGCGAGTGCGCGTCTTTTTTGTGCTCGCGCAGGTGGTCTGTCAGGTGCGCGATGCGCGCGGTGAGCAGGGCGACCTGCACTTCGCAAGAACCGGTGTCTTTATCGTGGATGCGGTAGTTGCTGATAACTTCGGGCTTATTAACTTCGGACATGTTTCTATTTTGTGTTTTTAGCTGTTTGCGCGCGCCTGCAAGAAGAACTGCCTCCTCGCGCAACCGCAGCCTTTTAAAAAGCCGCCGTTGCCGTTTGGCCCCGGTTGCCCGGGTGGCCGCGGGGACCGAGCGTGACAAACGCCCGAAACCCTAACGTAAGGAACCATTCTTTCAATAGGCGGGCGCCTTTGCAAGCCTGGAAATTGCAGTGGCGTGTGCAATAAAGCGTGGATTGCCCAGTTGCGAACCTAGCGGCGTCGACGGGTAAGGGTGGCGGCGACCAGCAGGCACACGATGAGCGCGGCGGCCGAAGGTTCGGGAATCACGCTCCAGGCCAGACCGTAAAATTCCTCGGCGCTGTATTGGCCGTAGACCATGCCGTTGTGCGTCACGCGGATGGCGTAGATGCCGTCTTGCTCGATTTCAAAAACGATGTATTCGACACTGTTGTAGATCGAGCGCGAAACAGCCACTGGCAGGCTCGTGCCGTCTTCGCCCAGCAGCCATAATTCAAGGTCGAGGTTGGCCAGCGCGTTGTCCGAGACGGCGTAGTCGGTCTGGTCTTCGTCGCCCACGATGGTGATTTGGGCGTCCTCGGCCACCGAGCGGTCGGCAAACCAGGTCAGGCACACGGCGATGGTCTGGTCGGCGGTCAGCTCGATATGAATCTCGTTGCCCATGCTGTCTTGAGCTATGCTGTCCAGCACCCAAAAGCCGCTGTAGCCCAGGTACACGTCAAGCGCCTGCCCCAAATTCAATTGTCCGGCGCCCTGATACCAGTCCAGCGACTGGGTGGTCACGCTGACATTGTCGTGGGACTGCACCCAGGTCATGCCGCCGGAGGAGAAGGTGAACGACACGCCGTTTTGCGTTTGCTGGCCGTTGTCCCAGCCGCCCAACTGTGTGGCCGAGGCCATGAGCACGGCCTTGATCACGCGCGCGTCGCGGGCGTTGTCCGACCAGTTGGGGTCGGCGCGCGTTTCCAGTTCGTAGGAGACGCTATTTAACAACGCGACGGCGCCGGCCACCTGCGGGGCGGCGAAGCTCGTGCCGTCGGCGATGGTGTAAAGGTCGGTGGTGGATGTGTCTTCGGCGTCGTAGTAGGGGCCGGCGACGTAGCTGCCGGGGGCGACGATATCGACTTGCGCGCGCACGCCGCTGATCGTTTCGCCGGTGTCGGGATTATAAAAATCGCCCGGGCCGCCGCTGCTAAAATAGGCCAGCTCGTCGAAGGCGTGCGGGTTGCCGGTGGCGCCCACGGAAATATTATTATAGCCGGTGGCCGGAGTGCCGACCTCGTTGGGGCCTGGGCCGGAATTGCCTGTTGCCACGACGAAGGTGGTCTTCGTGTTTTGGCGGCAAAAGCCGTCGAGCATTACGGCTAGCGTGTCGTTGGCGGCCGGGGTTTTTCCACCCCAACTGCTGTTGATGACGTCCACTTGCCCAAAGTAATGTTGGTAGGCCGTGTACAGCGAGGCGTCGGTGAATTCAAAAGTGCCGTCGTCGTAAGTTTGGGTGGCGATTGCGCCGGAATACAGCTCGGCAAAAGGCGCGATGCCCAGGGACACGTAGCTATATCCGCCTTCGACCTCCGGCCCCAGTCCGGCGATGATGCCGCCGACGGCCGTGGCGTGGTCTGAATAATCACCCAGGGCGCCCAGCCCCGAGAAATAGTTTTTGTCGGGCATTTGCACGAGTGCCTCATGGCCGTTCCACACATGCCCCGATTCGATGTTGGCGACCTTCACGTTTTGTCCGAGAACGCCCACCTCGTAAAACGCGGTGGCTTCTATGCGCTCGCTGACGATCCCGATGTCAAATCCGTCTTCCGTTGGAATCGCGGAGACGACGCCGTTACTGGCGGTGTACGTGGCGCCCAGGCTCGCGCCCGCCGCGCACAGGGTGGCCAGAGATAGGATGAATGCTCGTGGGATTCGCGGCATGGCGATGAATTTTTTATTATAGGACGTTTGGAAAAATACTTACAATTCAAATTAACGCGGCTCGTTCGCAAGGCATGCTCAAAAAAAGAAAGAGCCGGTGGCGGGTCTTTCTTTGGTGGGTTTGAGGAATTTTTTCTGCCCGTTTTATTTGCGGCGGCGCGAAACCAGCAGCAAACTCATCAGTCCCATCAGCCTGGCGGCCATGGCCGGTTCGGGGATGGCCTGCACGGTCAGCAGGAGGTTTTGGACTCCGCCACCGGCATCCACCCACGCGATGGTCGCGGTGTAGCCGGTCGGGTCGGTGTAGTTGATGGACAGGTCGTCCAATCCGCTGGCGTTCGAGGCGATCAGCAGCACCAGGCCGGATTGCTCAATCATCGCGTCGACGATCAGGTTGCTCAAGTCGATGTCCAGCGTGCTGGCGCCCTCGATCGCGAGGTTGCCGTAAATGTTGGTGGCGGAAAAGCCCGTGCTGTTGCCCGAGACAACCAGTGACAGCGCGGCGTTTGTGGCGATTTTCAGATCGCCGGCGATCATGGAGTTGCCGCGCAGTTCCAGGTAGTTGACCGTCGTTTGCCCGGCCACGTCTTGCTGCGTGCCGCTGGCTCCCTGCACGTAGAGTGTGCCGCTGACGGTGCCGTTTTCGCGCAAGCTCAGCGTGCCGGTGTAAACCGACCCTGTCCCCGAGACATTAAGCCGCCCGTGCCCGTCGACCCCGCCGATAATGATGGAGCCGGAAGCGCTGGTGTAAAACTGCCCGCCGCTGACATTCATGTTAACGTAAGCGCCGTTTGTGCCCACATACGCTGCCGCCTGCACGAAGGCGACTCCGCCCGTCATGTTGAACGAGGCGGTTTTTCCGGTGTCGCCCAGAACCAGGCGGCCGACGCCCAGTGCCCCGCCGTTTTCAATCGTTATGGCGGCGTTTTCCGCGTAAATATAACCGGTGTAGGCGGTGGCCAAGGTCGCCTGGCTGCCGGCCGAGAGCGTCACGGCGCTGCCATCGGTCACGTACACGTGGGTGTTGGTGAAAGTCGCTTCCAGCGCGGTGGCGGAGAGCTTTGTGTTGGAGATCGTCTTGTTGTCGAGTGCCCCGAGGCTCTCGCGGAACCACACGCGGTCGGCGACGGACAAGGTGGAATTGTAGATTCCCACGTTGGTCCCGTCAAAAGTGGCGGTGGACAGCGTGAGCGTGGAGTTGGTGATAGTTATCCCGCCGCTGGTTGTCATCACGCGCAAGATGCCGGCGTTGACCGAGGAATTCTGGATGACGGTGCTGGCTACGCTGGACAGCGTGATGTTGCCGGTGGACAGCGAGGAACCGGCGACGCTGAACGTCGCGCTGTTGGTGGCCGCGATGTTGCTGACGGTCATTTGCGAGCCGCTGTTCAATCCGAAGTATTGAGTGCCGTTGAGCAGCACGTTGCCGCTCATGGAAACCTGGGAATTATTGAACGAGATCGTGGAGGACGATGTGGAATTGATGGCGTTGGTGGCGGCGTAGGTGAACAAGATTGTGCTGCCGTAGAGCGTGAGGTTTGCGCCGGTGGACATGCTGATGGAATTGGCGTCCGAACCCGGGTTGGTGGAGATCTTCAGCGTCGCGCCGCTTAAGGTGGCGGCGGAATTCACGCCGATGGAGAAGGTGCGGTCGAGGAGGATTTGCGAATTTGTCCCTGCCGTGAGATAGCCAGTGCCGTGGCCGTTGAGCGTCGCGCCCGCGGTGGTGGAGGTGCCCTCAAGGACGATGGAGCCTGTGGTGCTGTAACGCCCCACGTTGATGAGCACACCGCCAAAGGTGCTGGTGGCGTCGACATATAAGTAACCTTGCTGCAAGGTGCTGCCGGCGGCGGCACCCGATTGCCCCACACCGATACCCACGGTGCTTTTTATATCCAGATAGCTGCCGTTGCTAACAGTGACAGAGGCCGAGCCGGTGGCCAGCGTGCCGGAGGTGGTCGCCGCGATAAAGAGCATGCTGGAGGCCGTCAATTGAGCGTTGTCCAGTGTCAACGAGCCGGTGCCGGAAATAGTGGTGTTGCGGTTGCCGACGTAGATGGTGGCGACGGACGCGGTCGTGTCCTTGAGCAGCGCGTTTGAATTCGAGGTGATGCCCGCGGTGTCGCCACTTGCGGGCGCGCCTTCGTTCCAATTTAGATCGGTAGTCTACAGGCCGTCACCGGAGTAGTCGTCGAAGTAAGTGTTGATGGCGCTATAGGCACTCGTGCCCAACGCAAGCGTAAGCAGAATAACGAGGTATTTTTTCATATGCAGGGATTTCTTGGAGTTAAAGAAAAACGTTTTTCCTAAGCAAGAATTTTCCATTTGAAACGCAAAGTCAATGAAAAAACGATTTTGTTCTCGTCTCGGTGAATGGATTTTTGGTTTCCATTCATCTCAATTAATTGGAGATCAATTGATTGGGAGGCAGATATTTGTTTTTAGGTGCCGAAACTTTTTTCAAAAATCCACGCGCAAGGATTTTCAAGAACCGCACAAAAAAACACCCCGAAGTTTCCCTCGGGGTGCATGGGCGGTTTCTTGTTTGGCCGCCTTTAAAAATTACTTCCTGCGGCGGGCGGCGGCGACCAGAGCCAACAGGCTCAGCAGCGCGGCGGCGCTGGCAGGCTCGGGGATGGCGAACCAGCCGACCTTCAGGGTCGTGCCTTCCCAGAAGGCGCGCAGTTCCATGTCTTCGATGGTTTGCTGGTAGCCGGTCACGACCCAGGAGGCGTCCGCGCTGTCGCCGAGCAGCTCGCCCACGATGGCGATGGTGATGGTGTCGTCCTTGCCGATGGTGCCCGTGAAGTCGGCCAAATTGATGATGTAGTTGCCGCCCTGTGCCAGCGACATCCCGTTGTTTACCGTGAACACCAGCGTGTCCGCCGCCGCCAGGGAATTTCCCGAGACGCTGAGGGCGATGGTGCCGCCAGAGTTGGCGCTGAATTCGGTGAAGGTGATGCCGTCGGCTTGGTTGGTGGCGGCGAATGTGCCGGTGCCGTCTTCATAGCCGACATAAATGTGCCCCGCTGCCAGCGAGCCGCCGGTCACGCTCAGCGTGCCCGTGCCCGTTTGCCCGCTGCCGATATAAAGTGTCGCCAGCGAGGCTGTGCCGCCAAAGATATTGATGGTGCCGCTGCCCGATTCTCCAATGGTGGCCTGCAGGGTAACTGTCAGCGAGCCGCTTGTCATGCTCACGGTGCCCGTGGCCGACCCTCGGCGCCCGACAATAATTGACGCGGCCGTGACCGTGGTGCCCGCGATATTCATCGATCCGGATGCGCCCCACGAAGCGATGTGTGCCTCCCACACTTTCAACGAGCCGCCGCTGAGGTTCAGCGTGCCCATGGAGCTTGCGTCCGAGGCAAGGAAAAGCCTGTCAGCCGAAATGGTGGAGTTGGTGACGGTTGTCGTGCTTTGGCCTAAATTGCCCAGCGTGATGTCGCTTTTCACTGTCAGCGTGGAGTCGCTGACGGTTATGGTGGCCACGCTGGTGCTCGAATAAGTGGCCGCGGTAAGGGCCATAAGTGAAAGCGTGCTGTTGGCGACGCTCAGCGTGCCGGTGCTGAAAGTAGTGCTTTGGTAGCGCCCGACCGAAAGCGTCCCAACCGAAACTGTCCCGCCAGAGATAGTCATCGCGCCATTGCCATAGCTGCCGACGTGGAGGGTTGTCGCTGTCAGCGAGCCGCCGGAAATACTCGCGGTGCCCATGGTGCTGCGAGTGCCGCCTATGTACAGGTAGGAGCTAAGCGTCAAAGCCCCGCCATTTTCAATGGTCAGCGAACCGGTTGAGTCGTTTGCCACTCCCAGCGATAAGGTGGTGCCGCTATACGATTGCACGGGTGGGCTGAGTGTGACAGAGCTGTCTCCTTCTGTCCAAATTTGCGCGTGCGCGCAAGTGATCGATAAAGAAGCCAGGGCGAGTAGGGCGCGCAGGCTGTGTGAATGGTTTTTAACAATGGTCATATCGGGTTTTTTACGTTTGAGAAAAAAAAGAGGCGTTGCTGTGCACCAGCACGGTGTGTTGTTGCGGCACAAAAAAGGAATACCCGCGCAATGTGCGCACAAGTACTCCTTTAAAAAATTTTCGAGAAAAAGGGAAAAACGCGGCACCGAAAACGCCGCTTATTAAACCCCTACCACAACCACGCCCACAGCACGCCAGAAGGCTCCTTCTAGTTACGCTCGGGGGGGGCTGATCTATCATGGCAAAAATGCTCTTTTTAAAATGGTGATTGCACAAGCAGACAACCAAAATTTAAAATTGTTCCAAAAAAAATATCTTTTCTGAAAAGAATGTTTTGGTGTGCCGCGTTTTTTGTCGCGGGCGGGGCGTTTGTCTTGCGTCTTTGCCTTCAAAGAAGGGCTTGCGCCTCAAACGGCTGTGTTGCAAAATAGATCTTTTGCATGTCCGAAAACGACGCACAAAATCCGGCGCCCGCGCCCACTGTTTTGGAAAAGCTGCTGGCAGCCTTGGGCGAGTTGAGTGTGGCGCAGCGCATTGTGCTGGGCACTTTGCTGGTCTTTGGCGGCT
>JAKPNF010000149.1 GCA_029548565.1 Verrucomicrobiota bacterium
GAGATGTCTTTGAAAGATACAACATCCTTGACATCTACAAAAAACCATACATAAATTTAATCAATGATTCCAACATTTTACTCTCACATAATCTGGTCTAAAATCTTGGGTTCAGGCACGTGTTTTGGCATTTTGGCGGCATTATTTCATTTATTTTTTTTCGGTAAAAGCCTAGACTTGCTGGTTTAGCTGTTCAGTCAAAATTGAAACTGCTTATCTTACGAATGAAACGACTTCTTATTTGCTTGGCGATCCTCTCTTCAATAATCGGTTTTTGCTGTGGGCAAAATGAGGGCATCGTTCATGAAGGCGCACCCACCAGCGCGCCGACGTTTGCACGCCCGCCGACTCCCGGTGCGGCGACCGCCCAGCAGCAGGGCGTCCCGGTTGGGCAGGCTTCCGATTCGATTCAGACAGGGCAGACGGTTGTGGGCGCCTCTATGAATTATGTGTTGCGCACGGGCGATTTGTTGCGCGTGGAAATTTTTCAGGAACACACGCTGACAAAGGAAACACGCATCGCCGGCGACGGGACGATTGTCCTGCCCTTGATCGGTTCGGTGAAAATCGGAGGCTTTACGGTGGGGGACGCCACGCGCTTGCTGCGCGAGCTGTACGCCAAGGATTACTTGGTCAATCCGGAATTGACATTGCTTATTTTGCAATACGGTTCGCGCCTGGTTTACATCCATGGGCAGGTCAACCGCGGCAGTACGCCCGTGCAAATGCCGCCCGAAGGTGGCATGACTTTGACCGAGGCGATCGGCATGGCAGGGGGCATTTCCCTGCGCGCGGACAGCAATGTCGTCATCCAGCGCAAGCACAAAGACGGCACAACCGAAAGAATAACCGTCAATTTCAAGCGCATTTTGCGCAGCGAGAAAGCCCCCGACGTTATCCTGCAGGAAGGCGACATAGTCTTTGTGGACGAGGCTATTTTTTAAGCCGCCACTCAAAACGAATCCTAATATAAAAGATACTTTTACATGGCTGATACGAAACAGAACACACCTGCCTCTCCCCAGAAAGATGCCGCCCCCGGAAATTATGGCGGCTATGGTAATTACGGCGGCTATTACTATGGCTATGGTTACGGTGGAGGCGATTACGGGGCTCAGCCCGGCTACACGCCCGCGGGGCCGGAACAGCAGCGTTATTCGCGCTCCTTGCGCGACTATCTGCTGATTTTGCGCGAGCGCATTTGGTATTTTTTGGTCACGCTGGTCATCGTCTTTGTAGGGTCGGTGCTCTACACGATGAACTCGACGGAGATTTACCAGTCGATGGCCACCGTGCAGGTGCTGCGCCAGGACTTGGGCACGCGCGTGGGTTCTGAAAACAGGGCCAACGAAGTCATTTCGGGAACGGAAGATTTCAACACCCAGACGAAAATCCTTGAAAGCAGCGCCATTGTCCAAGCGGTGGCAGACCGGTTGAAAGACGAAGATCTCAAGCAGTTCACGGCACCTTATGAGGATGTGCGCTCGTTTGCCGGGCCCATGACCCCGCAGCGCATTTTGGGCGATAACCGCAAGGTTATCCCTCAGCGCATGTCGATGATCATCCATATCGCGTTTAACCACCCCAACGCCCGCATTGCGGCCTTGGTGGCCAATTATTTCGCCGAGGAATACATCAACTACAACTTGCGCCTGTATTCCAGCGACGCGATGAAGGCGGTCGAAGACTTGCGTGTGCGCGTGGACCAGCAGCGCCGCCGCGCGGAGGATCTGGAAAACCAGCTTCACGAGTACCGCCGCAAGTACGACGCCGTCTCGCTCGACCCCAAAAACGACATTGACACGCAGGAGCTGCTCAACCTCAATTCGATCCTGACCCAGGCCAAAAACGCGCTGGATCAGTCCGAATCGAACTGGGCGATGATACAGCAATACCGCCAGGAAGGGCGCGACTTGACGGAACTGCCCATTATTTCCGGCCAGCCGGCCGTGGCCAACCAGATGACCATGGTGGCCAATTACGGCATGAATTTGGCGGCGCTGGCCAAGCGCTACAAGCCCAAGCACCCCATTATGATCGAGACGACGGAGGTGTATGACGAGGCCAAGCGCATTTTGGATGAAAACATCAAGACGGCGGTGCAGAAGGTTTACAGCGATTACCTGACCGTCAGGGAAAATTACGAGGCCGCCCAAAAGCGCCTGGTTGAGAAGCGCCGCGAGACGATCGAATTGGCGAAGATCGGCGTTGAATTCGCCTCGTTGGCCCACGAGGTGGCCATCGCGCGCCAATTGCACTTGATCATGCACAACAAGATGAGCGAGCAGATGACGCGCGTGGTGCTGGTCGGCCAGTCGGCCCGTATTATTGACCGCGCGGGCGAATCCGCGCGCCCGGCCAAGCCCAATGTGCCAATGAACCTGTTTGTCGGTTTCCTTGTGGGAGTTGTGCTGGGTGTGGCGCTGGTGTTTGTGGTGGCCTTCTTTGACGACCGCATCAAAAGCGCCTTTGACATCGAGAACGAGGTGGGTCTGCCGTTGCTGGGCATCGTGCCGCGCATCCGCAGCCAAAACTCGCTCGAAAAGGCGCTGGCCGTAGCCGGCAATATCGACCGTCAGGTGACGGAGTCTTTCCGCTCGATTTACTCGGCGTTGAAAATCAACGAGACCAGCCGCGGCGCCAAGGTGATTTTGGTGACCTCCACACTGCCCAGTGAGGGCAAATCGTTTGTCACAACCAATATGGCGCTGACCTGCGCGCTGCATGGCGAGCGCGTGCTGATCATCGACGGGGACTTGCGTGTGCCCAACGTCGCCAAGTCTTTGGGCATCGACAACGACAAGGGGTTGCTCACGGTGCTGGAGCAAGGGGAGCCGCTGGAGTCCGCGATGCAGAAAAACGTCTATCCGAACCTCGACGCACTGCCTACCGGCGGCCGCTCAAAGAACCCCACGCAGCTGCTCAACAGCCGTGAGTTCGCCGAGCTGTTGGAAAACCTGCGCGAGCAGTACGACAAAATCTTTTTGGACTCGCCCCCCGTGGGTGCGGTCAGCGACGCGATCAACACCCTCCCGTTGGTCGACGGCGTGGTATACGTGATCAAGTTCAACACCGTCAAGCGCAAGACGGCGCGCCTGAACGTGCACCGCGTGCGCGACTCGCACGTGCCGATCTTCGGCGCGG
>JAKPNF010000157.1 GCA_029548565.1 Verrucomicrobiota bacterium
CCCGAGGGAACATTAAAAAAAAAAAACAGGCTGCAACATAGATTCGGCATTTGCCGGCTCACAGCATTGGTTGGCCTGTGCCGCGATCGCAAAAAAAGCCCGCCTCTTTCGAGGCGGGCTTGTTATTATTCTATTTTAAAGACTCGCGTGGGAATTAGCCCTTGTAGGACTTGCCCTTTTCGGCGACGCCACCGAAGCCGTTTTCGACCAGGTAGCCTTGCAGCACGTTCGTGATAAAGTTCGAACGGTTGCGGTTGTCGCTTTGGGCGGCCTTCTCGATCCGGTCCATCAGCTCTTTGCTCATGCTGATGGAGATCTGGGTCATTCCGGCGGCGCGTGCTGTAGTTTTCTTACGCATTGTTTTATTTTTTTAGGTTTATGTTTTGTGGAAGTGTGTGCCCGGGGAGAATCCCCGACGACGCAAGGATTGGGTTCTCTGGTATCAAACAGGGTCTCATTTGTCTCCTAAACCTCTTGATACTTATCTAAAAAAAATACACTTGGATTTTAAGGTTTGCAAACTGTTTTTTGATTGCTTGAAAAACTACTTTGGAACTATTTGAACGGCTTGTTTTTGGAAAAATGAAGTTTTTTGGCAAAGACTGGTTGGTTGTGAGCCGCCCTGACAAGCCATGCGTTTGGCAATGGTCTGCCCAAGCGGTTTGATTTGTTCTTTCTAATTCAGACCCCCTTTAACAAACTTTGTTCCAATATATTTTTCCTATAATAAAAATTCCTCCTCTCTTTAAGTAGAAAAACATATGCTCGGTGATTGACCTGCCACGGGGTGTTATGCGATGATTGCGCTTCTTCATTCCTTATTTGCTGTAGCTTATGAAAACAAACACCAACGGGCGGTTTTCTTGTGTTCAAACGGTGGCGCTGATGGCGCTTGTGCTGGGCTTGGCGGCCTGCGGGAAGAAAGAGCTCCCGCCCATGGAACTTCCCCCCGTGCCCGTGCAGGTGCAAACCGCCCTGAGCGAGACGGTCCCCCTGTACGTCGACAGCATCGGCCAAACGACGGCCTACAAGGCCGTGTCCATCCAGCCGCAGGTTTCCGGCAAGCTCATGAAAATCCATTTCACGCAGGGAGCCATGGTGAAGAAGGGCGACTTGCTCTTTAGCATCGACGACGCCCCCTACCAGGCCGCGCTCGCGGCCGCCAAGGCGCAACTGGAAAAAGACCAGGCCAGTTTGGAGATTAACCAAAAGCAGGTGGAGCGTTCCAAGGCGCTCTTGCCGGACAAGTACGTCTCGCAGCAGACCTTTGACGAGTACCAGGCCAATGTCTCGGTTTACAAGGCCGCCGTGGCTGCGGACAAGGCCAACATCGCCAGCGCGCAGATCAACCTGGATTATTGCCGCATCACCGCGCCCGTGGACGGCATGGTCGGAACCTACCTTGTCAACGAGGGCAACATCGTGCAGGCGGCCAACCCCGCGGTGCTCACGACCATCCGCCGGATGGATCCCTTGTACGTCGACTTTGTGGTGCCCGCCCACCAGTTTACGCGCGTGCGCGAGTATCTGGAAAAATCCAAAGACGGCACGCTGAATGTGCAGGTGACAGAATTAAAATCCTCCGCCTCCGAAAAACCCCGCGCGCGCGTGGCCAAGCTCAAAATCCTCGGCAACCAGGTCGCCCGCTCCTCCGGCACGGTCAACCTGCGCGCCGAGATGGACAACAAGGATTTGCTGTTCTGGCCCAACGAGCAAGTCTCTGTGCGCCTGATTTTGGCCGAAATCCCTGACGAGGTGCTGGTGCCGGGCGTTTCCGTGCGCTACAACCAGCAAGGCAGCTTTGTGTGGGTGATCAAGGACAACGTGGCCGAGCAAAAAATAGTGGAGCTTGGGCAATTGCAAAAGGACGGCCAATTCTACGGCATCAAATCGGGCGTCGAGGCGAACAGCCAGGTCGTCACCGACGGTGCCATCATGCTGCGCCCGGGCAGCAAGGTCGCCGTCATCGACCCCAAGGCCAAGCAGCAGCAAGCCGCGCAGAAAACCCCCGAGGAAAAACCCGCCGAAAACAGCGCGCACTAATTTCACGGCTCACCCGCTCATTAAAAACAACGCGCCCGCGCCATGAATATTTCCGCACTTTTTATCAACCGGCCGGTGATGACGACGCTCATTTACGTCGCCATCGCCGCGTTCGGTATCTGGGGCTACCGCACGATGCCGGTGAGCGATTTGCCCAACGTCGACTATCCCGTCATCACGGTGAACGCGGCCTACCCGGGCGCCGACCCCGCGATCATGGCGGCCAACATCGCCACGCCCCTGGAGCAGGAGTTTTTGACGATCCAGGGCATCGACACGATCACCTCCAACAATTCGCTGGGCTTCACCAACATCGTTTTGCAGTTCAAGCTCGGCAAGTCCGTCGACGCCGCGGCGACCGACGTGCAGGCGGCCATCACGCGCGCCACCAGCCAGCTGCCCACCGACTTGCCCAGCCCGCCGGTCTTCACCAAGACCAACCCCAACGACCACCCGATTTTGTTCCTGGGCTTTGGCTCCGCCTCCATGACGGAGGAGGACATGTACGACTATATATACACGGAGGTCGCCCAGCGCATGAACATCGTCTCGGGCGTGTCGCAAGTGCAGGTGTACGGCTCGCGGCGCAGCGTGCGCGTGGACGTGGACCCCAGCCGCCTGGCGCTGATGGGCATGAGCGTCTCGGACGTGGCCAACGCCGTGGGCAGCAACACCAACATGATCAGCGCCGGCCGCGTCAAGGGCCAGGCCACGAGCTTCACGCTGCTGCCGCAGATGCAGCTAGAGACGGTCGAGCAATACGAAAACATGGTCGTGGCCTCGCACGACGGGGCGCCCGTTTATTTGCGCGACGTGGCGAAAGTCTACACCGCGCCGGAATCGGCGGACTTTAAACTCAACTTCGGCGGGGCAGACATCCCCGAGGGCATGGGCTTTGTGATGCTGGCCATCAGCAAGGCCGACGGCGCCAACGCCGTGCAAATTTCAGAGGATATCCGCGCGCTGCTGCCCTCGATCGAGAAGCAGCTGCCCCAGTCGATCCTCATGTACCTGATCTACGACCGCTCCGAGACGATTCTGGCCAGCGTCAACGACGTGATGGAGACGATGATCATCGCCTTCATTCTGGTGGTGCTGATCATCTTTTTGTTCCTGGGCCGCGTGACGGACACGGTCATCCCCGCGGTGGCGCTGCCGATGTCGCTGCTGATGACCTTCATCGTCATGCGTACGCTGGGCTACAGCATAGACAATTTGTCGCTGCTGGGCCTGACGCTGGCGATCGGCTTTCTCGTGGACGACGCCATCGTGTTTTTGGAAAATGTCGTGCGACGCATGCAGGATTTTGGCGAGGACGTGGCCACCGCCTGCTACAACGGCGCCAAGGAAATTTCCTTCACCATTTTGGCGATGACGCTCTCTTTGGGCGCGGTGTTTATCCCGCTGGTGTTCATGAGCGGCATCATGGGGCTGGTCTTCCGCGAATTGGGCGTGACGATCATCGTGGCGGTGTTGTCCTCCGGCTTTGTGTCGCTTACGCTCACGCCGATGATGTGCTCGCGCATGCTCAAGCCCCGCGGCAAGGAAAACGAAACCTTTGTCGAAAAGAAGGCGCTGCAGGTTGAGAACTGGTTTTTGGGCCTCTACGGCCCCTCGCTGAATTGGGCGCTCAAGCATTGGTATGTCTCCGTGGCGGCCTATCTTTTGTTTTCCGTGCTGATGGTCTGGCTGGCCGTTATGCTGCCAAAAACCTTCCTGCCCGTGGGCGACAGCGGGTTTAGCTTTGGCGCCTTCGTCGCGCCGACCGGCACCTCGCCCGACCGCATGAAGGCGTATCAGGAAAAGGTCAATGCCGTGCTCGCGCAGGATAAAAACTTGAGCTTCCACGGCGTCATCACCGGCGTGGGTGCTTACTTCCCGCCCAACCAGGGCATCGTGATCGCCAAGTTCAAAGACCGCAAAGAACGCGACCCGATCGCCCCGGCCTCCGCGAATATCGCGGGGCAAATCTCGAGCATTCCGGGCATCATCTGCGTGCTCAACCCGCAGCCCACCTTGCAAATCTCCACCGGCGCCACGAGCAAGACGCTGGGCGACTATTCCTACTCGCTCTCGGGGCTGGAGGCGGAGGAAGTGTACCCGGCCGCCCAGAAACTCATGATGGCGATGGCGCAAAACAACGCCGTTTTCAGCAGCGTGAACTCCGACCTGTACATGGATTCCCCGACGCTGAACCTGAACTTCGACCGCGAGGCCGGCGCCCTGTACGGCATCAACGCGCAGGAGTTTGCGATGCTGCTGAAAAACGCGTACTCGGAAAATTACACTTATCTGATCAAGGCGCCGCTGCAGCAATACCAGGTGATCATCGAGGTTGACCGCTCGCTCGCGCGCATTCCCGAGCACCTCGATTTGCTGTACCTTGGCTCGCAGCTCAACAAGGGCGGCAGCTACTCCGCCGACATGGGCGTGGGCGACGATTCGATGACCCTCGGCGCCGTGCCCTACGCGGCCGTCTCGACGACCGAGCGCACGATCACCGCGCAAACCGTCAACCACTTGAACAAGTTCAACGCCGTCAATTTGTTCTTCAACCTCGCCCCGGGCGTGGCCATCGGCGACGCGATGGCGCAAGTCGAGCAGCTCAGCGCCCAGATCGTCCCCGACGGCGTGATGACAAGTTTCCAAGGCGAGGCGATGACCTTCCGCCAGACCATGGCAGACTTGTTCGTGATGTTTATCGTCGCGGTCTTTGTGATGTACGTCATCCTGGGCATTTTGTACGAGAGCTACCTGCACCCGCTGACGGTGCTGCTCTCGCTCATCCCCGCGCTGGCAGGCGGCATGGGCGCGCTGTATTTGACAGGCAGCGAGCTGTCGCTGTACTCGGTCATCGGCTTGTTCATGCTGGCGGGCATCGTGAAAAAGAACGCGATCATGATGATCGACTTCGCCGTCATGCACCAGGCCAGCGGCATGGAAACCAAAGAGGCCGTCCACCGCGCGTCGATGGAGCGCTTCCGCCCGATTATCATGACGACGATGGCCGCCTTCTTCGGCGTGATTCCGATCGCGCTGGGCTGGGGGGCGGACGCCGAGACACGCCAGCCGCTGGGCTTCGTGGTCGCAGGCGGGCTCATCCTCGCGCAGATTCTCACCTTGTACGTCACGCCCGTTACCTACATGGGCCTTGAGTGGCTACAGGAACACGTGCTGGATAAAATCCCGCTGTTTGCACGCGGGCGCATAGGCTCCTCATTGCAATCCGCGGCCGACACCAAAACCGAGCCCGCGCAAAACGCCTAACCAAAAATTTATTTGAACATGAAGCTGTTTTGCCCGTTTTTTAAAATAGCCGCCGCCGCCGCCACCGCGCTGCTGGTGGCCGGATGCGTGGACGTTAACAAATCCACCGCGCCTAGCGCGCGCGAATACTGGCAGCCCACCAAACGCGCGCTGCCCAACGAGCCGCTTGCAATCGAGCTGCCACGCCCGGCCTCGGCGGTCGGCCGCACGCTGTCCACGAAAGAATTGCTCTCGCTGTCCACTCTCGTGGACGTGGCACTGGAAAACAACCCCTCGACCAAGCAGGCGTGGTTCTCCGCCAAAAGCGCCGCCGCGCAATTGGGCGAGCAACAGGCAGGCTATTACCCGAGCGTGACCGGCACCGTGAGCTTCGCCCGCGGCCGCACGGCAGGCATCAACGCCATGCCCCCGCCCGACATCGCCGGCAGCACCGCCACGACGCTGCAACCGGCAGTCGGCATCAACTGGCTGCTCTTTGATTTTGGCAAGCGCGAGGCGCAAAACAAACGCGCCGCGCAGGCGTTGTACGCCGCCAACTTCAGCTACAACCAAAAAATTCAGGACGTGGTCTTCGAAGTGCAGCGCGCCTACTTCTCGCTCAACGCAGGCTTCGGCCAGCGCGAGGCGGCGCAGGCGTTTTTAAAAGACGCCAAGGCCAACCACGACGCGGCCAAGGCCAAGCTCGACAACGGGCTAGGCACCTCACAAGACGCCCTGCAAGCCCAGGCGCAACTGGCCAAGGCGCAGTACGACCTCGACGGCGCCACCGCCCAGATCGAAAAAGCGCGCGCCGAATTGGCGGCGGTGCTCGGCCTGCCCGTTTCCAGCGCCGTGGCGATCGAGCGCGTCGACGAAATTCCCGACGCCCAAAAAATGGACAAACAAGTCGGCGACCTGATGGCCGAGGCCCTGCGCACCCGCCCGACTTTGCTTGCCCAATACGCCAACCTAAAACAAGCCCAGCACGCCGCAGAAGCAGCCCGCTCGGACTTCGGCCCACGCGTCGTGGCCTTTGGCCAGTACGACTACAACCGCGTGCGCATGGGCGAGGATTATTCCTACAACCAATGGTCAGTCGGCGTCGCGCTGCAATGGGACTTGTTTACCGGCTTCCAACGCAGCTACCAACTGATCGACGCCAAGCAACAGGAAAAAGCCGCGCGCGAAGCGCTACGGGCGGGCGAGCTGGAAATCATCTCGCAAGTCTGGGAATATTTTTACGCCTATAAATCCGCCGCCCAACAAGTCGAGAGCGCCCGCAAACAACTCGAGGCCCAGCAAAAAGCCTACGACGCGATCAGCGAAGGCTACCGCAGCGGCCTGAATTCTTTCCTAGACTTAATGACCGCCGCCAACGACCTGGCCAGCTCTCGCCAGATGAAAGTGCAAGCTGTCGGAAATTTGGGAACTTCTTTGGCGGGGCTTGCGCATGCCACTGGCAACGTAGAACTGACAACCCCCGAATCACAAGTAAACACATATAGGGAACAAAAATAGTGCGTGCGCTACGCGCTGAGTGATTTTAGAAGCTGTCGCTGAACGAGGCGGCATCAGAGCGACGAACCCTGTACGTGACCATCCGAAAGAATATCCCGTTGGTCTATTCTTCCGTTCCCGCGGTGAAAATGCTTCATGGCGAATTTTGCCTGGTCTTACGATGGGGAGCAGCAAACCAGTGCAGCCCTCCATCTATCCTGCGGCAAAATCCGCCCTGAAGGATTTTCACTTGCGGGAAAGCTGTACGGAGCAAAATGGCCAGTGTGCAGTATTTTTTTAGAAGGAGCTGGCGAGTTGTCTTGGGATTATTTTGGAAACGTAAGATTTCGGTGTGCGCCAGCTCCGTAAAGGGGTGCAGGGGACTAGTCCCCTGCAGGTGCTAATCGTTCCCGGACTCGTGGCTGGATAACAAAGCGAATGTCTTTATCTCGCCTCGCCTCCGCCAGCTCTCTCAGGTGCAATTGCCTATCGCCACCTCATCCGCTACGATCACCCACGCACCCTCACGTTCTCAGGATGCGCAGCATCCGCCATAGAAGTTTTTTGGAATGGGGTGCGGGGGAACCTTTTTTTTCCAAAAAAAAGGTTCCCCCGCATATATCCTCAGCGCCCCTTCTTAAATCACAAAAAAGATTCTCAATTGGCGGGGAATGCGCTAGCGTGGGGGTTGTCCCGCGTTATTTTGTTGCCCCATGAAAATTGTATTGGCTTTTGATTCGTTTAAAGGCTCGCGTGGTCCTTTGGAAACCGGCGGCAGTGCCCGCGAGGGAATTTTGCGCGCGGTGGGCGATGCCGAGGTAAGCGTTTTGGGCGTGGCTGACGGCGGGGAAGGTACGCTCGAGGCTTTTATGGACAATGAAAACGTGCGGGCAGTGCGCGTGCAAGTGAGCGGGCCTTTGGGCGATGCGGTGCAGGCCGCTTATGCGATTTTGCCAAACGGCACCGCTGTCATCGAGCTGGCGCAGACGGCGGGGCTGACGCTCATAGAGCCTAGGCGGCGCGACCCGCTTAAAACGACGACGCTGGGGATGGGCGAACTGATCGCGCACGCGCTCAAGGGCGGGGCGCGCAAGTTTTTGCTGGCGCTCGGCGGCAGCGCGACCAACGATGGAGGCACGGGGCTGCTGCATTCGCTCGGCTGGCGCTTTTTGGACAAGGACAAACAGGAGCTTTTCCCCTGCGGGGGCAATCTGGAGCGTATTGAATTTATTGATACAAACGCGGCGGACGCCGCGCTGAAAAACTGCGCCTTCGAGGTTGCCTGCGACGTGGACAACCCCCTGTGCGGGCCGCGCGGGGCGGCGCAGGTGTACGCGCCGCAAAAAGGCGCCAATGCCGAGGATGTCGCGCGGCTGGACAAGGGACTGGCGCACTACGCGCAGGTGGTTGAGCGGACACTGGGTATTCAAATTTCGGATACACCCGGTGCGGGCGCCGCGGGCGGTGTGGGCGGGGCGTGTTTGGCTTTTTTGAAGGCGCAATTGCGCCCGGGCATCGACTGCGTGCTGGACGCGCTGGACTTTGACGAAAAAATCAGGGGAGCTGACTGGGTTGTCACCGGCGAGGGGCGCACCGACGCGCAGAGCCTGATGGGCAAAGCCCCGCAGGGAATCGCGCGGCGCGCGCGAGCGCAGGGCATCCCCGCGATCGTTGTGTCGGGCGGCGTCAAGGTGCCCGGCGAGGCGCTGCGCCAGGCGGGCATCTGCGCGGGGTTTTGCACGCTGCGCGACGTGATGACGCTTGAACAGGCCATGGAAAAAACAAACTCCCACAACAACATGGCCGACACCTGTGAGGCCATTTTCGGCCTGATAGCCGCCGCCCGAAAATAACTCACCGATCCTTTTTATAAAAACTTCCCGATGGATCCTTCCCTGCAAATTTCATCCCCGGGCGCGTGCGTGGCGCTGGTGTTGGCGATTGTCCTGATCATCCGCAAAGTGCCCGCGTGCTACGCGCTGATCTTTGGCGCGTTTGTCGGCGGGCTGTGGGGATACGTCGAACTCAACGACATCGGCGTGGGGCGCGCGGTCGTGTTGACGGTCAAACAGATGGTCGTCGGCGCGCAGGGGATCATGCCCGCCGTGCTGCGCGTGCTGAGCGCGGGGGTGCTGGCGGGCGTGCTCATTCGTTCCGGCGCGGCCGAGCGCATCGCGCTTTCGATCATGGGCTTTTTGGGCAAGCGCCACGCAGTCTTGGCGCTGATTTTGTCCTGCGCGCTACTGACCTTCGCGGGAGTGTTCATTGACATCGCCGTGTTGACGGTCGCGCCCGTGGCGCTGGCGGTGGCCCAGCGCGGCGGCTATTCGCGCATTGGAACCTTGTTCGCGCTGATCGGCGGGGGCAAAAGCGGCAACGTCATCAGCGCCAACCCCAACAGCATCATCGCAGCGGAAAATTACAACGTCGCCTTGCCCGACATGATGCTGGCCAACATCCCCGCCGCGCTCGCGGGCATTGTCGCGACGCTGCTGGTTTCCGACTGGCTCATCAAAAAAGGCGAGCGCGTGGTCGCCGCCGCGCAGGTCGAGGAAACAAAAAATCTTCCCTCTTTTTTCACCGCGGTCATCGGCCCGGTGGTGGCGGTGGGCCTGCTGTTTTTGCGCCCGACGTTTGGCATTGAGATCGACCCGCTGATCGCGCTTCCGGTCGGCGGCATCGTCGGGCTGCTCGCCATGCGCCGCGCGCGCGCGTTCAACGACTATGTGGGTTTTGGCCTCGAAAAAATGTCCGTCGTCGCCGTGCTGCTGATCGGCACGGGCGCACTGGCGGGCATCATTCAAGCCTCCACTTTAAAAGACCTCATCCTGCACGGCATGGAAACGTTCGGCCTTTCCGCCGTGCTGATCGCGCCAATCTCGGCCGCCCTCATGTCGGGCGCCACTGCCTCCACCACCGCCGGCGCCACAATCGCCTCGGCCACTTTCGCCCAAACCGTGACAGCCGCGGGCGTCTCCGCCGTCTGGGGCGCGGCCATGACCAACGCGGGCGCCACCGTGCTCGACCACCTGCCGCACGGCTCCTTCTTCCACGTCACCGCCGGTTCCGTCGGCATGGATTTTTCCACCCGCCTGAAACTCATCCCCTTCGAAAGCCTCGTCGGCTTCATCCTGGCCAGCATCTCCACCGCCTGCTGCTTGTTGTTTTCGTGAAGCAAACGCAGAGGAAACTTTTTGCGCAGCGAGCCTATTTATAGCGAGCGTAGGGGGCGATGGCAAAGCCATCGATACGAAGTATGTCGGCGTTCAGCCGACACCAAAAAAGATTTCCTCTGCACTCCTTCAAAAATATATAAAAAGTCTTTTGAGGGGGTTAGGGGGAAGCTTTTCTTCAGAAAAGTTCCCCCTATGTTTATCTCACGCACACAAAAAAACGCGGAAAAAGTTTCCGCGTTTTTTTGTGGATGGGAGAACAGGCTTACTGTTTTTCCGTCTGGTAGGCTTCGAGTTGCTTTTGGATGAAGTGGCATTCCAGCACGACGTACTTGGGCACGCCCAGTTCGTAGGGGACTTGCACTTCGCCCTGGATGAGGGGCATGGCGTACTTGTTGAACTGGTAGTTGACGTTCATGCCGTCTTCGGAGATCCAGGCGGCGGGCAGGGTTTTGACGGCCTCGGCGACTTCGGACAACTCGACGATGGTTGTCTCGCTGCTGTAGTGTTCGCCTTCGCCGCGCACGAGGGCGACCATCTTGCCGGTGGCTCCTTCAACCGCGTGGCGCACGGCGGCCTGGCCGCAGGCGTAGGCTTCGTCGGCGTCTGTCAGCGAGGCGCAGTGGGCGGCGGTGCGTTGGGCGACGCCGAACTTGGCGCTGCGCACCTTGACGCCGAGGTTTTCCTCGACGAGCGTGCGCAGGTAGTCGGCCACACCTCCCAGAGCCGCGTGGCCGAAGCCGTCCTTGACTTGGGTGTTGGCGCCGAGATAGTTGCCGTTGATGTCGGTGAGGCCTTCGGCGGCGACGACCATGCAATGGCGGTTCTTTTTCAGAACGTTGCGCACGGATTCCAAAAACTTTTCGGGCTGCAGGGGCGCCTCGGGCATCAGCACGATATGCGGCGGATCCTCGGGGGCGTTGCGGCGGCGCGCCAGCGTGCCGCCGGCGGAAATCCAGCCGGCGTTGCGGCCCATGACCTCGACGATGGAGACGAAGTCGTGCTGGCCCATGCCCTCGTGATCCAGCGCCATCTCGCGGATGGTGGCGGCCAGGTATTTCACGGTGCTGCCGTAACCCGGGCAATGGTCGGTCATGGCCAGGTCGTTGTCGATCGACTTCGGGATGCCGATCACGCGCAGGGCGTAACCGCGCTGTTGGGCCTGCGCATTGACTTTCTGCGCCACGCCCATGGCGTCGTTATCGCCAATGTAAAAGAAGAAGCGGATGTTGTGCGTCTCGAAGACCTGGAACAGGCGGTCGAAGTCCTCGGCGCTTTTGAGCTGGTAGCGGCACGAGCCCAGCGCGCAGGCCGGGGTGGTGCGCAACCCGCGGATGTTTTGCTGCGACTCGGCGGCCAGGTCGATGAGGTCCTCGCTGAGGATGCCCTGAATGCCGTTTAGGCCGCCGTAAATTTCCTCGATGCACTCGTGGTTGAGCGCCTCGGTGATGACGCCGGCGAGGCTGGAATTGATGACGGCCGTCGGCCCGCCCGACTGGGCGACAAGGATGTTTCCGGTAAGTTCTTCAGACATGGTAAAAAACAATAGTGTTAAAGTTTGAATTTGCCGCTTATAGCCGGTGTTTGCAACGGAAAAATGAAAGCGCAGCCCGCCGCGCACGGCGCGCCGGTTTTTCCGCGGCGCTTTCGCGTTGACCCGCCCGCCGCTTGCCGTGATGATGATTCTTTAAGTCTGCTCCCGTAGTTCAATGGATTAGAGCGAAGGTTTCCGGTACCTTAGATCTGGGTTCGAATCCCAGCGGGAGTGCCACTTTTTTACAAAAAAACCCGCGCCAAGTGCGCGGGTTTTTTGTTTTTGAAAAAGGATGTTTATTTTCTGCGGCGGGCGGCCAGCGCCAAGCTCAGCAGCCCCAGCAGCCCCGCAGCCGCGGCGGGTTCGGGGATGGAGTTGACGTACGCCACCAGCGTGTTGCCCTCCCATTGCACCAGCACGCGGCTCGGATCAATGCCCTGAATTTCCCACACTTGGCTCAGCGTCGTGGCGTCCGGATCGTTGTCGCAGCGCAACAGGTTGACCACGGCGGCGTCCATCTCGCCAAAATTGCTGAAGTCCACAATATAGTAGGCGCCATTTTCCAGCGTCAACTGCCCCACGGAGATGATGGGCTGCGGGGAACCCGTGTGGTCTTTGTCCACGGCGATCGTGAAAGCCGGCGGCCCGCTGCCATACTGAGTGCGCACATGAAGCGACTCCATGCGCACATAGCTCATCGCGTTTCCAACAGTCAGGTTATTTTCTCCGGCGAACAGGACACTGCCCGCTGAAAACGTGCCGCTTTGCAGATACATGTTCCCCGAATAGCTTTCAACAAAAGTCACCCCCTGCGAAACCGAAAGCGTGCCGCCTGCCAGCGTGAGCGTGTGCCTTTGCGTCGCACCGTTGTCCTTATACCCGCTGGAAAGCGTGCTGACGTTGACCACGCCGCCGCTGATATAGATCATACCGTTATGGCCCCAGCCAAGGCTGCTGCGGAATTCAGCCCCGCCCAACCCGAGGGTGGCGGCGCTAAGCGTTCCGGCCGAAACTGTAAGCGTTCCATATCCCGTCGCGCCGACCAGAATAGCCGACGCTGTATGGCTCAAATTAAACGTGCCCCCGTTGATATGCAAAGAGCCGGTGCCATTGTTCCCGCCGGCCTGATAATCACTCGATCCGCCGATGGAAACATAGCCCACCGTGGTGGTGTCGGTGCTATAGCCCCAGACATCCACGCTCGCGCCACTGTTAACGACCAGCGAGCCTTGGGCATCCGCGTATTTGCCAATCGTCAGGTTGTTGGCCTGCATTTTGCCGCCCTCGAGGATGACGTTGCCGGAGCCGGAGTTGCCGATGATCATGGCCGAGGCTGTCAGCCAGCCGCCGGCGCGCACAGTGACTTCACCGCTGGCGTATTGTGAGTCGCCGACGGAAATCGTGCCATACCAGATACCGACGGTGACATTGTCCACATCGATCATGCCGTAGCTGTTTTCGCCAATGTAGAACGAGCCGCTGCCGGCCGTCCAGCCGGTGCTAGCCGGAGAGGGCGGAGCGTCGCCGCCGCTGCCATACACGTTGCCGTACCAGGATAATTCCGCGTTCAGTTGGCAGGCGCACAGCGTTAAACCTAAGAGGGCGGCAAATAATTTTGCCCCCGCGAAGCGAGATTGGGGATTTTTCATTGGGAGAGCGAGTAATCTAACGGGTTTTATTACTGAAACAGCGCGTCATTTTCATGGCGCGTTGCAATGGATACTTAATTTGTCAGCTTATTTCCTCAAATGTTCCCGTTTTTTTACATCTTTAGTGTAAAAATTGCTTCCATCAAAAAACTCTGCGTGTTCGCGGGGCTTTTGGGGGCATTTTACCTGCTAAAAAATAAACTTAACTTGTTGTCTAATAAATTTTTAAACAAACACCAAGGCGGCCAGCGCGGCCAGCAGGGTGGCGCCCAGGGCGATGGCCACGGATTTTTTGAAAACGCCCGCGCCCAGCGACAAGGCCAGGGCGCCCTTGACGATGGTGTTGGCGATCGCCCCGACGATGACGGCCTTGGTCGCGGTCTGCACGCTCATGGCGTCGACGGCGACGGCCTGGGCGGACGAGATCGA
Organism: Verrucomicrobiota bacterium; assembly: GCA_029548565.1. Classification (GTDB taxonomy): domain Bacteria; phylum Verrucomicrobiota; class Verrucomicrobiia; order Opitutales; family JAKPNF01; genus JAKPNF01. The sequence continues at coordinate 13,572 of JAKPNF010000157.1, forward strand.
GATCGCCGCCATGTCCAGCAAACCGGAGAAAAAGGCCACGGTGTACACGCCGCCTTCCATGTGCAGTTGCGACAGGATTTTGACGGCGGCGGCCACCACCGCGTAGATCGCGCCGAATTTCAGCGCCATGGAGAGGCTTAAGGGGTTGTTAAAGTCCGGCGAGTCCATCACGTGGGCGTTTTTGCGACGCTTGTGAAGGACCACCCACAATAAAAACACAATGCCGGGCAAGCTGATCAGCGCAAAGGGAAGCAGGCACGAGACAAACACACTGCGGTCGATCACCAGTATCATCACCAGCACGCGCACGCACATGACCACGCACGAAAGCACAACGGCCAGCGCCAGCGCCACCCCGATGCCCGGGCGTTCGCGGCTCTCGCGGCTCATGGCCAGCGTCGTCGCCGTGCTGGAGGCGATGCCGCCCACCACACCCGTGATGATGATCCCCACGCGCGTGCCCAAAAAGCGCATCGCCAGATACCCGACAAAGCCAAGCCCCGCGATCAGCACGACCATCAGCCAGGTCTCGTAAGGGTTGAACACATCGTAAGGCGCCGGCGTCGTCCAGCCTTCCAGCGAGGGGAACGAGAGCTTGAGCGCATACCACTTGTTGGGCACCAGCGGCAAGATGACGCCCGTGATCGCCACGAATTGCAGCGTGGAACTCAAATCCTTTTGCGTGAGCTGGCGCGTCCAGCCGTGCACGCGCTGGCGCGCGCCCACGATGATCATGCACAGCCCCGTGATCACGAGGGCCATGACCGTGCTTTCGTAGCCCACCAGCGCGCCGCTTAAAAACGTGAGCACCCCGGCCGTGTGCGTGGTCAGCCCGAAGGCGGCGCGGTTGCCACCGGTGACCATGTAGGCCCCGCCCATGAACAGCGCGAACACCACAAACGAAGCGGTGAAAAAATACGGCACCCCGAACTGCTTGGAAAAAAAGACGCTCAAATAACCCAGCACACCCCACAGCGTGAAGGTGCGGATGCCCGGATGGTTGGGCTGCCCGGGCGTTTCGGGATTGACCTGCTGATCCATCCACTGGCGCACCCCGCCGATCAACGCCCCCAAACTGGCGCTCAAAATAAGGGCGTGCAGGGGGTTTTGTAAAATAATCTCGGTGGGCATGAGTAAAAGTCAGTTATCGGCCTGTGGCAGGTAGCTTAATGCGTATCCGGCGTATTGAAAAGCCTTTAGTGCGCCGAGCGAAGCGCCCGGATTGTAAATTTTTTACCCCAAAAGGGCTTAGCACTTGCCAAACGCACCCGGGAAACGGCATTCTTGAAAAAATACAGTTTCATTTTTCAGCCATGTCGAACGACTTAAGCCACGCCGAAAACGGCCGGATACCCCCTTGCAGCGTTTCCAAGGAGCACATCAACCAACTGCCGCTGGCGCGTTACGAAGGTCCCATTTACCTTGTGCGCACGCAACAGGAGCTGGAGGCGGCCGTCGAAGATCTGGCGCGCGAGCCGTTGCTGGGCTTCGACACCGAGACACGCCCGTCTTTCAAACGCGGCACGAATTATCCCGTCTCGCTCATCCAGCTGGCGGGCAGCCAAGGCGTCTATCTTTTTCAGTTAAACCACCTGACCGACCTCTCGCCATTAGACCGCCTGCTGGCCAACCCCAACATCCAAAAAGCCTGCGTGGCCGTGCGCGACGACGTGCGCAAACTCAAGGAAATCCACGCCTTCGAGGCGGCGGGCTTCGTCGAGATCGGGGACGAGGCCAACCGCGCCGGCATCACGCAAACGGGCCTGCGCTCGCTGTGCGCGATTTTGCTGGGCGTGCGCATCTCCAAAGGCGCGCAAGTCAGCAACTGGGCAAAGCCGCACCTGACTCACACCCAAATCGTGTACGCGGCGACCGACGCATGGGTCAGCCGCCTGCTTTGCCTGAAGTTAAAGGACATGCCCACCGCCGCAAAAGCCCCCGCCGCGCGCGCGCAAGGACCCGAGCAAGAAACAGACAGCGCGCCCATCTTCGAAGAAAAAAACGCCGAGGCCGCCGCCCAATAATTTTTAAAAAACAAAAAAAATCTTATGTCAAAAATCGCAATCCTAGAAACCAACCAGGGCACCGTCGAAATCAAACTGTTCGACAAGGAGGCCCCCAAAACTGTTGAAAACTTCGTCGGCCTGATCAATAAGGGCTACTACAATGGGCTGATCTTCCACCGCGTGATCAAGGACTTCATGATCCAGGGCGGAGACCCGACCGGCTCCGGTTGCGGCGGCCAGTCGCTATGGGGCGGCAAGTTCGAGGACGAGTTCTCGCCCGAGCTGTCCTTCAACCGCAAAGGCCTGCTGGCCATGGCCAACGCCGGCCCCAACACCAACGGCAGCCAATTCTTCATCACCACCGCGCTGACCCCCTGGCTGGACAACCGCCACACAATCTTCGGCGAAGTCACCAACGGCTACGACGTGATCGAAAAAATCGAAAACTGCAAAACCGGCATGATGGACCGCCCCGCCCAGGAGCAAAAAATCCTAAAAGCCTCCGTGCGCGAGGAATAAAAACGCTTTATCGCGCGAGACAAAAAAGGACGAATCAAATAGCGATTCGTCCTTTTTTTATTTTGTGAATATTTTCTTGAGGCGCTTTTTTATCCCAGTTTCTTCGCCAGGTCTGCTTCGAGCTTTTCGATGTCGGCGGCGAACAGGCGGATGCCCTCGGCGGTTTTTTCCACGGCCATCGCGTCGGAATTGTGCAGCCAACGGAAGGCTTTTTCGTCGAGGGTGATCTTTTCGATTTTTTCCTGAGCGGCCGTTTCGGGGTTGAGCTTGCGCTGCATAGGTTCGCTCGCGGCGGCGAGTTTTTCGAGCAAGGAAGGGCTGATGGTCAGCAAATCGCAGCCGGCCAGTTGGATGATCTGGTTGGTGTTGCGGAAGCTCGCGCCCATCACCTCGGTCTGGTAGCCGAACTTTTTGTAGTAGGCGTAAATGCGGCGCACGGATTGCACGCCGGGGTCGTCTTCGCCCGTGTAATCGGTGTTGTTTTTGGCTTTGTACCAGTCGTAGATGCGCCCGACAAAGGGCGAGATCAACTGCACACCTGCCTCGGCGCAAGCCACCGCCTGCGCGAAGGAAAACAGCAGCGTCAAATTGCAGCGGATGCCGTCCTGCTTCAAAATCTCGGCGGCCTTGATGCCCTCCCAGGTGGAGGCGATCTTGATGAGCACGCGCTTGCGGTCGATGTCAGCCTTTTCGTACAGGGCGATGATCTCGCGCGCTTTTTTTACCGTGGCCTCGGTGTCGAAGGACAGGCGGGCGTCCACTTCCGTGGAGACGCGCCCGGGCACGACTTTTAAAATTTCCAGGCCGAAGGTCACAAGCAGTTCGTCCACCACTTGCGAGACGTCCTTGACGCCTTTTGCCTTGGCGGCGGCGACGGCCTTGTCCACCAGCGCTGCGTATTCGGGCATCTGGGCGGCCTTCAAAATGAGGCTGGGGTTGGTGGTGGCGTCCTGAGGTTGGTATGACTTCATGCCGGCGAAGTCGCCGGTGTCGGCGACGACGACTGTCCATTGTTTGAGCTGGTCGAGTTGGTTCACAGATATATAGGTTGAGTGTTCAGGGACAGCGACCGTGTGGTCTGTTTTTATTCCAAACCGCCGGCGCGCCCGAGGCAAGCCTGTTTGCCCAAATAAAAAAGAGTGCCATTTTTAAATGACACTCTTGATTGAGAAAACTATTTCGCTTAGGCTCCGACTTCGAAGCGGGCGAAGCGGCGGATTTTCATGTTCTCGCCGGTCTTGGCGATTTTTGCGGTCATCAAGTCCTGGATCGTCATGGATGAGTCCTTGATGTAGGTCTGTTCCATCAGGCAGACCTGCTGGTAGAACTTGTCGAGCTTGCCGGCGACGATTTTGTCGATGGCGGGCTGGGGCTTGCCTTCGGCCTGGGCGGCGGCAATGTCCTTTTCCTTGTCGATGATCTCGACGGGCACTTCCTCGCGGCAGACGTACAGGGGGCTGGCGGCCGCCACCTGCATGCACAGATCCTTGGCCAGTTCCTTGAACTCGTCGTTCTTGGCGACAAAGTCGGTCTCGCAGTTCAGCTCGAGCATGACGCCGATGCGCCCGGCGCCGTGGATGTACGTGGCGATGGTGCCTTCGCCCGCGTCGCGCCCGGCGCGTTTGGCGGCGGTGGCCACGCCCCGCTTTTTGAGCAGGGTGATCGCCTCCTCCTCGTTGCCGTCGGTCTCAACCAGGCATTTTTTGCATTCCATAAGCCCGGCGCCCGTCTTGGAGCGCAGGGAATTTACCATTGCGGCGGTGATTGTCTGAGACATGTTGTTTTCCTTTTTGTTTGTTGTTTAAAGGTTACTCGGCGGGCTTTTCGTCGGCCTTGGGCTTGCGCGCGCGCGCCGGTTTGCGGGCGGGCTTTTTTTCCTCGTCGCCACCCACGTCGATGTCGGCGGCGATGGTCACCTCCGGCTGGATTTCCACCTCGTCCTTGGCCACGAAGGTGGCGGCCATCTTCGGGGCGCTCTTGGCCGGGCGGCGGGCTAGGCCGTTTTGAATGGCCTCGACGATCACGTCGGTGATCAGGCGGATGGATTTCACGGCGTCGTCGTTGCCCGGGATCGGGTAGTGCACGAGGGTCGGGTCGGAATTGGTGTCAACCAGCGCGACGACGGGGATCTCGCAGCGGTTGCCCTCGGCAACGGCGATGCCCTCGTTTTTCACGTCCACCACAAAGATCGCGGCGGGCAGCTTTTCGAGGCCGAGCAGGCCCTCGAAGTTGCGCTGCATGCGCGTCATCTCGTGGCGGATGGAGGAGGCTTCCTTCTTGGGGAGCTTGTCGAGCGAGCCGTCGCCTTCCATGCGCAGGTAGCGGCGGTATTTGTCGAGGCTCTTTTTGACGGTCGCCCAGTTGGTGAGCGCCCCGCCGAGCCAGCGGCTGACGACGTAGGGCATGCCCGTGGCGGTGCCGGCCTCGCGCAAAATTTCCTGAGCCTGCTTCTTGGTGCCCAAAATGAGGACGTCGCCGCCCTTGGCGACGGTTTCCTCGACGAACGCGGCGGCCTTTTCGAGCAGCTCGAACGTCTTTTCCAAATTGATGATGGAGACCCCGTGGCGGTGGTCATAGACGTAGGGTTTGGAACGGGGGTTCCAGCGGCGGGTCTGGTGGCCGAAGTGAACGCCGGCATCCAGCAGGTCTTTTAACGTGATATTCATGAGATGTGCTCCGTACCCTGTGAAGGGCCTTGGATAAGTTTTTTAGTTGATGGTTAACGCCTTCACTTTTTGTGAAAAGCGGAAAGTTAATTCAACCATGCCCATAGCGCGCTTGCAAGCCTTTTTGCACTCTTGGCGGGCGTGCTTGCCCTCAAAAAAGAAAAACCGTCCATGCCTGAGGCGTGAACGGTTTTTCTCTGGAGCAAAAGAATCGCTCTTTATCGCTCTTTACTTCCTGCGCCGGCGCGCGACGGCGGCCAGTGTCGCGGCACCCAAGAGGCCGGCGGCGGCCGAAGGCTCGGGCACGTTGTAGCTGATGTCTATTTTGAGGATGTAACCGTCCCAATAAGCGCCCGAACCCACGGAGTATTTGCTTTCGTCCAGACCTTCGACGATAAACTGCGGGTCTTGGAAAATCCATTGCCCGGTGGTCAGCTCCAGCAAATTCACGGTGATGTCGCGCTCGACCGTCAGCCCCTGCATGTTGATGGAATGGATGGTCTGGTTGAAGGTGGCGGTGTTGGTGGTCAGCACCGTGTGGTCAAAGGTGTCGCCCTCGAGGATCAAGTTGATCTTGCCGTTGATGTACAAGTCCGTCGTGGTCACGTTGGCCTTGTTGGAGACATTGAGCGTGGTGCCGTCGCGCAGCATGACAAAGCCCAAGTCGGCCGTACCGCCGAAGAAGTTGAAGATGCCCTTGCCGCCGCTGCCATTGTTGCTGTAAAGGTAGCTGGTGGTCAGCACGCCACCGTACATATTCAGTGTCATGTGTCCGGCGCCGTAGAAGTTGGAGGTGAGGGTGATGGTGCTGACGGTGCCGGAATGAATATTCAGGTAGCCGGTGCCCGCGCCGCCGGAAATATAGTCAAAATTGGTTATCGTGCCACCGTCGACACTGACCGTTGCGGTAAAACCGCTGGTGGTGGCTATGCCCAACAAGCCTTTATGTGAGGAAGCGCCTTGGCCATCCAAGGTGCCGCCGTTGTTGACATACAATTTGCCATCGCCCGCGTATGCGCCCACAAAAAAGGAGGCACCTTCGATTGAATAGGTGGAAACCGGCGTGCTGATAGCCGGATTGACATCCCCTTCTGTCCAAACCATGGCGCTCGTCTGAGCGGCGCATAGCAGCGAAATGGCCAAAAGGCCCAGCGTTTTCAATCCTTTGAGGGATATCTTTTTCATAGTTAACGGGTTGATTTATTTATACAGAGTGCGAGCAGGTATTTACGACCTGTTTAATAGACAATTGTTCCAGAAAAAAAGCAGGTTTTCCAGTCTTTTTTAGGGAATGCCCTTTTCTCACCCCCCATTTTTTAGCTGCGATTGCTTTTTTTTGACATTTTCAACCCCGCCGCATAAGGTTAAAACCGCAAGCAAATGAAATCCGTGCGTTCCAAGGTTTTGGTGGTGGTCATCCTCATGGTGATGGGGCTGGGCGCCGCTATTTTGCTGATCTCGCGCGGGATTTACGAGCAGTACAAGGAACTGAAAATAAGCCAGTGCCGCTCGCTCGTGGACTTGGCCGGCGAGCGCGTGAACAAGGACATCCGCCAGCTCGAGGAAAACGCAAAAACCCTCGCGCAGGTGGGCTATCTTTATTACAAGGGCAAAGACGCCGCCAGCGCGCAGCGGGTGTTAAAATCCTATTACCAACCCGGCGCCGTGGCGATCGGCGGAGGCATTTGGTTTGAGCCGCACAAAATCGACCCCGCCAAAAAACGCGCGTGCTTTTACGCCTTCAATGAAAACGGCACGGTGAAAATCGACCCGGGTTTCGAGACGGAAAAATACGATTACCTTTCCCAAAACTGGTACGTGACAATCCAACGCGCGCTCAAAGGCCCCGGCACGGTCGCCTGGACAACGCCGTATTTCGACGAGCAAGGCACGCTGACGCTGATGACCACGATCGGCGCGGGCGTGTACGACGAGCAGGGCAATTTTGTCGGCATGTCCACGATGGATTGGGCGCTGGACGCCATCGCCGAAAGCATCGCGCAGATAAAGCCCACCGTCGGCAGCTTCGCGCTTTTTGCCGACCAGTCCAGCGGTTTTATCCTGGCGCTGTCGGACAAAAATTTCACCGGCGATGCGCGCGGAAAATCGCTCAAGGACGTCGCGTGGTTTGACACGGCGCGCGGCAGCGAGGCGCTCATCCACTACGCGGGCACGGATTATTTTTCCTTCAAGCGCACGCTGGACAACGCCATGACCATCGTCGTCAACGTGCCGCGCGCGGAACTGTTTGCCGACATCGAGGAAAGCCTGCGCCACACGCTCGTGGCGTTGGCGCTGGCGTGCCTGGTGATGATGCTGGCGACTTTTTTTCTGCTGAACAAACTGGTCAACCGCCCGATTGCCTACCTCTCGCAAAAGGCCGCGCGCCTGGGCGAGGGCGACTTCGACACCGAGATCCGACTGGACACGCGCGACGAGCTTGGCAGCCTGGCGCAATGCCTCAACCAAATGGCCCGCGACATCAAAGAGCATGTCGCCAACCTCAAAAACATCACGGCGCAAAAAGAGCGCATCGCCACCGAACTGGGCGTGGCGCAAAAGATTCAGGCGTCGATTTTGCCGTCGATCTTCCCGCCGTACCCGCAGCGCGCGGAGTTCAATATCTACGCCACGATGCAGCCGGCCAAGGAAGTCGGCGGGGACTTTTTCGACTTCTTCCTGATTGACGAAAACCGCCTTGCCCTCGTGATCGCCGACGTCTCGGACAAAGGCGTCCCCGCCGCGTTGTTCATGATGATCGCAAAGACGCTCATCAAAAATTTCGCGATGCTCGGGCTGGATGTGTGCGAGGTTTTTGAACGCGCCAACCGCCAGCTGTGCGAGAACAACAAGGTCGACATGTTTGTGACCGCCTTCATGGGCGTGCTCGACGTGCGCGACGGCAAATTTTCCTACGTGAACGCCGGGCACAATCCTCCCTGTCTTTCACGCGCGGGCAAACCCTTTGAGGAATTGTCCTTGCCCGCCGGCTTTGTGCTCGGCGGCATGGAGCAGACCCGCTACGTTTGCAAGGAAACCACGCTGGAAATCGGCGACCGTCTCTTTCTATTCACCGATGGCGTGACCGAGGCCTTTGACAGTGCCGGTGAACCCTACGGCGAAGATCGCTTGATGGCCGCCCTGAACGCCCACCGGTCCGAAGACATCCGCTTGCTCCTGGACGACGTCAACCGCAGCGTGCGCGCCTTCACCGCAGGCGCCTATCAAAGCGACGACATCACGATGCTGGGCATGGTCTATTACGGCCCGTGAGAGCGCGAAACTTAAATTGAAGCGCCCTGCGTTCTTATTGCGCTTCGACCACGATGCGCAACCCGTTGAGGCGGTTGCGCTCATTTTTTACCGTTTGCACGATGGATATGTCGCCAATCTGATCGACCGGTGTCATGAAACTGCCGCCCATCACGGCGGCGCTTTTGTCTGTGTCGGCCGCTTGCGTCCATTCGGCGACATTGCCCAGCAGATCGTTAAAACCGGCCTGATTGGGCTGCTTTTCGCCGACGGGGTGCGTGCTGGCGCCGGAATTTTCAGAGTTCCAGCAAACGGCGTGCAAATCCACGTAGCGCAACGAGCCAAGCGCTTCTTTAAATTCTTCGGGTGTGGGCAGGCGCACTGTGGTGCCTAGCAGGTATCCCGCGCGCCGGCAAAAGTCTGCCGCCTCGGGGTAATTGACGGTTTCCACCGGCAGGCGGCCACCGCGGTTGCGGCTTGGGTTGGTGCCGACGATTTCCATGAACAGGTCCTGCCAGACTTCCGTCTTGAGCATTTTCACACCGGAGGGCAGGGCGATCAGCCCGTTGTCCAGCAACTGTTGTAACTGTTCGATCTGGCCGCGTTTAGCGTGCAGGAAGTTGATCTCGAAAAACAGGCGCTCGTCCACCAGGTTGCTGTGCGGAAAATTGTCCTTGAAGGAGGCGAGCTTGGGATAGAGGATTTCGAGCGCGCCGCGCACGGATTTTGCGTCGCGCTTTGCCAGGGACGCGCGGATTTGCCCGGCAGCTTGTTTGATTTCCTCGGCCAGAGGCGAAGAACGGGCGATCTGCTCTTTGGCGGTGAGCGTCTCCACGCGTGCGGTGTCCGCAAAACGGCTTTGCGGGAAAGTGCGGTTTAACTCCTTTTGTGTTTCAAGCGCTTCCTGAAAATATTCGGCGCCCTGGCGGATGCTGCCGGATTTGAGCGCCTCGTCGCCTTTTTTGGACAGCTCGTTGATCTTCATATGAAGGTCGACCGACTCGAGCGAGGCGATCTCGGTGTCGAGCTTTTGGGAGCGGCCCATGTCCGAAAAACGCAGCTGCACGTAGTCGATGTTGAGCTGGCGCTGCAGCTTGGCCGCGTGGCGGTATTGTTCCAGCGCGGTTTTCCAGTCCTCCTGTTCGACCGCCTGTTTGGCTTTTTCCTCGCTTTCGAAACTTTCTTCCTGAATGGGGCGGGCAATGAGCACCTGCATGTTGCGCTTGAGCTGCGCGATGCGCGGGATGCTACGGTATTGGCTCAAAGGGTACTCTGTGTTGATGCGCTCCTGCAAATCTATGGCTATGCGCAGGTGGCTGCGCGCCTTCACGTATTCGCGGCGCTGCTCGAGCACTGCGCCTTTGTCCTCCTCGTCGCGACTTTTGTTGACGAGTTCCTTGGCCAGCGCGTCCTGCTTGAGGGTCAGTAGTTCTGTCAGGCGCTGCTGCATTTCCTGCGAGGGGGGGGTTCCGTCGATGTATTGATGTTGCAGCTCAATCGCCTTGTCGAGCGTGCGCAGGTCTTCCACGGATGGGTCGCCCACCTCGATGGCCGCGCGGTAGATGCGCTCGAAACGCTGCGACTGCGCCAACACGTCGAGCATTTCCTCGGAGACGGAAATGATTTCCTGCTGCTTGTTTTGCGAGCGGATATTGGGCCCCGTGTAACGCGGCACCAGCCACATCGCCAGCAAAAAGGCCAGCACGGCGCACACCAGCAGCGTGATCTTGATGACGCGGCGCAGCTTGGCGCGGCGTTCGAGTTTTTGGCGGCGTTTGGCTATGATGTCCACGGGTTATTCGCTGACTGGGGTGTTATCGGCGGGGATGTTCGCGGCGAAGATGCGCAGCGGCGCCATGTGTTCTAAAAACTCATGAAAGTCGGGGCGGTTCCATAGTTCCTCGTACGGCACCGGGCTGGACAGGCGGATGAACAGCTGTTCGCGCCGTTGGTTGAAGCCGAGCTTTTTCATTGATTTTAGCGCCAGAATAAAACGCTCGATTTTTCCCTCCAGGCCGTTGCGGTGGCCTACTATGTCGATGCGGTTGACAGAATCGCCTACCAGATGCCAGAAGATGACGTACTCGGTGTGCTTGTCCTTGATGTAGGCGCCGTATTCAAAGGTCTTTAGCGCCTGGCCGTCTATGGACTGCTCGCAGTTGTTTTTGCGCTCGCCGCGCTTCCAGCCGCTGACGACCCAGCAGGTGTCCGGATTGTGCAGGCCGGCCTCGTGCACGGGCACTTTGCCCGCGTTCCAATAGGCCACATACAGGGACAGCGTGAGCCCCGTGGACGATTTGTAGGTGCGTGTGAGCGCGTCGTCGTACTTGAGGATGTAGTCCACGCGCGCCTGCATTTCGGTGCTCATTTCCGTGGGGGTGTCCTCGCCTGTCCACACGCCAAAATCTGTGGGAACTAGTTGCGCCAGCGGCGCCTCCAGCGGACGAGTTTTGATGTCGTACGAAAGGATGAAAACCGTGAAGCCGAAAACGGCGAGCACTGTCGCCACGATCAGCGCCAGGACAATCGGGTGGATAGCCCGGGCGGGCTTATTTTTCTGCGGGTCTTGCGTCATGCTTCAAAAATTAAACGGGAATGTTTTGCGGGAAGTTTTCGTTGTCCGGCGTGTACTCCGGGATGATGGTGTGCACCGCGTTTTTCACGCGCCCGGGATCTGTCTCGACCAGCAATTTCTCGATTTTCCCCACGAGCTCGTCCAGCGAAAACGCGGTGTTTTGCGTGGCGCTGTAGCGCTCGATGCGCGGGTGGGGCGTTTTTTCGCAGTGTTCCTCCTTGTGTGTTAGCTCCTCATGCATCTTTTCCCCGGGGCGCAGGCCGACGAACTGGATCGTGATGTCCACCTCCGGCTGGAAGCCGCTCAAGCGTATCATGGTGCGCGCCATGTCGGCGATTTTCATCGCCTGCCCCATGTCGAGCACGAAGATTTCCCCGCCTTGGCCCATCGTCGCGCTTTGGATGACGAGGCCGGAGGCCTCCTCAATGGTCATGAACCAGCGGGTAACGTCGGGGTGGGTGATGGTGACAGGGCCTCCTTCGGCGATCTGTTTTTTGAACAGCGGGAAGACGCTTCCGGAAGAACCCAGCACGTTGCCAAAGCGCACCGCCATAAACTTGGTCTTAGGTGCGCGCGGCTGCATGGCCTGCACGATCAGTTCGGCCAGGCGCTTGGATGCCCCCATGATGCTTCTGGGGTAAATGGCCTTGTCCGTCGAGATCAGCACAAAGCGTTCGACTTCGTATTTGACGGCGGTTTTGGCCAGCAGGTAAGTGCCCAATGAGTTGTTGAACAGCGCCTCGGTCGGCTGGCTTTCGAGCATCGGTACGTGCTTGTGCGCCGCCGCGTGGAAAATGAGGTTGGGATGAAAACGGTCGAAGACCTGTTCGAGCCTGCGCTTGTCGGTGACAGAGCCCAGCAAGGGCACGATGCGCCCGGAGTAACCGCTGCGTTTTAACTCCTGTTCGATCAGGTACAGCAAGGTTTCCGACTGCTCGAACAAGATCAGCAGCGCGGGCTGGTGGAATAAAATCTGCCGGCACAATTCCGAGCCGATGCTGCCGCCGGCGCCCGTGACCATCGCGACTTGGTTGTGCAACAATTTGGAGGCTTGCTGGGCGTCTGAAGGGCTGCCCGTTGGCCGCCCGATCAGGTCTGAAAGTTCAACCGGCCGTGGAGCGGGGCGGGGATTGGCCGCGTTGCTCGGCGGAATGATTAGCACGCGAATATCCAATTCCAGCGCCGTTTCCACGACCTCGCGGCGGCGCTTGTGGTAGGTGGCTGGCAGCGTGAAGACAATCTGGTCGATCTCGTATTCCTTGCAGGTGTCGCGTAAATTTTCGAAGCCGCCGGCCACCAGCAGCCCGTGCAGGTAGTGGCCGCGATTTTTTGGGTTGTCGTCGATAAAGACGACCGGCTTGTAGCCCAGGTTGGGATGGCTGAGCCACTGGGCGGCCAGGCTCGCGCCCGTCTCGCCGATGCCGTAAATGAGGGTGCGCCGCGCGGACTGCCCCTGCAAATTGTGGGTTCCACCCCAGCGTTCGCGGGTGATGCGCAGCCCTATGCGTAACGAGCAGATAAGGGCTAGCACCAGCAGCAAATTAATCAGCAAGATGCCTCTGGGCGGAACAAACTGGCTGTCCTTGAAAAGGTAGTAAGAGGCCAGTAACCCCAGATGCACCGTGATGATAGGCGCGGTGACGGCGACCAAATCCGGCGTGCGAAAGTAGGAGAAAAATCCGCGCAACTGCCCCGAAAGGTAAAGCGAAAATAATTGCAGCAGCACAACGCCGCCCCATTGCAGGTTGCGCAAATGCGCCCATTCTTCGGTGACGGCAAAATCAAAACGAATGGCGTAGGCCAGAAAAAAGGCTACGCCCAGCAGTACGCTGTAAACGCCGACACTGATGAGCGCCTGCACCATCGGCGAGAGGCTTTGGTTGAACATGCCTTTTGTCGACGGCGTGGGCGTGACGGGTGAAGGTGACTCGGTCATGAAAAAAGATTTTTTAGTTAAAGCAGCCGCGCACGACGTCGATGACGCGCCCCTGGCTCTCGGGCGTGACGCCCGAGCCGCTAGGCAGGCACACGCCGTTTGCAAAAAGGCGCTCGGCCACCTGGCCGCCCACGCATTCGGCGCCGGCGAACAGCGGTTGCATGTGCAGCGGTTTCCACACGGGGCGCGCCTCGATGCCGTTTTGCGCCAGCGCCTTTAAAATATCTTCGCTGCGCACACCGCCGGAAAGGGAAGGGTCAACCGTCAGGCAAGTAAGCCAGTGCGTGCAGCGCCCGTAGGAGGCCTCCGGCATAAATTCGATGCCCGGCACATCCTTGAGCGCGTCCTTGTAGGCGGCGTAGGTGGCGCGGCGCCGTTCGACAAAAGTGCCCAGGCGCTCGAGCTG
>JAKPNF010000017.1 GCA_029548565.1 Verrucomicrobiota bacterium
CACCAACGAGTGGAAAGAGGAAATCGTTTACTGCGACCCCTGCAAAACGGGCGAAATCCGCACGGTCTTTCCGGACGGGCAAAAAGCCCTTGTCAAAGACGGCGAGGACCCGCGCGTGGTCTTTGCCGACTGGCTGATACGCCCAAAAAACATGTTTTTCGCGCGCACTTTTGTCAACCGCACCTGGAACTGGATTTTCGGCCTGCCGCTGTACGAGTCGGTGGATAACTTGTCCATGGAAAGCAAGGCGGTCAACCCCGCGCTTGCGCGACACCTGATCTTGTCCTTTGAAAAAAGCGGTTTTGACAACCGCGCGCTGCTGCGGGAAATTTTCAACTCGTCCGTTTACCAGCAGTCGAGTTTGGCGGACGCCTCGGATGCGCGTGTGCTCGCGCATTTTGGGACTTATCCCATCCGCCCGCTGGAGGCCGAGCCGTTGATCGACGCGATCTGCCAGATCACGGGCACCACGGAAGTGTACACCAGCACGACTCCCGAACCCTACACCACGTTGCCCACCTGCGAGGACGCCGTGGCCATCCCCGACGGCAGCATCACGACCGCGTTTTTAAATCTCTTTGGCCGCTCCCCGCGCGACAGCGGGCTGGACGCCGAACGCGAGCGCGGCCCCAACGCCGGGCAGCGCATGCACCTGCTAAACTCCTCGCACATCCGCAACAAACTCGAGCGCGGGAAATACCCGCAGGTAACCAGCCAGGTCGAGGGCAAGGAATCGCTGATTGTCCATGCGTTTTTGCGCGTGTTGTCGCGCTATCCAACCAAGGCGGAAAACGAGCTGCTGCGCCAGCGCGACCCCAAGGACGCAAAAAAAATGAAACACGGCATCCCCGAAATTTACTGGGCGCTGATCAACAGCGAGGAATTTTTAAACCGTCACTGATTATGAAAACAAAACACTCCCTCTCGCGCCGCGATTTCCTACGTGCCTCGGCCGCCGCCGGGGGCGCGCTGGCCTTGGGGCGCCACTTGCACACGGGCGAGGCGCTTGCTCCCGCTGTCGCGCCGTCTTTTGGCAAGGCAAAATCCGTTATCCAAATCTGGGTGTGGGGCGGCCCCTCGCACATTGATAGCTTTGACCCAAAACCCAACGCCGGGCACGACTACGCGGGGCCTTTCACTTCGACCATCCCCACGAAAGTCGACGGCCTGGAATTCAACCCGCTGCTCAAGCAGATGGCCGAAAACGCCGACAAGTTCAGCGTGCTGCGCGGCATGACGCACGGGCTCAACGCGCACGAGACGGGTTCTTACCTCGTGCAAACGGGCCGCCTGCCCGGGCGCGACGTTTTCCCGTGCGTGGGCGCGGTCACCTCCTATTTCAAGGGTTACAGCGCGGGGTACAGCAGCCTCATCCCGCCCTACATTTTGCTCACGCAACCGCAGGGTCGCTTTTCGGAGGCGGGCTTTTTGGGCGTCAAAAACAAGCCTTTCGCCACTGGCGGCGACCCGGCGAAAACACCGTTCGCCGTCGAGGGCATTGTCGCCGACGGCATCAGTTCCGAGCGCCAGAAATCGCGCCGCGAACTGCTCGAAAAGCTCAACACATTTTCCAATCAGTTAAAAAATAACCCCGAGATCGAAAAGGCAAAACTCGCCAAAGAGCAGGCCTACGAATTGATTTTGGGCGACGCCGGAAAAGTGTTCGACCTGGAACAGGAAAACGAAAAGATGCGCGAGCGTTACGGCAAAAACACGTTCGGGCAGTCGTGTTTGTGCGCGCGGCGGCTCGTGGAGGCGGGTGTCCCCTACGTCACTATCAACTACCGCGGCTGGGACGACCACAAACTCATTTTCCCCGAGTACAACAAAAAACTCCCCGCGATGGAAAAGGCCGTCATGGCGCTGATCACCGACCTGGAGCAGCGCGGGCTTTTGGAAAGCACCATCGTGTGGTGGGGCGGCGAA
>JAKPNF010000027.1 GCA_029548565.1 Verrucomicrobiota bacterium
GCCGATGCGCCGCTCCAGCAGCGGGATCTCCACCAGCGCCATCGATTGGATGGCGCCGCGCATGCGCGTCTCCCCCTGGTCGTGCACCATGAGCGCGGCCTTGACGATGCTGGCGGCCGGGCCGGGAGTTTCCTCGCAGCGTGTCAACGCCTCGATCAGGCGGCGCTTGCGCACGAGGTTTTTGATGCCCTCCAAAAAGACGTTGGTGCGAATCTGGCCGCGGTGCAGGTACAGCGTGCGTTCCAAAAAGAAAATAAACGCCACCAGCCCCAGCGCCCAGAGCACCCACATCAGCGGGCCGCCGTCATGTAACACGGATAGTTCCATAAAAAATCAGCTTTCGGTTTTGGGTGTTTTAAAATTAGGTGGTGGGTTGCTCGGACTGTTTGGGTTGCTCGGGCGGCGGCGCGGGGACATCCTCAGCCGCCGGCGCTATTGTTTCCTCGCCTGTTTTGGGCGGGGCGGCCATGCGCCCGCGCGCCAAATTCGCCCCAGGCAGCGCGTACTGCACGATTAGCGCATAGGCGGTACGAGCCTGCTGCAGGTCTCCCTGCTGCGCGAACAAATCGCCCAGCTGCAAGAGCGTGCGGCTCATCCAATAGCGCCCCGCCCCCGAGAGTTCCGGCGCTTTTTCGTCGCGCAAAAAGCGCGAGACAACGAGCCAGTACGCCTGGCGCGCGTCCGTGAGATTGCCCGCCTTTTCCAGCACAAAACCCCACTTGAACCCGGCCTCCACACGCATGTCGGCAGAAAGCCCGGGCAGCGCGAACAAGCGCTCGAAGGCCGCCTCCGCCGCGCCCAGGCGGGCGGGGTCTTTGGAGGACAGCGCCAGATACGCGTCCGCGCGCGCCATCTCGGCGCGGGGGCGTTCGGGATGCTCGGGGTAGGCGCTCAGCAAATTCTCGTAGGCCGTCAGCGCAGCGGCAAAGTCGTTGAGCTTGCGGGCGATGTCGCCCTGGCGCAACCGCGCGAAAAAGACGTAGCGGCTGTCCGGATAATCGCGGGCCAGGCGGTCGAGCAGGCGCACGGCGGCCTCGTAGGCCGGGCGGGTGCCCTGCCCGTCTGAAAGCACGGCGGCCTCGTAGAGCGCGGCGGGAGCGTATTGACTTTCCGGATACTTCTCGGGCACCGTCAGCACCTGCTGCTGCGCCTTCGCCAGCGCGCCCTCGCCGGCCAGCTGGCGCGCCTGCACAAAATAACTGAGCACACAGGCTTCAGAACCGGGATAATCCTTTCGCAACCGGGCGAAGGCAACGTCGGCCTCCTTGGGGTTGGCGTCGTCCAAGAGCGCCTGCGCGCGCAACAGCAGCGCGTTGGACAAAATGCGCTCGCGCTGCGGCTGGTCAAGCGCCTCCTTGGGCAGCGAGTCCACCATCAAAATCAGGCGCTCGGCCAGTTGCGAGGCCTCCTGCGTGCGCCCCGTGGCCATGGCCAGCTGGCTTTCCGTCCACAACAGCCGCAAGCGCAGCGGCGCCGACAATCGGCTGCCGGAATCCTTTTCCAAAAGCCCGCGCAAATGCTCAAAGGCCTCCTTGGCCTTCCCCTTGTCTTGCAGCGCGCGCAAAAAGCTCCACTGGGCGCGCCAGTAATTTTCCGCGTCGATGTCGCCAAGGCTCCGCGCGCCGTCGAGCTGGGAGAGCGCCGTGTCGAGCTTGTCGGCGCGCACGGCCGAGAGCACCTCGCGAAACAGCAGCTCCCCGCGCGGCAAGGGCGGGTTCTCTATCCTCACCAGTTCGGAATACAGCGTGTTGGCGTTGGAATAGTCGCCGTTTAAAAAATACAGGTCGGCACACAGCAGGCTTAGCCGGACCTTCTGGTCGTCCTGCGTCACCTCGGCGCGCAGGCGGTTCAGGTAGTCCGCCGCCACGCGGTAGCGCGCGGGGGTCTCGCGCATCGCCACGATCGCCAGCAAACGCAGCGCCTGCGCGCGCTGCAGCGGCGAGGAAAATTCGTCCAGCAAGCGCGTGGCCGCCTTGCGCGCGTCCTCGAGCGAGCCCTTGTTCAAATTCAACTGCGCCAGCAGCAGCAATATCTCGTCGGCCAGCTCGTGGTCGGGCGTTTTGGAAAAGACGTCCGTCAGCAATTCCAAAAAGCCCTCGCTTTCCAACTGCCACTGCGGCGCGCGCGCCAGCGTGTACAGCGCCGCGCGCTGCACCGCGCGCTCGCCCTTGCCGCCGAGCACCTCCTTGAGCATTTGCATGGCCTTGGGGGAATTGTCGTCGTCTATCAGCGCGTAGAGCAGGCGCAATTGGTTTTTAACCTCGCGCTCGTCCTGCCCCGTCGTGGTCATCTGCGCGTCGAGCAATTCGAGCGCTTCCTGCTTTTTGCCCGTCTGCACAAGCGCCACCGCCAGCTCCTTGGCCAACTGGCGCTCCAGCGGCGTGTTGCGGCTTTCCTCCAGCTTGGCGCGCAGTGTGTCGACGATCTTCGGGTCGGCCTTGCCGGAAATGATTTTTCCGCGCGAGATCGCCGTTTCAAACAGCGCCTTGTCGGCGGAGTCCTGCGCGTTTTCCAGCGCAGTCAAGAAACTGGCCTCGGCCTTCGCGCCGTCGCCCGCGCTCTCGTAAACAAGCCCGCGCACCAAGTGCCACCACGCCCGCTCGTTTTGCGGGAGCTGCTCGGCCGGATGGCGCTCCAGCAGCCCGGCCGCCTGCCGCGCGCGCTGCTGCTGGTACAAGACAAAGGCCCGGCGCAGCGCCCCGCGCGCGTTGTCCTTGGGCACCCAGGAGTCGAGCGTTTTGAGCGCATTGTCGTACTCGCGCAAATTCAATTGCGCGGCGCTCAAATCCAGCGCGGCGTTCACGCGCTCGTCGCCTTGCAACTGCTCGTCAGCCAGCGCCTCGGTCAAAAATTTCTGCGCCAAGGCCGGCAACCCCGAGCCAAGCGCGTTTTTCCCGGCCGCCACCGCCCACACCTGCGGGCGCTGCGCCGTCAAAAGCCTCGAACCTTCCGCCAACGGCACATCCGGCAAAGCCGAAGGCTCCTGCGCGTGAAGCGCGCACAGCAACGCCGCGCAGCAAACGCCGCGCGCAAACACCCCCGGCAAGAAGTCCATCCGCATCACGCTCTTATAATAGAGCAAATAAATGCCGGGGAAACTCTTTTTTGTGGGACACGCGCAGATGACGCAAACGACAGGCATGCCGAAAAACGCATATTTAAAGCACCAACGCAACAGCTAAACCGTGATTATATTCAATTACGCGTTTGTAGAAAGGCCTCTAAGAAAATTTCCTCAATACCCCATTTAAGCCCTATTTCGAAAGGTTTTGGCAGTTTATACCGGGCGGGCTTTTTCATTTCTTTCCTAACGCCTTAAACAAAAAACGCATTGAGAACAAATGGAAAACCCACAAGTTCAGGCTCAAGAAAGGGCGATGCGTTTTCACAACGGAAAAGCCGCGGAGTTATGCAATCCTGGTATTAAGATTTCCGAGACTCTTAAGCGCGAGGCCATTGAAGCGAAGGAGATTTTAGGCGAGTTGTCGCTACCGGAAGCCGCACGGCATATATTGTGAACATAAGCGTCAGCCAAAACGGTCACCGCCTTTCACGAGTTTTACTTGAGGGAATTAAAGCGAACCCTTAATTTCTGCGTGAAAATTTTATCTGACAAGACCTTCACCTCCGGGGTAATAGTTTCAGAAATCCCCTCGGAAAATACCTCAAGGCGTAGCTTGTATTTGAAAGCGTAAAGATGCTTGGCTCATGAAAACCCGTAGCTGTCCTTGACCGCTTGCTGGTCTGTCACATCTACAAACTCCGCGGCAAAACGATAGCCCTCGTTCTCGATGTTTTCAATTGAAACAGCGGGTTTGTCGCCGTCGGTTGTAACCCTTATAAAAAATTCGTCCTCAAAAACTTCGCCCACCTTTATATTCCTGGCATAAAAAAATATTGGCGATACCTCATAAAAATTCCCAATGTCCGCCACGATAGATAAATGAAGAACCCCTTCTTCACTCTGGTCTGAAAAATAAAGCGCGATTGATATTTCTCTTCGCAAAAGAGGGGATGCGCTATAGTCAACAGTCGCGGTTATGTCCATTTTGCCATTGGCCGCGATGACATCCTCGTGCCCGACTTCCGTGCAGCCGCAGGAGGCTATTATCTTGCTTATTGTTATTGACCTTGGTGAGCGGTTTTCTATCGTGAAGACATGGGAGAATTTCACATTTCCGGAAGCATCCGGAGCGAGTTCACCGGCGTAATAAACCGGCACTTCACAATAAAGCGACATCTCATCCTGTGCCCGCGTTTGCATGAACAGCACGCAGAGCACGACAGCAAGGATTAATAGTGCGGATATTACCGCAATGCTTTTCTTACGCATAGAGCCAGAATCAGGGTTATACAGACGGCCAGAAGTGAAATGGCAAGCCATTCCAGCGGGGAAACGTAAGGCAATTTTCCCGGGCGGCCGACGATGATCATGGGAATTCTTTCATCGGTCAAACCATCGGCGCTCAATAAAACGGGTAAATCAGGCGGATCTATAAACTGAATGCCGTCGCCGCGTTTTCTGGCGCACAAAAAGTGCCCGACCTTTTCCGAAGGCGCCGGCTCCTTGTATAGAATGCAGACATAGTCATCCATACTCAAAATCGCCGCCAATTTCTGCCGGCGCACTCGAAAGTTCATTCCGAGCTTCTTGGCGACCGTGGCAATATCCCTTATGGACACATAAGCATTTTTGTCTTCAGGGAATGCCGTTTTGATTTGGTCATAATACCATTCGTATCCAAGGAGCTTGGCCGCAACATACAGGGAGTTTTGTCCGCATGTCTTTTCCATATTGAACTCGGAAATTCTATTCTCATCGGCCAGGCACGGGACGACGACACACGAAAGAAGCGCCATTTTCCCAACGTGTCGTCCTAAAAAATGAAATACCGTTCGGATGATCAGAATTAACATGCAAACAATGGGCGTATCAGGCATCGATTTCTATCAGACAGTAAAAATGATATCATTCAGCAGCTTTTTTAATGACGTGATCGAGAATACCCTGTATTCCGCGACCCTCCACCTCATCGTCGCGTCCCTGGACAATGTAACTTTCTTTCTTAACGCGGTCATCAACCCGCAGCCCGATTGGAAGTGAAACGGAAAGATATTGTTAATTTGCACACTGGACTGTTCAATTTCGTATTCATAACGCGCCAGCACTGCTCCTTTTTCCGTGTCAAACGTCTCCACTTTTATTTTCGTCGGGAAGGGATATTCCCCATTTTGAATAAAGCCGTCTCCTGTTATTCTCAAGAACAGAACCTTTTTTTCAACCGCTCGCTGGCTTATATAAACATAATATTGGATTTCCGACACACCGTTTTTAGTGTCGATGGACATGCGCAAAGATGTGGGAGTATCTGTTTCAAATGAAAACGAATCCCTGTCGATCCTAAGACTGGGGTTGAGAAAGGCATTCTTGAACCATGAGCTTGAAGCATCTATGAAGTGGTGCTCATTCACAAATGGATCATTCCATAGGGCCAGCAAATAAAGAACACCCTGGCCAAAATCCTGATAAGTATCGTAGAGGTTCGCAAACCCCAAGCTGGTGTATATTTTTTTTCCAGTAACTGAACGCCTTGAATAACAGGCGCTATTCGGAAATCCAAAATGGCGACATGTCAATTATAGGCATTCTGAATAGCAGGTCTTGCTCTTCCCCCGTCAATTTCCTAAAAACACGCTTTTTGCCATTTTTGAACAATAGCGAAACGGTCAATGTCTTGGGGTCATTCATTACGGTCTCAATACTGGGAATATTTTCATCTGTGACCTTATAGTCGTTCACTGCGGCAACGGGGGTTGTAAAAATATCAACATCCTTGAGGCCTGCATAGAAATTTTTACTCCACGGCTCCATCGATGTGAGAATAAATGATTCTTCCGCTTTTTCAATTTTGAATCCAAAAACAGGCTCCCATGAATCAAAAGCGGGTCGTAGAATGCCCCGTTGCTCAAGAGAGAATTTCTGCGACTTATCTTTTGAGAAGGTATTCGAGATTTCAACAAAATCAATTCCTTTCTCGAGCATCATTGACGTAATCAATTTTTGCTTTTTCTTAATCCTAATATTCACATTATCCAGCGATAGAGAAAATTCATCCTCTTGCGGTGACTCTTTGATCAGAAACGACTTAATCTCATTGGCCTTATCCATGATGATCGCTTTCTCCAAAGAATTCTCATGAATCTTTCCCGAAAAGAAAAGATGCGCTATGTCTGTAGCCATGATCCCTGATGGAGTCAGAAAGGACAAATAACCGTCCGGATAATGAATATTTTTGCGGGAAACTCTGGCAAACAAGTCGCCTGTTGAGGCATTTTTCATCCAACAATCGTTCTTTTCAAAAATGAATTCCGCTGAAGAAGAATCGTCACTTTCCTTTATGTAAACAGTCTCTGTTTCTGGCCATATGTCGAGAAGGGCGTTCGTAAAATTGCCACCTTGCGCTTTTTGCGCATAATTCATCTGCGCGTAGGTGATTCCTTGCTCGCGCAATTCCTTAAAGACAGTTTGCAAAGTCAAATTCTGTTTCGGAGAACAATATTCTCTGGCAACTGAAAAATCCTGCGGGAAAGCTACGTTGCTTATGATCAAAAACAGGAAACATAAAAATACGGTTCGATTATTCATTTTGTTATGCTTCTATTGTTTACAGCTTCCCACAATTGTGCTCGCATAACCGTTCCCATGCCCCGTATAGGGCAAGACGCATTCACTTACGCTATCAAGAGTACAGCACTTGTTGCCTGCATTCGCTAAAGCATATGTGTTTTTCGTGCGCCATGAGTATTGTCCAAATACATAAGAGGTTCGGCGGATCATAATGCCGCTTGGGCAACCCGGATCAGCTACTTCTTGGACTATCACTGTCGTATTATCTCCTTCGTGAGGAATGAATTTTTCATGTCTTAATTCACGACAGGCCGCCGAACTTAACAGACTGCCGACTGCGCAATTGCTAGAAGGACTACTAATACCAAAAACCGGAAGTTGAATTGCAAAGAGTAATAAGGCTATTATCACAATGAACAAAGTGCATCCAACTACGTTGGACCTTGAAAGGATGGATCGTGTGTGTTTATTTTTCATGCTAATTGAATAATTTGTTGATTGTTATTTGGCGAAATACCTTGCTATTTCCTTTTTATTTTTGGTTACAATAAACTGATTGGAATCCTGATCAAAAACAGACTCGTAAATATCCGCTTCGATCTGGCGCAGTTCGTACACTTTCTGGTCGTCTTTTATGCCTGTGGAATGCACCAAGGCTCCATTGATTAGCTTGTTCGTGTAATCGATGCCGTTTTCAGTGAAATACATAAACGAGACCGCATTGCCTTTGCCGTCGATTTGTTTGACGAGGCGGCCTTGGGGGTCGTAAAAATTGTTTTCCACCACTTTGGGCGGCAGCCAGCCTAGGCCGGACGGATTCTTGCTTTGCTTTTCGCGCTTGCGAACGTTTTTGTAGGCATTCCCGCGGGAAGCGACCAGATAGTCAGTTATAAGATCGTCGCTGCCGAGAGATTGCTGCTTGAGGATCATCCGAGAGGCGTTATACGACCAGCGTTCGGTGATTTTCTCACCGGGCTTATTGCAGGACAAGCGCACTTCCTTGTCGCCCAAATTGTCTTTTTTAACATCCGCAACATAACGGTCGAGCTGCGCATTGCCCACCTGATAAACAACCGAACTGTCGGCAACGGCCATTCCGGTGGTCGCGCACCACTGAACCCAGAATGATTCGGCATCTTCATTTTCCGAAGAAATACTCATTTTCCTGCAGGGCAAAGGCTGTTTTGTTTTGACTACTTCAAATCCCGGCAACAGTATCTCGCGTTTTTTTTCACCCGCGTCGGTGTACTCAAAACGCTCTAGGCGCCCATCCGGGTACTTCAGGCTGGCCAATCGTTTCTTTGATTCGGCGACGTCCTTTTGCTGCACAAAATCAAGCGCGTATTCATGGTCGTTTATCAGCAACAGCAACTGTCCGCCCTTGGTTAGCACCGTTAGGCACTCGCGCTTTTTGGTCTCGTTGTACAAAGCCGCGATAGTCCCCCGCGATGTGCGTTTTACCGAAAACAGGTCGCCTCCCTTGCCCGCGCAAAAGCGCGACAGTTTTCCATCTAAATATTCGAGCTTCAAGTCGGGATCTTTCGGGCTCTCCACCCAAGTGCGGTTTCCCAGGATCCGCAACTGCCACCTGCCACCGCGGTGCGTGTAAATCTCTGGCTGTTGGCGACCGGCGTTCTTCTCGTGCCGTTTTTCGAACACCGATTCCCCTGCGTCGGGGCGTACCCAGTAAACGACCAGTCCGTCGCTTTTGTAGACTTTTGATTCAAACAAAGGGATATACCAATACTCGCCCAGAATACCGGGCTCGCGGCGGGGATCGGAGGAAAAAACCAAGCCCACATCCAGACTTCGACCATTGCCCAATTCAATATTTTCCAATGCCTTATGAATCTGAATAAACCCGCCATAGTCGACATTGCGCAGGGGTTGCGACGGCGCATCAAACACCCCCGCGTGCAGGCAAAATGCATGCAACGAGAGCCACAACCATACACACATCGCGCTTACTTTGGGCTTGCCCTTGGCTGCCAAAATGATGCATGTATCAGCACCCCTTCCCTCTGTTTTTTTAGTCATATTATTTTTAAACCTGTTAAGCAGCAGGACGACGGGCCATTTTTGTGCGATTAATTCCCTCCTTGCCCAGCAAAAATATTTTCAATGGACTATCTACTCCCTGCGGTCAATGAAAGAAATCTGCGGCCGGAAATTCAGCACTTTTCGCGTTTTCTATGAGAAAAATTTCGCGCGGCTTCAATTTTCGAAACGTCACAATAAAATTGTTCGGATTATTCTCAAAAGCAATTTTCAATTCCTGCGACTCTTGCAATAATTTGCCCAGTAACTCCATGTTGAATGAGATGGCTGGAATACCATTGATGCTCGAGACCGACTGAAGTAAATGGGGCTTGTATAGCTCATTTTGATAAAGATAGACGGCCCATTTTTCGGTCGGAACAAGCAAGTATTTTCCGTCTTCTTGCACGAACTCAAAACCAAAAACACCTTTGTCCTTGTCGATTACAGTCTCGTCATAGATAACGTCCTCGATATTATTTAACTCATAATCAGGTAATGGCTTAACTTCTGCAGAGAATTTATTATAAACAAATTCGACTACCGAGGGCGCCTTTCTTGTGACAACGATTTTCTCAATCAACTTGTTGTCGTTCATCTTCAAAACCAAATTATAATCTTCGCAATCCAAATTCACTTCCTCGCCATGTCCTCCGGCCATAAAATGGGAAAGCTGCTTGTACATCTCTTGGTATTGGGCCGCCTTGATAAAATCCGCTGAAATCTTAAATCTGCTTTCCTGTGCAGAAAATTTTTCCGACAATATCTTCAGCGATTCAGCTTCAGCGGGCAGCAAATTCTCACGCCAATGCTTCGCATACCGTCCACCCCCACTCAAAAAGCCACTATAAAATGCTTTTTCATCGGGGGTGGCTTTGCGAAACGCGTAATACTTATAAACTCTCTGTGGCGTAAAGACCTCATTAATAATTTCTTTACCATTTTTGATACTGCGCGTCTGGGGATCATAATCCGTAGATTCTCCCGTTGTAATTGTTCGTTGAATGACCTTCCGATCAGCATAAATCTGCGTTTTCGTAATCGAAACGGCACCATATCCAATGTATCCTTCTATTGTTTCCGCATATTTAATGCTGTAGGCGTCCATCAGATTTTGCATGAAATTCACACTAGTCTTGTCAAATGACGGGCTTGCATATTGCAAAAATCTCTCAATATCCTGCCCCAAAACCCCTAAGGGGAACAGGAAGGACATCAAGGCAAGGACGCGCGCATACTTAAGCGAAATGTTCATAAGACCCTATCCTATATACAATCGGAAGTAGCCTCTTTCCAGTATCCTGCGCCTTCTCCCGCCTCCACGAACGAGTCCGGGCCATCACATTTAGTTTCAGGGTCAGGACACTTACAATTCCCTGATGTCGATGTCCATGTAGTCGTTCTCATTGTTTTCTGATATACATCTTCACGATATTTGCGAAATATTATTCTCTTTTTGCCGCTAGAACAGGTGCGATCAGTTATTGTTTCCGATTTTTGCTCACCCTGGTCTATTTCCTTGGTAAACTTCTTACCGCATTTTTCGCCGTATTTTGGAGTATTCTGTGTGCAATCATGGGCAGCATTAATATGCAATACTCCCGCACATAGCGGAACTAAGAACATTAATAAAAACTTCTTATAATATCCCATCCTTATTTGATTAATTTTCATATGTCGCAATCTCCTATTTGTTTTTTGTTAAAAGAAACCGACCGAAATTCTGGCCAAACATGAAAAGCTTGTGAGATTTCGGTGACTAATTTACCTGCATCCGTCGATAGGTGCAGTACGCACGGCAGATACCTCACCCTTCCACGTACAGCACTCATCTTGAACACCACGCACTTGTCCAAGCTTAATCCCCGACAATAAAGCTCATGGAATCACTCGGTCCCGGTGGCGGGTCGGGGGGCTCGGGCGGTTTGCAGGGATCATCCGCCGCCATCAGCATTGAAAAAGCAAATAGCGCCCATGCGGCTAGACATGTCTTGAATAATTTTATTTTCATAAGAATTTTTATTTTGATATTCGAAAAATAATCAGTATTATCCAATGAGATACAAGATGCGTTGTCAAACAAAATTACAAAAAAAAAACGAAACGGTGCATCAAGAAACATTTTTTCAATTAAAAATTATGGCACTGAGACATGTTATTCTTCTTTTTTTGCTGGGGCTGCTGCTGTCAGCGCGCGGGCAATTGACGCCCCTGCAGGACACCATCGAGGAAAAACTGAACGACGGGCAGAGCGCATTTTCGTTTTCATTCACCTTGCGCAACACGGGAACATACGATGTGAAAATCGTGGAGGTGAAGACCAGCTGCGGCTGCACGGCGGCCAAACCGGAAAAAACAGTACTATCCTCCGGTGAAATCGGAGAAATAAAGGGGAGCTTTTCCCTGCAAGATCGCAAAGGCACTCAAGAACAAAAGATCACTGTTGTCACCGATGACAATGCCCGGCCCCAAATAGTGTTAACCGTCAGGGCGTACGTACCAAGCCTGTATACCCTGCGCCCAGGCCTTTTGTTCTGGAAAAGAGGGGACGCCCCTTCGGAAAAATCCATAAAAATTGAACTGGATCACGAAACAAACTATCGCGTCGAATCAGCCACAGCCGATAGCGAGCATTATCTGATAAAGCTTGAACGCAATTCGGAAAACGAACGAATTTGCACTTTAAAAATCAAACCGTTGCACACAGAGCAACCTATTCGGGGCCGCATCACCATTTCCCTGCAGGCCGACAACCTTCCCGATAAAACAGCCTTCGTCTACGCTCTCATTAAATAATAATATCATGCGCCGTTGGGTTACTTACTCACTTCTTTTCTTGCCGATTTACCTGCTTCAAGGGCAGGACATCTTTAAATTTTCGCATATCCCTGTCACTGGAAAAGAAAATGCAGTTCTCGTGCTGTGCCCAGGCATGAATGCGGATGGCAGCCCATTTTTGAAAGAAAAGCCGTGGATCGATTTCGCGCAAAAACATGCACTGGGGTTGATTGCCATCAATTACACATCTGATCCTAAAAAAATGTACGGCTCAGAGAAACAAGGGTACTATTGGCCCGAACAAGGTTCCGGCAAGGCGCTGATAAATGAAATTAAGCATATATACAAAAAAGACTTGCCGATTTTAATCTACGGATTTTCCGGCGGAGCGCAGTTTACCGGGCGCTTCATTGAGTGGGCGCCTGAGCGTATTGTGGCCTGGGCCGCCTATTCGGCACAATTCTGGGAGAAGCCGACTGCGAAAATCACAAAGGCTCGCGGAATTGTTGCTTGCGGTGATTTGGACGGCTTGCGCTGGCAGCCGAGTTTTTCCTTCTTTTATAGTGGACGTGAATTAGGTCTTTCATGGATATGGCTCAGCCGTACCGAAACGGGACACCATCGAAGTGGCAAGTTGGAGGATTTTGTGCGTCTGTTTTTTGAATCGGAAATAAAAGCACTGAGGAATCTTGATGACGGGGCGGCGGATGCGGATATTTTCGCTGATCTAGCTACCGGAAACCTACTTACCCAAGAAGAAGTGGAGATAAACCCGGCGCTGGCAGTTCCTTTTCGCACAAAAGAACTCTACGAAGCATGGAAAAATATTCATGCAAATTAATTTCCTTACTAAGATGATTAATAAAATTTCAATTTTTGTCTTATTTTTTCAGCTTTCACACTGCCCATTCGCTTGCGGACAGAATAATGCTCCGCAAACAGCACCTCCTGAGCCTCAACGCATTTTTAAGGTGACGGAAGACACCGCCAAGTCAAAAACAAGGTCAAAAGAAATAGATCTCAAACAAACAAGCGAGGAAATGAGTTTCTATATCAGAATGCCCAAGTCATGGACGCCGGAAAAGGCTGCAGAACGCAAGAAAAAAGGGCAAAAATCGGTTCGCGCACTTTTGATGATTTTTTCCCACCACTGGAACGATGAGCAACTTTTCAATACGCTGACAAAAGCAGGGTGGTTTTCTTATTTGCTAAAGTTTGCGGATGAAAATGATCTCGCTGTTGGTGTATCGCCAAATTTTGGCGGATATAACAAAGGTATAAGCGGCGATGAGATGACACCCACTGAATATAAAGAATCAAGCAAAATTTTCAGCGAGCGATTTCTGGGCTGGGAGCGCGGCCTCAGAAGGATGATAAATTATTACAATTTACCATCAAAGAATATAATGGCATATGGGATAAGCGGCGGGGCTCAGCAATTGCACCGCGTTGCCATGCGGCGCCCTGAATATTTTGCGGGCATCCACATTCACGTAAATTCCAGCTACGATATTCCTTCACCACAGGCCAGCAAAGTACTTTGGCTTGTGACGACGGGAGAATGCGAGTATGGATACCCTGCGGCTTGCCGTTTTTATGAAAAAATGGTCGAATATCGCTATCGTGTGATCTTCCGGGCAGAACCCAACCTCGGACATGAAAATAGCCCCGAAACGACAAGGCTTTCCCTTGAATTTTTTAAGTACCTTCTCACTTTTGTTCCTGACGAAACAGATCCAAACTGGAAGCCGCCGCCTGTAGACCAATTTTATATGATGCAACACCCCATCTATGTGGGCGATTACCTCAACCATGTCGTTTATCCGCTGGAAAAAGCCTCGCAAAACATAGAGCCCGAGCACATGGTTCCCTTACCCACCCGGCCTATTGCCGAAAAATGGGGGACAATAATGAAATAATGCATTTCTATCTGGTACAAATTGCCCAGCGTCTTGACTGGTTCGACTACGGGGTGGCGAGCATCAGCCGCACGGGGGCCTTTGTCGCGTGCGCGGCGGTGGCGTGCTGGATCTTCGCGGGGAGTTCGCGCAAGTGGGTTTTTTGGCTGTCGCTGCTGGCCTCGGGCACGTTTGTTTATTTTTTAATTCAGACACAATCGCGCGGCGCGATGATAGGTTTTGCGGTTGGCGTGGCTCTCGTGTTCGTTGGCAGCGGCATGAACTGGACACGCTGGCGAGTCATCGCGGTCGGGTTGGCGGCTTTGCTTGGGTGTTGGTATGCACACCAGATCGGCTTCGCACGGCGGGTCGAGCAAATGGTTATGCTGCAAAGCTCGTCGGCCAATGTCAGGGGAGACATTTATCTTTCCGGAATCAAAATGATAGCGGACGCCCCGCAGGGCTGGGGCGCGGGAAACGCGGCGCAGGCGTATCGGCAGTGGTATCAGCCCCCGGGTGAAACGGAAAGCTACCTTTCGCTGTTGAATTCCCATCTTAATTTTTTGACCGAACACGGCGTGCTTGCGCGGCTGGGTTATTTTTGCTTTTGGAGTTTTGTGCTGTGTGCCTGTATGCCACTGCGAAAAAATATCTTTGCCGCAACAGCTTTGGGCGTGTGGGTTTGCTTCGGGCTTACCGCCTGTTTTAGCAATGTGGCCAATTTCTGGGTGCTGTGGGTTATTCCCGTGGCGGCGCTAATGATGGCGCTGATTTTTCACAGAAAACGTTTGTTGGCTCCACGATTTTGGGGAAGTGTTATTGGCGGCGCCGTGCTCTGCCTTGGCGTGTTGTGGGGTGTGTCGCTGCTTTTGCCGCGCGCGGTGGCGGTTAAAAAAATCGGCGCAAATATTTATGTGGGCGGCACAAAAGAAGCACGGGCACTGTTGTTGCAACCGGATTTACGTGTGCTGGGCAGCACTTACGGGCAGGAACTGCGCCAGGCTATGCGGGCGCGCGACGGTGCCCACACAGTGCTTGTCGCGCCACGCTGGAAAAAAGAGATGGAAGGAATAGACAGCATTGTCATCAGCGGGGAATTTCCCGTGGGCGTTTTGCGGCATGGGAAGCGAATCGTGCTGTTAAACGCCCAGCCCGATGACACCGATCGCTTGGCGGAATTTTTAAAAGGCAAAGACGTCCTTGTGGTCGTGGGCGGCATGGGCGACTGGCGTTTGAAGCGGTTTTGGGAGCAATGGCTAAAAGAGAACGAAAATCCGCAGATTCGCTCGATGGTAATCCAACACGCGGCCGACTACATTCCTGAGTGGCCGAGATTTCTTTTTGAAACGGAGGAAGCGTCATGATCCGCCGAATTTGCCTGATCATATTTTTCGCGGCGGTGATCGGGGGAATTAATTTCCTTATTAATCCCAACAAGCCGCAACATGCTGAAGGCCTCACATTCACACAGGTTGCAAAACTCTCCACGCCTGTGTTGTTTGTGGACGCGCGCAAGGCGGTGGATTTCTCACTCGGGCATGTCGCGGGGGCGGTGAACTTGCCGGACGATGATTTTGACGCGCATGTGGGCGCGTTTTTGGACCGTTGGGTCCCCGAGGCAAGCGTGGTGGTTTACTGCGCAAACAGTGGCTGCAATTCGAGCGCGTCTGTCGCGCGGCGTTTGCGCGAGGATTTTCAAATTAAAACCGTGTACGTCTTGAAGGACGACTGGCAGTTATGGGAACGTTATTTAAAATAATTGGTTTGCTGATCAGTCTTGTCATCGCCGCCGTGTTTATTTACGCGGGGGTGCTCAAGCTGTATGACCCGGCGCAATTTTATGCGGACATTGAGAACTACCAGGTCGTGCACGGGTCTTTGGCCGTGGTGACGGCCTATATTTTGCCGCCGTTGGAAATCCTCGCCGCGTTGGCGTTGTTGTCCGCGCGTTGGCGGGCGGCGGGGCTGCTGCTGCTGGCGGGGTTGACTTCTCTTTTTACAGTGTTGATCGCCTCGGCCTGGTGGCGCGGGCTTGATATCAATTGCGGGTGCTTTGGCGGCGAGCCGGGCGCCACTGCGTCCTACCTGTGGATGATTGGGCGCGACGTGCTGATCCTCTTGGGATTGATGCTTGTCTATGGATTGAATAACTATAAAATCCATAGTGAGATTAAAACTCAATCCTCTTTCTGATTTTTCATGAAAAACGAGAAAAAAACATTGATCATCGTGTTTGGAATTTTGGCGGCGACAGCCGTCGTGGTGATGGGTATTTTCGTAGCGCGCACAACGCCCGCGGGCGCTTACGACGTGCTGCCGGTTGCCCAGTATGTGAAGACTCCGCGCTCGTTGGGCGGCAATACTTATATTGTCGATGTGCGCATAGACAGCCAATTGGCCTATAAAGGCGAAATCGGCCGCGTTATAGCCGTGCGCACGCAGGATGAAAAAGTCATGCTGCCCGTCCTTGTGCTCAAGGGGCACAGCGCCGCCTTCGACCCGCGCGTGGGGCAGCCCTACCGCTTTGTCGTCGAAGTGGATGAAGATGGCGAACTGATCCTTCTGGAAACCAAAAAACTTTAACCGGCTTATGAAACACGTTTTCTTTTTTCTTTTATCGGCAGGTGCTTGTCTGTGGGCACAAGAGACACCCGAGATGCCTTCGCCCGCCAACACCGGCGCAGCGAAAACTCCGAGCGCACCCGCGGCCGCCGCGCAGCGGCCCGCCCCATCTGCCCCCCAAAGCGACAACTCCGCCCTGCCGCTGTTCAACCTGCCCCCTAATTTGCTTGCGGGCAAAGGCGACGGCGCCGGTGCGGGCGGCACGGAAATGTTTTCCTCGCTGCAGTCGCAGATGCAGCTGTTGAACCTAAACGGGAAAATGCTTTCCCCCGAGGAGATCGCGATGTTCCGCGTGCGCTTCGAAAAATACCTTAACATGCCTGCGGCCGACTCGCAGGAGGATCTGACCTACAACAAACTTCTGGTGGACATCAACCAGCGCCTGGTGGGCAAAGGCGGCGGAAGCACGGAACAGCGCATCGTCGACGCCTGGCGCATGCTTTACGAGGCCGCGCAGTATTCCATGGACGCCAACATGTGCGAGTCGCTGGGCGACAAAGTCATCAGCTACTGGCAGACGACGAAGAAGATCAACCGCCTGCTTCTGGAAAATGAAATGCTGGAAATAGAGCGCAAGCGCAAGGAAAGCTCCATCGTCCATGTGAAAGGCTCGGAGCGGAAAGAGTTTTTGGATATGATGCGCCGCAGCAATTCCAACGAAGGCAGTTTGCAGCTTACAAGGGATTACGAAGTCGACCCCGCCAAAAAGCGTCTGGAGGAGACCGAGAAAAAACTGGACGAAAACAAGCAGTACGAGGTGACTTCCCGGATCAACCAGCGCATGGACTTCCAGAGCCTCATCCTCCAGTTTTTTGTGCAGCGGCGCTTTTACCACGCGATGATCGCCAACGATTTTTACCGCTACCTTTTCGAGGCCGACGACGACAAGCTCGAGGGCGTGGACGCGCTCAAGACCCAGGTGTTCGGCAACCTCGACCTCAAGCTCACCACGGTGACGATCGACGCGCTTTCCAAAGAGGCGATCAACGAGGCCACCGAAGGCATTAAAGCAACGGAATACCTGATCTCGCAAAACGAAATCCACACCGCCATGCAGCGCCTGATGGTCGCCTTTTTGATCGGCGAATACCTAGCGCCGGTAAAGACCTTCCCGCTGGAGTCCAAGCGCAAGGTGCTCGAATACATGCGCGACATCGAGAAACTCCAAAACGCGGTGAAAGTAAAACACGTGGAACGCGCGGAGGAAATTTTAAACAAGATAGAATCCTATGTGCGCGACTTCGATTCCGGGCAAGTGGAGTCCTTCATCCGCACTTCACGCCAATTGAGCGACCTGAATGTGCAAAAGGCGCTGGTGGCCCTGCAGTCGGGCAACCAAACAGGCGTCGAGGAGGCGCTGGCACAGGCGGTGGAATACTGGCCGACCAACCCCAAAATCCAGCAGCTGCTGACAACGGTGCTAGGCAAGGCGGACTTGAAAGACATGGCCACGACCGACTTCGACCGACTGATGAAGCAAAAAAATTACCGCGCGATCTTTACCGACCGCTTCCGCTTCGCCGCCGCGCTTGCCATGGACGAACAGCGCAACGCCGAATTTTTGGAAATAATGAAGCGCATGGAAATCATCGAGACGGCACTCTCGCAAGCGCAGGAACTCTCCCGCCTGGCAAACCACTACGGGGCGTGGGAACTGCTGGAAAAAACCTACCGCCAATACCCCGAGGACATGGAACTAAACCGCATGCGCAGCGATTTCGCGGTGAAAGTGACAGACTTCGGCCAGGCAATCGCCGAAGCCGAACAAGCAACCCAGCAAGGCGACCGCTGGAAAGCCCTTATCTGCTACCTTCGCGCCCGCGAAATCTACCCGATGTCCACCCTGGCCACCGAAGAAATCCCCCAATGCGCAGAAACTATTTTAATAAAGAAAGCTCAAAGGACACCCTGACCAAAACAAATGTGATTATCCACCCAACATCATCCCAACAAACATAAACGCCGCATCCACGTGGTTTTTCAGTCGTAGAGGTTTTAGGGGTTATTTTCTTATTTTATTAAAAAAAAGAAGAGAATATACAGTACTACATATATGCTACGGCAGTGCAAACTGCATATATAACCCCTAAAACCCTTGCGACTGGAACGCAACTATCGAATAGCGACGATGCCATTCTGGAAAACTGTGGCGATGCAATTATGGGTACCCTTTCATGTTTTTCGACGGACAGACACTTTAAAGCACTTTTTGCGGAATTCGAGGAAACAAAAACGAGGGCTCTATCAGGGCTCTATTTTTGCGTTTTAGTGCGGTTTTTGGCGGGTTATGGCGGTTGGGGCAATTTTCGCTATACTTATGATAACTTGTTAAATACAAGTGTGTTAAGGGCTAAAAAGGCTGGCGTCCCCGCCGTGAGTCGAACACGGATTAACGGTTTAGGAAACCGCGGTTCTATCCATTGAACTACGGGGACTTTTAAATGGCATATTTTTGCGGCTTTGTTTCTTGGGTGCAATGTTTTTCAAGACAAGATCTGTGCGGTTAAAAAATGACGTTGGATTTGTGAATGAAAAACGCCAAGGTAGAAGGTATGAGGTTTTTCTTTGTTTGGCTTATGGGGGCTGTTATGTGTGCCGCGCAAGGGCAAATCGGCGATGCGCGCAGCATACTTAACGGCGGTGATTGGAAGAAGCTCGGACACCTGCAAAAAATGCCACAGGTGGGCACTTACAGCCAAGGCGATGTATCGTTTCCTTACCACTTGCATTTTCCCGTTCAAATGAAAGTCGGCCAAAAATATCCGCTAATCCTTCAACTGCACGGCTCAGGCGCCTGTGGCACAGACAATAAAAAAACCATTCATGAATATTACATGATGCTGCGCACGCTCAACCGTCCGGATATGCAGGAGCAATTTCCCTGCTTTGTGCTCGTTCCGCAATCCACAGGCGCGTGGACAGGCCAGCGCAAGCTGCAATCGCCCGACGCGACACAGGCGCCGCTGCCAAATGCCGTCATTGCCTTTATTCGAGAACTTGCCAAAACTCAGCCGATTGATCTGAAGCGAATCTACGTCACCGGATTGTCGCTGGGCGGCGTGGGCACATGGACGTTTTTGGACTGTTCGCCGGATTTTTTCGCGGCGGGTGCACCTTTGTGCGGGTTTTATTTCAACCACGAACAAACGGCGCGACGGCTCAAGGACAAGCCCGTTTGGATTTTTCACGGGCAGCTCGACAAAAACGTCCCCGTCAAGCGCGGGCGCGATATGTTTAACGCCATGCGTGCGGCAGGCGCCGTTAAACTACGCTACACGGAATACCCGCTCGTGCCGCACTACGTCTGGGTGGTGGCTTACGCCGACCCGTCGTTTTATGAATGGCTTTTCGCCCAAAAATTGGAGGATTGATTGATGCCGACGCTTTCGCTTTGCTCCTGGAATGTCAACGGTCTGCGCGCCATCGCCAAAAAAACGTTTCCTGAATTTTTAAAGGCGAAGGCACCCGATGTGCTGTGCCTGCAGGAAATAAAAGCCAACGCCGAGCAGGCGCAGGCGTTGGAATTACCCTATCCGTTTTGTTACTGGCACCCCGCCGACCGGCCGGGTTATTCCGGCACCGCGATTTTGTCCAAGCAAAAACCGCTGGATGTGCAAACAGGCTTCCTATCGCCAAAAACGGTTGCCGCACACCCGCAGGAAGGCCGCATCCTGCGCGCGGAATTTGAGGAATTTTTTCTGGTCAATGTCTATGTGCCCAACGCCAAGACGGACTTGTCTCGCCTTGAGTACCGCACCCAAAGCTGGGGGCCGGATTTTCGCGCGCTGCTTTCCACTCTGGCGAAGAAAAAGCCAGTGATTGTTTGCGGTGACTTCAATGTCGCGCACGAGGAGATAGACTTGGCGCGCCCGGCCGACAACCACATGAGCGCGGGCTTTACCGACGCAGAGCGCGAGGACTTCTCAAAATTGCTGAAGGCGGGCTTTGTCGATTTGTTGCGCCATGAGAATCCGCAAACACCCGGCCTTTATTCGTGGTGGAGTTACCGCATGCGCGCGCGTGAGCGCAACGTAGGCTGGAGAATAGATTATTTCTTAAGCTCGCCCGCGCTAAAAAGCGCCGTGAAAGCGCACCGCCTGATGCCGGAGATCCAAGGATCCGACCACTGCCCCGTGTGGTTGGAGTTGAAGGCTTGAAAAGCGCCGCGCGGCGAAATTCATAATTTTAAAGCATACCTCAATCCTCGAAATCCTTTTGCGCCTGGACGTTCAATTTGTTCATGAGCTCCACATCGACGCTCATTTGCTCGGGGAAGACGACATTGGTCACGCGGGCGCGCTTGGGATCGGGACCCGGGAAAAAGCATATCCAGTAGCGCCGGTTGCCCATCAAGTTGATTTGGGAACGGATCACATTGTCGATCTGCTCGTGCTCCTCTATGTAGGCATAGATGTCCACTTTGATGATCTCATGGGCGCGGGCCTTGCGCTTGGGTTTGACATAGACAGGCAACGGGCGGAAAAGCTCGTTATCTATGGTTCCGGCCAGCGGGCGGTCCGCCAAATTCAAGACCATGTAACTGCCCGCGGGGAAAGCTCTGGGGCTTACATCAATGTCGACGGTTTCAATTTTCGGGCGCTGTCCCGCCTGCTCCGGCGGCTTGACCCGCAGCGCAATGCAGGTTTTTTGGCGGCTTGAACTCAGGTTGACCTTGAACGCCGGCACGGGCTGTGATTGCGAATCGTCAATCCAATAAAACTCGACAGCGCCCGGCATGTTGTGCGGATAAGTGTTTGAGTAGCCGCGCGGGGAAATATTGACCGGCATGTAATAAGGCATCTGTGCTTGTTCAGAAGCCAGCACCTTGTAATGCAAGCCGTAAACCACCTGCGTCGCGACGATGCAAAAGGTGGTCCGCGCGGGCGCCAGCAGCGCACGTTCCCGCACGTTGTATATAAGGACAGGCTCAGGCTGCGCGGGCGCAGTGAATTCTTGCGCTTGCAGCGCCCAGCAAGAACACGCCAACAGCCAGAAGGCGCTGCGGCTCAAATAATTTCTTTTTCTTAAAGCCATTTGAACGAAAGAATTTTAAATTGGCGCCCCTGTTCACCCGGCGTAATCAGCAGCTGCTCTATCTCGGAGTTGTCCAGCCGGCCTTGTGCATTGTCCACAGGGTCGGGATAGCGCTGCACAGTCAGCTCGCACTGGGCATTGGCCGTGACAGCCCCATCCGCCGCACGCACATCGCCATGGGCAATAATTTTAAAAGTGTCGGAGCGCACCTGCATCACCGGCGCCAGCGTGTTGAGAATGTCCGCCTGGCTTAAATCCGCGGGGGCACCGACATCTACCTGCCCCTGTACGGAGCCGCTGACGGAGTCGCCCTCGATCATTTCAGTGGTGGCATTCCAATTGTAAATTGGATTGCCGCCATAATAACCCTGGTGTGTGCCGTCGGTCGGATTGATGGCGTATTCCAAAATACTCTGGTCAGTGCCGCCGACCCGATAGCTCAAAAACTCGGCCATGCAGGCGAAGGGACGACCGCGCTGCCGTATCATTTGAACGATGATCCGTGCCATCGCGTCCACTTGGGCGGTGGTGAGCCTGCGGATGCCACGACGGTAGTACTTGCCTTTGACAGCGTCCAGCGCGGACTCGTTGTCGGGCGCCGTGAATGTCTCGTTGGCAGTGTGGGCGAAACGGTAAAACACGCGGCGTACCTTGGGC
>JAKPNF010000042.1 GCA_029548565.1 Verrucomicrobiota bacterium
ATCCTTCAGGGCGGATTTTGCCGCAGGATAGATGGGGGCCTGTACGAGATTACTGGCCCCCATCGTAGGACCAGGCAAAATTCGCCCTGAAGGATTTTCACCGCGGGAACGGAAGAATAGCCCAACGGGATATTCTTTCGGTTGGTCAATAGCAGGGTTCGCAGCCCAAAGGCCATCTCGTCCGGCGCCAGCCCCTCAAAAATCATTCAGCGCGCAGCGCACGCACTTTACTCCTCATTCGATTTCCAAGACGCTCGCGGTTAAGACAGTGAAAGGATCCACGACCTCCACCTTAAAATTACGCGCCAACGCACCCTGATTGAAACGACTCAGGGCATCTTGCACCGTATTGCACTCGCGGCTGACATGAATGAGATACACATGCTTGCAGCGCGGCATGTCGATGCCATCCAGAAACTCAAAAGCCTGTTCGTTGGACAGGTGCCCGTGGCGCCCCTTGATGCGCGTTTTGAGCGCCAGCGGCCTATCGGAATGCGTGAGCAAATGCGGCTCGTAGTTGGACTCCAGCGCCAAGGCGTCCAGGTCGCGGACTTTGTCGCGCACCAGTTCGGTCACGTAGCCCAAGTCCGTGATCCAGCCCAGGCGCTTTTTTTCGTGCTCAAAAATAAAACCCACCGAGTCCTGCGCGTCGTGCGGCACGCAAAAACTCTGCACCTGCAATTCTCCAAAACCCCAGCTTTGCCCCGACTCAAAAAGTTTCCAGTTTAGCGTGTGCTTGAGGCGTTTTTTCACCTCGCGGGCGGTTAGTTCGTTGGCGAAAACAGGGATGTGCGCGTATTTTTTAAAATTGGCCAGCGCGCCGGTGTGGTCGCTGTGGTCGTGCGTCAAAAAGACAGCGTCGATTTTTTCAAGCGCCAGCGAACAACTCTCCAGCGCACGGCGTATCGTGTTGATCCCCAGCCCGGCATCGATCAGCACATGGCTGCGCCCCGCGCTCAGCAGCGCGCAG
Organism: Verrucomicrobiota bacterium; assembly: GCA_029548565.1. Classification (GTDB taxonomy): domain Bacteria; phylum Verrucomicrobiota; class Verrucomicrobiia; order Opitutales; family JAKPNF01; genus JAKPNF01. Next base: position 971 of record JAKPNF010000042.1, read on the forward strand.
TTGCCCGAGCTGCTCGAGCCAAGAATGCGCAGTTTCATCGCCATGATGCACAGGGTTGTCTTTCGCCCTAAAAAGGTCTATATTAAAACCTTTACATGAGCAATCAAGCACCGTCTTCCAAACACGAGAACGCGGCCGGGCAGCCGGATGCGTGCGCTTACCGCGCCCATTCGCTCAAGCGCCGTTACGACGAGGGCTTTGCCGTCACCGAGCAGTATCGCGACAGCCTGCCGGACATGCAAAACACGGGCGGGCCTGCGATTGCGGGGGCGCTTGTGCCCGTGATGCAGGTGGGTATTTCCAACTTCAAGCTTCCGCTGCGCTACCTGAGCGCCGAGCTGGGGCAGATCACCCTGGAGACGACCGTCTCGGGCACGGTCTCGCTCAGCGCCGAGCACAAGGGCATCAACATGTCGCGCATCATCCGCACGTTTTACGACTTCAAAGACCGCGTGTTCACGCCGGAGTTGTTGGAGGAGATTTTGCTGCGCTTTAAAAAAGACCTGGGCAGCTCGCGCGCGCGGCTGCGGTTGGAGTTCAACTACCCCATCCCGCAAAAAAGCCTGCGCAGCAACCTGACCGGCTACCAGTATTACCGCGGCGCCTTCGAGGGCCGCATCGACGATCTCGACCGCTTTTGCAAGCTCGTGCACTTTGACTTTGTGTACTCCTCCG
>JAKPNF010000059.1 GCA_029548565.1 Verrucomicrobiota bacterium
GAGCGTCAACATTCCGGCGGGGCCGTAGAGGTGTAGACGGTTGACTTGCGCGGGGGTATTAAGCACGACGGCGCTGTGAACACGGCAGTCGGCATCGCCCTTGGGGCGCTTGCCTTTTTTGACGGACAGCGGTGTGCCGGAATTTTTTGTCGGGTCGACGACATCCCAAATGTTGCCGTTCCAGTTGCCGGGAGCCACAGAGATGTACTGGTCTATCATCTGCCCCATCGTGTCGAATTTTTTGAGCAGCGACTGCCTGTTTTCTGCGGCGGCGGCAGATATGTGCAGGCACAACCAGATGCCCGTGATCGGCAAGATGCGAACGAGCAGGGAAAAGAGGCGGGTATTTTTCATGGCAGAAATTATATGATTGTTTCGACTCATAAAATTCTCCAGAAAGCGGCGTGAGCGTCAAGGTTTTTCCTCTCGCAAAGCTCGCGGGCGGCGCGCTTTTTTGCCAACGTGCGCTTTTTGACTTGCGCGTCTTCCATTATATGAGTAAAACCTTTCATAAAATGAGGCGCAGAGATTTTATGAAAACGACAGCCTCCCTCGGGCTGCTCGCGGGTCTGCCGCCGCTTGCGCGCATTCGCGCCGCCACAGTTGGCGCTGACGGACCCTCTCACAGCCGGCCTCTGCGCGTGCTGTACAGCAACGACGCCACGAACCTCACGACTTGCGACAGCCCCTTCCACAAACGCGGCGAACCCTTTGGCGAAAAAATGCTCGAGTCTGCCATCGACGAGGTGACGGGGTTGGTGGACGCTCACTTTTTGCAACCGGGCTACGGCTGGGTGCCTTGGTGGAAAAGTGAATCTTATCCGGCGGCAGAGCACTACCGCTGGTACCGCGAGCGCTACGGCGTCAAGCCCGACGGCTGGGGGCGTTATTTTTTAAACGGCGGCGATCTGGCCGAGATATTTGTGCATCGCTGCCGCCTGCGCAACCAGTCGCCGTTTTTGTCGCTGCGGCTCAATGACGGGCATCTCAAGGAAGGTGTCGTGCACGGCGACGGCAAGCGCATGCAGCACACGGTCAGCCGTTTTTACGACGAGAACTGGAAACGCTGGCGCGTCGGCAAGACGATGAAAAACTGGGGCGACCGCGTCTTGAACTGGGCGATTCCAGAAGTGCGCGCACACAAGTTTCAATTTTTAAAAGAACTGTGCGCCTACGATATCGATGGGCTGGAGCTGGATTTCATGCGCGACCACACGCTTTTTCGTTTGGACGAGACTAGCATCGCGCAGCGCGAGGAAATCATAACAGCCTTCGTCGCCCAGGTGCGCGCGATGATGGATGCGGAAGGGCTTAAAAAAGGCCGCCGTCTGAAACTGTGCGTGCGCATCCCGGCGTATTTAAAATACCACGAGTACATAGGCGTGAATCTGCCCAAGCTCGCCGCGGCGGGCGTGGACATGGCGGTGGTGTCCTCCAGCTATTTCACTTCGCAGCGCACTGATTTTGCACAGATGCGCGCGCTTGCGCCGCAGCTTTCGCTCTATCTGGAGATGACGCATGCTGTCTCACGCGGAGCGCGGATAAATCCCGAAGCCAAAGGCTACGACGATTATCTCGACCGCCGCTCAACGCCGGAGCTGTTCACAACGACGGCGCACTTGGCCTACGCGCAAGGGGGCGACGGCGTTTCCTATTTCAATTTCCCCTATTATCGCCCCTACGGTGACGTGCAGCGCGGGCCTTTCACTGAGCCGCCTTTTTGGGTGTTGCCGCTGACGGGCGACCCCCAGCGCCTCGCGCTTTTGCCGCAATATTATCTGTGGGCGCCCGGCTGGTCGCCCGCAGGCGTGGCGCCGTTTTTACCATACCCGCTCAGCGCGCAAAATTCCTGCAAGTTCGCCATGACGCTCGCCGCTCCCGGGGGCGGCTGGAAGGGCGCGGGGCGTTTTCGCCTGCAGTTTAACAAGGAACTGCGCGACCACGAATTTTCCGTGGTTCTCAACGGCATATCCCTTACGCCAACTGGAGATATTTCAGAACTTTATCCAACGCCGTACACCCAACTACTTGGCACGCCGAAAGAGATGCGCGCGTGGACGGTTCCGGCAGGGCTTCTCAAAAACGGCGAGAACCATTTTGAAATCACGCAAACCGCCGGCGATGCACGCCGTATTTCCTACATCGATTTAGGCGTTATTTCCTGAAAAACTTCCCCCCCCGCAATTCAAAACATCCAACTGTAAAAATGAAAAAAATACCTCTGCTGTTTTCCTGCGCCACGCTGGCGCTACTTTCACCGTTGTTTGGCGCGAGCCAGAGTGTGCAGTCTCCTGATGGGCGCTTGACCGCGATCGTCGAAGACGGCGCGCAGCTAACACTCACGCTGCGCTCGGACGGCCACGTGTTGGTCGACAAAATGCAGATCGGACTGGACACCGATCGCGGCATCGTGGGAAGGGATGCGAAGATTCTCGAGGCGACACAGATTTCCAAGGACGAAGTGATCGACGCGCTGGGCGATGTCAAAAGCAAAATGCGTGACCACTACAACGAGATGGATGTACAATTCGAGGGCTACACGTTGTGCGTGCGCCTGTATAACAACGCCTACGCCTACCGTTTCATAACAAAGCTGGGCAAGGGCGACATGATCGTTAACGACGAAATTTTTATCCTCGACCTAGACGACAGCGTGCCGACGATCGCCCACCGCATACACCCGGGGATGACGGCCTTCGAGTCGTTGTACACGCGCGAGACGGTGAAGGAATTGCGCGGGGCGACCTACGAGTCACTGCCATTTTTATTCGAGATCGCCGCCGTGCGCGTGGCGCTGGTGCAGGCGGATTGGCACGACTATCCCGGCCTGCGCGTGGCTTGCACCAAGGCGGGTGAGCCGCTTCATGGGCAGTTTGAAAAAGTTCCGAAAACCTTTAACAGTTTTCCCGATGATTTCGACCTGAAGATCGCCACACGTGAAAACTACATAGCAAAAACCGCCGCTTCCCGCGCTTTCCCGTGGCGCGCCTTCATCATTGCGCGGCGCGACAGCGCATTGGCGGTGGACGACACGGTCTACAAGCTTTCCTCGCCCAACGCCATTGGCGATACTTCCTGGATCAAGGGCGGCAATTCCACCTGGGACTGGTGGATGAATTGGAACACCGAGGACATCGATTTCCCCGTGGGCATCAGCAACGAGATGTATAAACATTATATCGACTTCGCCGCCGAGTATGGAGTGGATTTTGTGACCTTTGACCTTGGCTGGCACATGAACGAAATAGAATCGATGAAAACGCCGGAAGGCCGCGCTAAATTTTTCAGCGCCGACGGGTTTGTCGCCGAAAAACCCTTCATTGACATTGAGGACCTGACCAAATACGCACACTCCAAAGGCGTGCGCACGATGCTCTGGTCATTGACAAAGGTGCTTTTTCCCGAACCGGAAAAAACGCTCGATTTCTACAAGAGCTGGGGCATCGATGCGCTAAAAATCGACTACGCCAACAGCGATGATCAAGACACCATGCAAAAGCTCGAGCACCTGTTAAAACTGTGCGCAGAGCGAAAGATACTGGTCGTGCTGCATGGCTGCCCGCCGATGGCGGGGCTGCACCGCACCTATCCCAACCTCATGAGCGCCGAAGGCGTGAAGGGCACGGAGGTGAACAAATTCCGCAAATTCATCTCGCCCTCGCACGATGTCGATCTGGTGTTCACCCGCATGCTTCTTGGGCCGATGGATTACACCCCCGGCGGAATGCGCAACGTGACGCCCGCGGCGTTTAAGTCCAACCTCAACCTGCCGGAAGTGATGGGCACGCGCGCGCACATGATGTCGATGTACATTTTATACCTAAGTCCCATCCAGATGATGACGGACGCCCCGAGCTATTACCGCAAAAGCCCCGACGTCACAAAATTCATCGCCACCACGCCGACCTCGTGGGACGACTCCCGCGCGCTCGACGGAAAAATCGGGGAATTCGTCGTCATCGCGCGGCGCAAAGGCGACGCATGGTACGTCGGCGGCATGAACGGCGGACAGGAGCGCTATTACAAATTGAATCTCTCAAAATTCCTGAACAAGAGCGCGACCTACGAAGCCGAAATATTCACCGACGGCCTGAACGCCAACGTGCTTGCCACAGAATACAAACGCGAGCTGCGCCAATTGAAGGGCGACGAAGTCATGGAAATCCTGATGAAAAACGACGGCGGCTTCGTGATGAAACTCACGCCCGCGAAAAAGTAGGAAAATTAAAACACCCGCGAACTCTATCGCAAAGGATTGGCGGGTGTTTGTTTCTTTATTTTTTCGTGCGACGGGCGGCGGCCGGCAAGATGGCACAGCCCAGCAATGCCGCGCTTAATGCGGGTTCCGAGAAGGGCGCGCGCAGGTAGAGGCTGTTGCCCACCCATTCCAGTTCTGAAACCAGCAAGCCCAGATTGTCGCCGACGATTTGCCACTGGACGCTTTTTGTTTCTTCGGAGGCATCGCCGGCGACTTGCAACAGCAAAATCGTGTCGGTCACCTCGCTTGGCAGGTTTGTAATTTGTCAGCGAACCGGAATACCTGTTGTTGGCCGCGATCGACAAAGTCCCGGGGATGTCCCATTGCGCGCGCGTGGAGTCCGCCGGTGTGGGCAGCAGTTGCCCCGATCAGGTGTAAGTGTTTGGCGCGTGCGCGCCCAAAAAACAGGAAGCGCACCACCCAGCGGCTACAAGTCGCGGCTTTTCTCTACTTCAAAACAGCTTTTCCGACCGTGTCGGTGTCGCAGGTGAAGCCCGGGCCGCCGCCGGCGACGTAACCGTCGGAGCGGCCGCTTTCGTCGCGGCTTACCCAGAAGGCGTAAAGCTTCGCGTTTTTGAGTTTGAACTCAAAGCGCAGCGCGCGTCCGGCCAGTGCGGACAGGTCGCTGCCGTCCTTCCATTTTATTTGCCCGAAAACCGTGTCGCCTGTGAGCGGCTCGCAGTTTTCAAACGTGAAGGGAGCGACGGGCTTGCCGTCCATGCCGACGAGCTGGGCGAGCAGTTCCCCCTGCGGGGCTTCGAGGTTCACAAAGAGGTGCTTCCCTGTGAAGACGACGGGGCGGGTCAGCAGTGTGCCTTGCGCTTGCGCGTTCATGGAGGCGAAACCGTCGCGCCGCAAAAAGGCCACACCCATCGCGCCATTTTGGTGCATACCGGAAGCGAACATGGCCGTTAATTTGTCCTTGGCGCTTGAATCCCATTTCTTGTTTTCGTCGCCCGCGAAAGCGGTGTAGTAGATGACGAGCTTGTCACCCATCACGGCGCAGATGTTGCCGACGCTTTGCACGTAGCCGCGATCCCAGTCGCCGTTTTTTTGCGTGGAGGCGATGGCCAGCTCGCGGTCGGGCCTGTCCCAGTGAAAACCATCGCGGCTGTAGGCGAAATTAAGCCCTGTGATTTTCGGTACGCCCTGCGCGGCGCAGCTGTTGTTGTCCGGCCCGTAGTGGAGCTGGAAAAAGCCCAGCATGAGGCTCTCGTACGCGCAGGCGTCCAAGTTGTACATCTGCGGCTTGGCCTTGGCGCCCGGCAGGATTTGCTTGTCGAGCGTGTCGGTGCGTGCCCAGAAAACGGGCTGGTTGGGCAGCCACTGCGCGCCGCGCAAAAAGTCGTCGCTTTCCCAATAGGCGCGCACGCGCCCGGCGATGGGCACGCCCCAACGCAGCGAGTAGACCCATTTTTGGCGGAAGGGGTTGTAAAAAAAGGTCACGCGGTCGCCCGAAAAACCGCCGAGCGCGCGCTTGTTCCAGTGAATGCCATCGGGCGAGGTGTAGGCGATCGAGCGGCGGATGTCCATGTCCGGCCCGCGCATGAGCAGCTTGTATTTTTCGTCGGGATTAACCGCGCGCCAGTCACGCACGACACTCCAGGAATCCGGTGCCTGCTCTAATATTTTATTGGTACCGGGGAAGACATCCAATTGCGGGCGCTCCCAGTTCAAACCGTCCTTGCTCGTCGCGTAGGCGAGGTTGGTGACGTGCCCGGCCTCGTACCAAATTTCAAAAAACTGCTTTTCGGGATTCCACCAGACCGACCCGCCCAAAGGCGCGGCGACGGCGCAGTCGCCGTAGGTCGATTTTTTCTCAAGCTCCGTCTCGGGTTTCAAAACGGGGTTGCCCTCGTATTTTTTTGGGGTGTGAAATTCGCGCGTGAGCGTCGTTTGTTCGATTAAAAAATCATCGACGAAAAGCTGGCGCCCGATGTCGATGGGCACGACGGCGGGGCGCTTTTTCAAATAGGGAATTTCAGGTGGTGTCGGCGAATTGGCGTCCAGATAAGGCGGCCAGATTTTAGGCAGGACGATGCCGTTATAGAGCACTTCTCCCTCGGGCGGGGCAACGGGCGGCACGATGCCTGCCAACACCACGCGCGCGGGCATTTTTAAATGTTCACCTTTTGCGAGCGTTTTTTGGAAAATGACGATCTCGGTTCCGGGCAGTTTTTGAAACTGAAAGGCCAGTTGCGCGTCCTGCTGTTTTTTAAACCCCAGCCTTTGTAGCTCGGAAATATTTTTACGGTCGGCCGCGAAGGCCACGGCGATCACCTCGCCCGCTTGTTCGCACACGAATTCATGTGCGCGGTCGCTTGGCAGCAGGTAAAACAGCTTGCCGTCCAGCACAGGGGGCAGGGGAGCTGTCTTGGAAAATAGCGTCCTGTTTTCGTAAGGCTGGTCGGAAAAAAGCGGCATCCACGGCAGCACCATGTCCGAGGAAAACATCCCGAAATCCACGGGCGTGTCGCCCAACAACGTAACCTTTGCCCCATCGAAAGGATGCTTGTGTTTCGTGTTCTGCCAGACAACCGACTCGGCCTGTTGCGCGTTGCAAATGATTGTATTCGCGGCACAGCCGAGCATTGAACAGAAAAGAAAAAATGTTTTAAACGAGGGCATGTTTTTTTGAAAGTTTTTGGGCAGGGGCGCGAAAATCCAAAATTGCATTTTATGACTAAAATATTGCATATAATTTGAATGAAGCAAGTCATTTCTCTCCTGTTCCTTGGATGATGGGATTTTCGCCGTGACGCAGGTTATTTGGGAATATTGGCGCCAAAATTTGTGCCTCAGGAATAATATTTTTACGTCCCCCTTTCAAAAGGCGAAAAAAGGAGGCGTTTTAAGAACGGCGTGTTCGGTAACTTTTTATTTTCTCTTTGTCAAAGAGATGTGAGATTTGTAAAAACAGCCCGCTACGGTCTTAAAAGCAATACATTTTGCGAAAAATAAATTTATGACTGATTTCACCCGTAAAAAGGTTGACAAATTTGTCCTGAAAAACGAGAATCAACGCGACTGAAAAATCCCTGTTTTGTTTCCCTGTTTCAACCGTTACCCCAACCCAGATTTCCCCATGAAAATACGTACCACGCTCATCTCAAGTTTGTTCGCGGGCTTGTTGTCCATGCCGCTGCTGAACGCGGCCGATTACTATATCGAAGAAAACACGGTGACTACCGCCGCCGGGATGGGCGCAAGTGTCGCCAATGGCAACACCGTTTGGCTTGCATTCACCAATAGCGGCTTCATTGTTGACGATAGCGGTGGTACCGGAATCGTCTATCGCCTCACCTCGCTGAATATGTCCGGCTTTTCGAGTGTTTCGGGCGCGCAGGCGGCCACACTCAGCGCCAATGCGTTGTCGCTGACCACCCTCATCACAGGTACCTTTGCTGATTCCTACGGCGATTTTTACATGACAGGCGGCATCTTGACCGCCTCTGCGCTGAGCATCAGCAACTACCACAATTCTTCGACTTCGGTCAACATGAGCGGCGGTTACTTGCACTCGAATGCCTTGCGTGTGGCCATCGGCAGCGGCTCTTACGGCGAGTTTAACCTGAGCGGCACGGCTGAGGCGCGCTTCAACTATGTGCAGACCAACCGTTCCGGCGCGGCGGCGGACACCACGAGTTTGGGCGGCAATTCCACGGCCATCTTCAATTTAAGCGACAACGCGAAGTGGACGGTATCGACCTCTCTGGGCGACGCGGTTACCTTCAACCAGGCGACCCATAGCACGACGTCGCTCTTTATGCGCGACAACGCGCAGTCGACCTTTGCCATGTACGCGGTGACCTGGGGCAGTGGCGCCAATTCTTACGTGAGTTTGGACATGTCCGGCTCGGCGAGCCTCAACGCGTATTATTCCTACCTGACGGTCACAACCGCGACGCCGGCGGGGTATTTCTATTTCTCGCAAGGGGCCAATGGTTCCGGCTCGTTGACGATGACGAGCAACTCGCAGTTGGCCGTGTCGGGCTTCACCACCGCGTCCTTTGGTTACGGAGCCAATTCCCGCGCGAACATAGATCTGAGCGGCTCCTCGAGCATAGCCATCAACGCGCTGGCGGCGATGACATACTTCGCCCAGGGCAGTGGTTCGCATGTGACGCTGTCGCTGCAGGATAAGGCCAGCATCTCCGCGAACAACGCCATTGCGCTTGGCCACGGCATCAATTCCTCGGTCACCGTGTCGTTGACCGGCGACTCTGTGCTTCGCACAGCTTCCGAAAGCCGCATTGGCAACGCCAGCGGTTCTGCCGTTCATGTCTCGGTTTCCGACAACGCGCTGTACCACGCGGACACTTACATTTATCTCAATAATGTTTCTTATGCCAACTCCACGCTCTCGGTGACAGGCGGTACCTTCAGCGCGGGCACCAACATCGCATTTGCGGCGGGTACCGGTTCGACTAACATAACGACGGTCAGCGGCGGGCACGTCACCGCCGGTGGCGCGCTCATGATAGGCATGCGCAATTTTTCGACCGCGTCGGTGTATGTAACGGGCGGTTCCATGAGCGCCAAGAACGGCGTCACCATCGGACACAACGAGGGCGCGGTTGGCACGCTGGCCGTCATCACCGGTTCCGTCAACGCCAACACCGTGAGCATCGGCCTGGCGCAAGGTACCGACGCTTTGCTTACCATGTCCGGTACGGGCGTGCTCAACACAACGACCAGCCTGCTTGTCGGGGCTTACGGCACGACTTTGGCCAACACCATGAAGGGCACCTTGGCGATGGAGGGCAGTTCCTCGGCTAACATCGGCACTTCGGTTTTTGTCGCCAATGGCCAAAATTCCTCAGGCAATCTTGTGATGAGTGAAAACGCCTCGCTTTCGATAGGCACGGCCTTGATTCTGGGTAACAGTAGCAACGCCAGCGGCGCCGTGACGATGAGCGGCGGCACGATCTCCACCGGCGTGGTCGCGCCGGGTTCCGGCACCTTGGCTCTGGGCACCGGTGTGGGCGCTTCGGGCACATTGTTCATGACGGGCGGGCAGCTCAATGTCAGTTCTCATGCGCAAATCGCCGTGGGGCTGGGTTCCAGCGGCACTTTGTCGGTAAAGGGCACCGGAGAGTTCAATGTGGGTGGAAACCTCATTACCGGCCAGTATAGCACCACCAGCGCGGGTAACACGTCGGTGGGCACGTTGGCGCTCGGCGGCAATTCCATCACCAGCATCGTCGGAGCCGTCATCGCGGGCAATGCCACCAATTCCACCGGCAACATTATCGTCTCCGACGACGCCTCGGTCAGCGTCATGGCTCATATGTACGTGGCCAACGGCACCACTTCCACTGGCAACCTGACCGTCTCCGGCGGCACGCTGCAGGTCTCGAATGCCTTCGGTATTGGGGCGGGATATGGTTCCACCGGCAGCCTGTATGTCAGCGGCGGCAATCTTATTGGGTCGAGCTCCTTCCAAATAGGCCTGCGCACAAATTCCACCGCCATTGGCACATTTACGGGCGGCTTGGTCAGCACCTCCGGCAGCTTCGCCGTCGCCAATAGCGAGGGTGTGACGGCCACGGTCAGCATTGAGGGCGGGACAGTGCGCTCGGCCACTGGCATCTCCGTGGCCAGTGCCGCCACGACCAATGCCTCCGGCGTGATATCGATTTCCAGCGGCACGCTGGGCACTGACACGCACATCAATGTCGCGCGCACGCTGAGTACTTCCGGCGCTATTTACATGACAGGCGGCACGCTGACTGCCGGTGGCAATTTGGTTCTGGGCAACACGCTCAGCGCGGTGACCAACGCCACCGTTTCTGTCATGGGCGGCCACGCCAATGTGGGAGGCGTTTGGGGCATCGACAAGGGCGGCTACACGGTAGTGGGCGGCACGGGTACGCTTGCGGCCGGCACATTGAGCGTACGCAACGGCGGTATCTTTGACGGCACCTTGTTTGTCGGCGCCGTTTCCGGCGCGCCGACCAATTACGCGCGCACGGACAACCTCGTTCTGATTTCTGGCGCGAAAGTGCGGGGCGACGCTTATCTTTCTTCTACAGCAAAGGTCACGATGCAGATCAATGGCTCGACCGACGGCGGCGCGGACGCGCTGATCGAATTGGGCAATCTCACGGGTGCGCTGGGCGCAGTTCTCACCATTGACTTGAGCGGCTTCACGATTAACGCCGAGGACACGATCAGCCTGGCGTCTTATTTGAGCGGTTTGAACCTTGACGATATCGCCGTGGAGTTCATCGGTTACGACCAGTCGGCTTGGATTGTCAAAGAGCTGTGGAACAGCGGCACCTTGAGCATGCTGATCGTTATCCCCGAACCCGCGCTGGGCGGCGCGCTGCTGGGGTTGCTCGCACTGATGCTGGCCGTGCGGCGCAGGAAATAAATGCGCCAAGCATCCTTAGGAAACCTCCGAAAATCTTTTGATTTTTTGGAGGTTTTTTTGCATTAAATAAAATCCTTAAACGCGCATATCCTGCGCCGCAACTCATTTTTTAGAGGGAGATTGGGTAATTTAAGCGTCGCTTTATATTTTTCTGATTTGTGCCGACCTTTTATTTTATGACTTTTTCCCTTCATAAAAGGATTGACATGCGAGTGCCTGAAAAAGGAAAATCGGGAAGGAGAAAGTCATAAAGCCGCCCACCTTCCCAAATCTATGATTCCCTCGAAAATACACCCGATTGTTAAAATCCCTGTCATTGGCGCTTTGCTGTGCGCCTCGCTGTTGCACGCCGAAAACATCACTGTGTCGCCCGGCACCACGACGACGGCGGCCGGTCTGGACAGCGCGGGGCTGTTGGTCAACGGCAACACTCTGTACATTTCGGATGCCGGCACCACCGTGCTCTTTGACGACCATTACGGCCTGGCCTACCTGCCGCCGGATCAGCCGCAGACCCTCCACCCGGTCACCATAGAGGGCCTCGTCCACACCGGCGACGGCGAACTGGAGCTGCTGGAACGGCTGGACGGCAACCGTTACCTGCTCATCTACAACATAGATGGCTGCTCCTGGGCCTACGAAGGCCGCTTGGACGAGGCCACCCTCACCTTCCACTTGCAGCGGGTGCTCTGTGGTACCGGCGCGCTGAGCAATGGAGTGTTACAGGGCATCCATTACGACAAAGAGAGCAATACGTATGCCCTGGCTTTCTCCACAGCGATCTCCCCGGTGCAGCTCTACCTGCTGGAACCGGACGGGACGCTCCGCCAGGTCACACGCGAGCGCGTGTTAGGCATCCCGGCGGAACTGCTCGCGCCGGGTGAGGATGCCTCGTTCATCAGTCACGACGGACTGCGCGTTTCAGCGCGGCTCTACCTGCCCGCACCGGGACTGGGCTTCCAGGGACCGCGCCCCGTCGTCTTTTACATCCACGGCGGACCGCAGGGCCAGGAGCGACCCGATTTCACCTGGTTCTCCATGCCACTGATCCAGTACCTCGCGCTCAAC
>JAKPNF010000060.1 GCA_029548565.1 Verrucomicrobiota bacterium
GAGCAGATCGCCAAGCGCCTGCACGATGCGGGCAAGCGCGTCATCCTCGCGATGAACAAGGCCGAGAGCGACCACCACGTGGCGCACAACGGCGCGGACTTTTTCCGTTTGGGATTGGGCGAGGCGCTGCCCGTCTCCGCCGAGCACAACCGCGGCATCGGCGAATTGCGCGAGCGCATCGAGGAAGCGTTGGGGCCAAAGCCCGAGGCAGAAAAAATTACCGAAGAAAAAATCGCCGAGCACCGCATCCGCATGTGTCTGGTGGGCAGGCCCAACGTGGGCAAATCCTCCATCGCCAACCGCCTGCTTAATTCCGACCGCCTCATCGTCAGCGAAATCCCCGGCACCACGCGCGACTCGACGAGCCATAACTTGGATTACCAACCCGAAAAAGGCGACCCGTGGCACTTTGAACTGATCGACACGGCGGGGCTGCGCGCGGCGCCCAAACTCTCGACGAGCATCGAATATTTCTCCGTCGTGCGCACGCAAAAGGCGATCGAGCAGGCGGAAATCGTCGTCTTGGTGCTCGACGCGCTGGGCGGGGTGACCAAGCAGGACAAGCGCGTGGCGGGCGAAATCGTCAAGGCCGGAAAAGGCCTGGTCGTCGTCGTCAACAAGTGGGATTTGGCGCTTAAAAAATTCGAGAACGAGCCGCTGCAGGGCTTTGACAACATCGCGCAGTTCAAAAAGAAATTTTTGGACGCGGTGCTCGAGCAGCTTTTCTTTTTGCCGCGCAGCCCCGTCGTTTTCACCTCCGCCAAAGAGGGGCTGAATCTGGAAGACCTGCTGCGCTACGCGCGCAGCGTCTACCAGTCCTACGCGCGCGAACTACCGACCGGGCAAGTCAACCGCGAGATTCAGCGCATCGTTGAAAAACGCAGCCCCAATATCGTCAGCGGCAAACGCTTCAAGGTGTATTACGCCCTGCAAGTCAGCCACGCGCCGCAGGCGGTGCGCCTTTACTGCAACCAGCCGCTGCGCCTGGACGAGGAATACGAGCGTTACCTGGAGCGCCAGTTTCAGGAGGCGTTCAAGCTCTACGGCGTCTCGATCCGTTTCCAACTGGTCGGCAAAACACAGATGACGCGCCCGCTGTACGACTCCGACAAAACGCGCGGCGCCGCCAAGCGCGAGCAGGAAAAACGCGCCGCCAACGCCGCGCGCAAAAAGAAAAAACCCGCGCGCAAACCGCGGCGCTAATTTTAAAGGGAGCGCAAAAAATGCAGCGGCCAAAAATAGTTTTTTTCGGTTCCGACAGCATCGTTTTGCCGACGCTGGATTTTTTAATCTCGCCCGATAGCCCCGTGGAATTGGCGGCCATTGTTTCGCAGCCCGATCGCCCGCACGGCCGCGGCCAAAAATGCCTGCCCAACGACGTGTCCGCCTGGGCGCTCGCGCACAACGTCGAGCTGCGCCGCTCGGAAAAACTTTCTCCCGAGGACACCGCGTGGCTCGCGCAAAAAAATCCGCGCCTGTGCCTTGTGATGGCCTACGGGCATCTTTTGAAAAACGATTTGCTGGCCGTGCCGCCGCTGGGATTTTTGAATTTGCACGCCTCGCTCCTGCCCGCCTATCGCGGGGCATCCCCCATCTTGGGCGCGGTGGCCGACGGATTGAACGAGACCGGCGTGTCGCTCATGCGCATAGTCCCGCAAATGGACGCAGGCGACGTGTGCGGCGTTGAAAAAATAAAAATCGAAACGGGCTACACCGTCGAAGACCTGCGCCCCAAACTCGCTCGCGCCTGCGTGCCGCTGCTTGAGCGCATGCTGCCGCTCGTTTTGGCGCAAAAGGCCGTCTTCACGCCGCAGGATAGTTCAAAAGTTTCCTACACCCGCAAAATTTCCAAAGACGACGGCCTGCTGGACTTCAACCAACCCGCCGAATTGCTCGCCCGCCGCGTGCGCGCGCTGTCGCCCTGGCCCGCCTGCTGCGTCGAAGTGGACGGCGCCCGCGTGAAAATTTATGAGGCCACGGCCATAATGGAGGCGCACAAGGCCCTCCCGGGAACCATTCTGCACGCGGGGCAATGCGGCCTGCAAGTGGCCACGGCGCAGGGGATTTTAAACCTCACGCAATTGCAGCGTCCGGGCGGCAAACGTCTGTGCGCGGCAGACTTTTTAAACGGCTTCCCCATCCAAATCGGCCGCATTTTGCAAAGCGTGCCCCTGTGCCCGCTCGTCTCGCCCACCCCTTTCCCCCGCAAAAAGCCCACAGTTTCCTTTGACAAAACCCCTATGCCCTAAAATAGTAGAGGTTAACCCATTTTTGATATTTTTATCGCCATGAAAAAAGCCGCCGTTCTTCTCTTTCTTATCTTCACTTCCGCCGCCTTCGGGCAACAAGGCGCCGCCTCGCAACTCGCGGGGCTGATGGAGGACATGAACTTGCTCTCCCGCCAAGTCGGCCAATTGCGCATGGAGGTGGACGCCCTCAAAAAGGAAAACGAGGAGCTAAAACGCCAAGTCGCCCAAGCCGGCAGCGCCCAAACCCAGGCCACCGCGCTGGCCGCGCTGCGCAACGATGTTGACGCGCAAAACGAAAAGACCAAAAAGCAAATTCTCGACGTGGTCGCCAAGGAGCTGGAATCGCTGGCCAAGCAGATGCAGGACGGCTTTGACAAAATCGCCAAAGCCCAGCGCGCCCAACCCGCCACCGCCACGACCGTTTCCTTCTCCGACGACTATCCCAAAGAAGGCGTGACCTACACCGTCAAGGCCGGCGACACCCTCGGCAAAATCGCCCGCGAGCACGGCGCGAGCATGCGCGACATCCAGAACGCCAACCGCATAGCAGACCCCGCCCGCGACCTGCGCGCAGGTCAAACCATTTTCATTCCCAAGGCCGGGCGCTAAATTAATTTCCTTTCGTTTTTTCACAATGACCCCTCCCAAAAAACACGGACTTGGCCGCGGCTTGAGCGGCCTGATCTCCGGCTCCAAAATGGCCGCCAGCGTCGCGTTGCCGGTTAAAAAACCCGTTGCCGTTCCCGCAAAAAGCACACCCGCGCCTGCAGAAAACACGGCAAGCCCTTTCCGCCAGATCCCCCCCTCGAAAATCGAGCCGAGCGACCATCAGGCCCGCCGCGAGTTCGACGAACAGAGCCTCAAGGAACTGGCCGAGAGCATCCGCTGTGAGGGGTTGCTCCAACCGCTAGTCGTGCGCCAAAAAGGCGACAAGTACCAACTCGTGGCCGGCGAGCGCCGCTGGCGCGCGGTGAAACAGTTGGGATTGAAAACTGTCCCCGTTTTGGTGGTGCAGGCCAGCGAGTCTTCCTCCGCCGTCATGGGGCTGATAGAAAACCTGCAGCGCCGCGATTTAAACCCGATCGAAACCGCGCTGGGCTACGCGAGTTTGATGAAGGATTTCTCCCTCACGCAAGAAGCCGTGGCCGAACGCCTCGCCCAACCGCGCGCGACCATCGCCAACACCCTGCGCCTGCTGTCGCTGGAGCGCGAGATCCAGAATTTCATCACCAAGGGCCAGCTCTCCGTCGGCCACGCCAAGGTGCTGCTGGGCTTGGAAAAACAACTGCAAACGGCAGCCGCCCGCAAGGTGATAGAAGACGCCCTGAGCGTGCGCGAGACAGAAATTCTCATCGCCAAGTTAAAGCGCGACAGTGGCAAGAAGATCACGAAAAGTACGCCCGCACAGGCGCAGTCGGCGGTGATTGAAGATTTAGAAAAACGTCTTTCCGGAAAGTTGAATACGCGAGTGGCGTTGAAGCATAGTCCGAAGCATGGAAAAATCATCATCGACTATTTTGGCAACGAAGACTTGCAACGCATTTTGGAAAAGCTCGGCCTGGCTTGAGCATCAAGCCGAACCGTTGCCACGAGAGAATCGCCAATTTGGGCGTTTTCAAAAAAGCAGATTGCTGCGCCTCTGTGAAAAGACAGAAGACCATGCACAGCTTCGAGCTATTTTATTTTTTCGGAACTATAGGCTTCGACAATCGCATCGGCCAGCATTTCCCAAAAGAAATCTTTTGCCCCGCGAGCCTTTTTCATTTCTGCGGCAAACTCTCGTGAAAACTCGAATTTCACTGTGTAAGGAACCGTGCTGGCACAGTTGACGCGGTATTGCACCGAACCGGCTGCCAGCGCGTTGTGGATCTCGTCTTTTGAAAAGGTGTCCTGAAGAAAGAGGAAAAATTCATGCCCCTGCTCGCCAAAAAAACGCTTCTTCCCGTTTTTAATATTTATCTGAACCGGCAGATTTTCGAAGCGCACGCGCACGCCATAATGCTTCCCTTGCACAACTGGCAAGATCGCGCCTTGCCAATGATCGGCACTTGATTTTTTGCGCGGGTCTTTGGGGGTGGAGCTTTTGAATTTGAGATAAATTATGAACAAAATCAGTACCGTAGCTGCTCCTAGGCCAACCGGCCCAGCAAGGTCGCTCCCCCCGGTATCAATAATGAAGCAAGTTTTTTTAACACAATTGCGAATGCCAGCATCCACGCCAACAAGCACAATGCCCATGTTAAGAAAAAAGAAATGTCGCGCTTGTGCAAAAATAGCGCCAATCGCCACGTGGCAAACGGCATGGCTAGTAGGGCGCTTGCGAAAAACAGGCCGACAAAAAATGGAGCCATAACGTAAAATTATTCCCGTACCGGGATGCCGTGTTTTTTCAGGTACGCTTTTGTCTGGGGAATCGTGAAGGTGCCGAAGTGGAAGATCGAGGCGGCCAGGACCGCGCTGGCTCCGCCGTTGAGCACGACGTCGACCATGTGGTCGAGGTTGCCCGCACCGCCGGACGCTATCACCGGCACACGCGTCGCGCTGCTGACGGCCTTGGTCAGCGGCACATCATAGCCGTCCTTCGTGCCGTCGGCGTCCATGGACGTCAGCAAAATTTCGCCCGCGCCCAGATCGGTCACTTTCTTCGCCCAGTCGACCACGTCGATGCCCGTGTCCTGCCGCCCGCCGTGGGTCAGCACTGTCCACTTGCCATCCCCCACGCGGTGCGCGTCGATCGCCACCACGATGCACTGGTTCCCAAATTTCTGCGACGCCGCCGCTATCAGATCGGGATCCAGCACCGCTGCCGTGTTCAGACTTATCTTGTCCGCCCCGCAATTAAGCATCGCGCGGATATCCTCCACCGTGCGCAGCCCCCCGCCCACCGTCAACGGCATGAAGCACTCCCCCGCCGTGCGCTCGACAACGTCGCGCATAATCCCGCGATCCTCGTTGGTGGCCGTGATGTCCAAAAACACTAGCTCGTCCGCTCCCTGCGCCTGATAAGCCTTGGCCTGTTCCACTGGGTCACCGGCGTCGATCAAATCGACAAACTTCACACCCTTGACCACGCGGCCACCTTTTACGTCCAGGCACGGAATGATTCTTACGGAAAGCATTCGTTTATTTTTTCGTTTTTTTTTATAGGTAGCAATTTTTTTATCGTTGAAGGGCGCTGAGAGTATATGCGGGGAAGCCCTTTTTTGGAAGAAAAGGGTTTCCCCGCACCCCTCCCCAAAAGACTTTTAGGGCGGATGCTGCGCATCCTAGTGATCTCAGGATGCGGGTTTTATTCTTTTGGTTTAGTCTGCGTGGCCGCCTTGGGCTTCGGTGCCCAGGACGGCGTCTTCTTGCATTTTGCCGCCTTTGTTGGCGATGAAGAGGGGGACGGAACCTTTGGAGATTATTTTTCCGGCGAGGATATCCGCTTCGGTCACTTTGGCCACGCGGATTTCTGGCTCATTGTAGCGGAAGTAATCCCACACGACGTAAATGAAGCCGTTGTCCGCCTCGCTGGCGTCGGGATAGGCTACATATTTGCGGTCAAAGCCGTCGGTGATCGCGCGCACGTCGTCGAAGATCAGGCCGCCTTCCCAGGTCTTGCCGTCGTCTTTGGAGATGTAGCCAACTATGATTTTGCGCGGCACGGGTTCGCCGTCGGTTTGCTTGGGTTTTCCGGCCAGCCACAGGTCGTCGTTGGCGTAATTTTTTAGCAGCAACAAATTGCCGGACTTCAGGCGCGCCAGATAGGTGCGCGAGCCGTTGCCGTGGATTTTGGAATATTTCGCCTCGGAGAAAGTGCGCCCGCCGTCTTTGGAAAAAGCCTCGCTGATGCCGTCGGTGTATGTGCTTGTGTGGATGAGCCCTCCGGCCTGACGGCTGTGGCGCATGCGCACGTTGGAGTTGGGCTCGCGCCGCGCGATCATCCAAATGCGCCCGTCGTTCATCTCCACGAGCATGTGTTCGGCGTATTTGGAATCCGGCACGATGACGTTGCCAATTTGTTTAAACGTCTCGCCCTTGTCCTGGGACAGCCACACGCCCGCCCCTTCCTTCATGCGCAACAGGTCGTTGACATAGGGCATCGTAAAAAAGCACACCGGGTACAGGCCGTCGCCGTTTTTGAGAAAGAGGGGCTTGTTGATCATGTTGCCGTCGAACAGGCGGCGCGGGGCGCTCCAGGTGGGCTGGGCGTCGTCGGGATTGTCGGTGTAGATCGCCCAGGTCGAACCGTGGCGGCTCCATTGCGATTCCGGCTCGCCGGGTTTTTTGCGCTTGCCAGTGAAGCTGTATTCGCCGGTCGATTGGCACCAGGCGATCCAGACGCGGCCCTGCGGATCACGCCAGCCGGCGGGGTCGAAGCAGCGCACTTTTCCCGTGTGCGGCGAACGGATAACCAAGTCCACGCCTGGCTTTCCGGTGAGATATTCGTTCAGATAGGAAACCATCACGTAATTGTGCGTGGATTCTTCCGTACCGCCGCCGTAACAGATCGCAAAACCGCGCTTGCCGGATTGCGAGACCACGATATTGGGCGTGCCCTGATAGGCGCGTCCCTGAGCGAGCGTGCCGGTGGGGTTGGTGATGATCTGGGCGGGATCTTCGGAGAGCATCCAGCCGGGCTTTTTCGCGTCGGCTGAAAAGGCGAGAGACAAACCCGCCGCGCCAAGCAGCAAGCTGAGTATGGTTTTCTTCATGAACATTTTTTATCTGATTTTCGGTTGGTTGAAAAAAGAAAAAACCTCTGATCTTTTAGTCGCATTTATTTTTTGCGACGCACGGCCACGGCAAGAGCCAGCAGTCCCAGCAGCGCGGCATTCGCCGCCGGTTCGGGGATGAGGATCATTAGCTCAAGCATTTTCGTCGTCTCGTTCCACTGCCCCTCGACGATCCAGTTCGACTGGTTGTAACCCGTCACCGTGATCGTCACGCCGTTGAGGTTTGTCGCGTCCACGTAGGACAGTATGTCCACGGTCTCCTCGCCCGTGATGACAAAGTTTGTCAGATCCACGCTGATCTGCGCGCCGTTTTCGGCGATGATATTGGCCATCTGGATGAGCGCGTCGGCGCCCGAATCGCTCGATCCGCTGACGACCAAACTCACGCGCCCCGTGGAGGAAAGATAAGTATCGTCCTGCAGTTGCACACCGATGGCAAGCACGAGATTATTCACCCGCGCGTAATTGGCGGGTGCGCCTGAAAGCGCCCCGACAAACAGCCTGCCTCTAAAAATACCGCCATTGTCGATGCTAAGGGTGCCCGCTGCCAAAATGCCCGTGCCGCTGATTCCCGCATAGCCGCCCTTGGCGATCGTGAGGGTGTTTTGCACATAGACGTGCCCGGCGCTAAGCAAAAGCGTGGCGTTGGTCGCCGTGCCGCCGTTGCCAATCTGCATATTGTTGCCGACGGTCAGCGTGCCGCCGTTGATGGTGAGCGTGGCGGCGGTGCTGGCCTGGTTGGCCATGAACAAATTGGCGCTGGCCGCCAGCGTGCCGCCGCTGAGTGTCACATACGCCGTGCCGCCGAAGGTGCTGCTGCTGGTGCTGCTGACTGCGGCGTTGGCGATGTTGACAGTGGTGGCCTTCACATGGGTGCCCTCAAGGCTCATCGTGGTGACAATCCCGTCGCCATTGGCGATGGCGTAGTTGCTGCCCATGGCGTTGATCGTGCCGCCGGAAAGCGTCGAGACCACTTGGCTGTTTGTGCGCAATCCAATCTGAGCGATGTTGTAGAGGTTCAGCGTGCCCTCGCTCATGACAAAGGTCGCGTTCGAACCGCTGCCCGTGCCGATGCCAAAGCCGCCAGTGACATTCGTCGTGCCGCCTGCGATATTAAGCGAGGCGCTGGCATTGGCGGCGTTGGCCACGTAGAAAAAGCCCTGCACATTTGTGATCGCCGATTCGGAGATGGTCATGCTGCTGGCCTGGCTGTTTTCCCTCGAGCCCAAAAGGACGGCTCCGCCGATATAATTTTCAGAATCGCCGCCGAAATAGACGTTGGCCGTGCCGCCAACGTTGCCAGTGCTCAGAGTTTGAACATTAAGTTTGGCGGTACCACCGATGGTCATCGTGCCGTTTACTCCCGTGTGCCAGCCCACGTAAAGCGCGCCGGCAGTCGTGCTGCCGGTGACAGTGAGCGCATTTAGCTGCCCGCCAGTCATGACCAAAAAAGTGTTGCCGCCGGAACCAAAACCCACACTCGCGCTGCCATAAATTGTCATGGAGGCCGATTCGGCAATTTCCATGTAAACCGCGGCGCCCATGCCTACACCTACGCGCAGGTGTGTCCCGATTGTCGTGGTGGATTGCCCGCTGAAAGTACCCACAGCGTAATTGCTCACCGCCATAGAAAGTGTCTCAACATACAATTTCGCGTTTCCTGAGAGAGAAATATCACCCGTGGCGCCTGCGGTGTTGGCGACATTGAGCGCCCCGAGCGTGGCGGTGCCGCTTGTCATGGAGAAGAACCCCTTGGCGCCCGAGACAGCGCCGAGGCTCACGGTTGTGGCCGCGAGGGTGCCGCCGGTCATGGCCAAAGTACCTGTGCCCTGATTTCCCACGATGACCGAGACTGCGCTGGCGCTGCCACCGGAGAGATTCCATGTGGCATGTGAATTGGTTCTGTGCCCGACAAAAATACTGTTCTTGCTTTCAACAAGGCCACCGGACTGGTTCAGAGAGACAGTGGATCCGTATCCTGTGGCCAAGCCGACGGAATCAGTTACAGTCACAGTGCTAAAGGTGCCGCCCGTCATGGAAAGGGTCGCCTGCGAGTTTGTCCCGTTGGCCACATACAGGTAAGTGCCCGCCGTCAGTAGCGCGTTGTCAGCCAGAGTGACGGTCGCCGCAGAACCGGAGGCGTTGGCGATGTTCACATTTTGCGCCGAGTCCACTTTGGACTCACCCGCCAACGAAAGGCTCACCGAGGAATTGGCACCTTCGGCAAAAAGCGTGACGGTGTCCGATTGCAAGGTCGCGTTATCCGTCAATGAAATGGTCGCTGAAGACATTTGTCCTCTGGCAAATGAGAGTGTCGTGGTGTTCAGTATGTTCAAGCTCGCCGAACCCGACAAATCTATCTGCGCCTTGGAATTGCTGCCCGCCGCGAAGGATACCGAGGCGTACGAAATGCTCGCCGTGGCATCGTCGGCCATGCTCAAGGTGGCGCTGGAATAATTGCCGTGGGCGAAGGTGAAATAATCATAGGTGGTGGTGGCCCCGCTGGGGTCGTGGAAATAGGTCTTAAAACTCGAGGAGCCCGAAAGCGAGACGTTCGCGCTGGAGGAAATGCCCGTGGCGAAGGCGTTATACACCGTGGCGATGGTCGCCTGCGAGGCGCCGCTCATCTGCAAGGCCGCCGAGCTGCTGCCGGCCTGCGCCCAAATGGCCGCGTCGGCGTTGGTGGTCTGGATAGTCCATTTGGCGTTGTCCTGCAGCAAAACCGTGGCGCTGGAATAGGTGCCGTAGGCCAGGGCAGTGGTGTCCACACGGTTGGTCTGCAGGTAAAGAAAACTGGCCTCGGAGTCGCCGGCCATCGAGAAAGTGGCGCTGGAATAACTGCCGAGGGCCACGCGCAATCCGCCGTTGCCCGTCAGCGAAGCCGTGCCGCTTAATTGCATGGTGGTCGAGGAGCTGCCGCCGGTGCTAAGGCTCACATTGCCGGTCGTCACGTCGGCGTTGTATAAAGTCCAACTCGTGGACGACTCCAAGCCTTGGCTGGTCGAAATATGGCTGGAAGTGTAAGTGCCCGCCAGCATCGCAAGAGTCGTCGAGGCATTCGCGCCTTCGGACGTGACAAGGACACCCGCCCGCAGAAAGCCGCCGTTGGAAACGGTTATATGGGTCCGGGAATTATCACCCACCGATGTGCGCATCGTGCTGAAAGTGCCGAAGGTGTTTGCCCCGTCGAAAGTCATACTGTCGACGAGCTCAGTCCCGTAGAAATCGAAATATTGCCCGCCGTCCACCGCCCGCCATTGCTGACGGTGATGAACGTCGCGGCGTTCGTTCCCGAAGAAAGCGTGGTTGTGCTCGACGTCCAGGTACCCAGGCCGGCAACGGAGATTGTCGCCACGGAATCCGGCCCCATCGAAACCGAGGTGGCGCCGCTGGTCAGCGAGCCGCCGGAAATCGAAATCGTCGCCTTGGACGACTGCGTGGAACCGACAACCAGGCGGGAAGTCGCCGTCACCGCCCCGCCGCTGATGCTCAAGACACCGGTGGCGCTGGTCTGGTTGCTTATCGTGAGGTTGGCCAGCGTCACTTTGCCTGCGCTGACATTGAGGTAGCCCGTGCCGGAGACGCGCGTGCCCAAATAAGCGGTGCCCGTCACCGTCAACTCGCCGCCGCTGACATTGACCGACCCGGTGCTGCCGGCTTGATTGCCGACCTCCAGATTGCTGTTCACCGTGACGCTGCCCGTTCCGGAAATATTTAAAATGCCCGTGGAGCCGGTGGCGTTGCTCAAGCGCACGACACGACTGGAAACGAAAACGCCGCCGGAAACGTCCACCAGTCCCGTGGCGTTCGTGGCGCTGCCGATATAAAACGTGTGGCCGGTATTGGCCGTCGTGTAATAAAGCGCGCCATCGTCTTTGATGTAAATAACGCCGCTGGAGCCCGAGGATTCTCCGAGCGTCACATTCCCGCTGGCCGCGTACAGGGCACCCGTGCCGGAGATAGTCAGCACACCCACCGAGTTCGCGTTCACGCGTCCGAGTTGAAAACGCTCGGAAAGCGAAAGGGTGTTGGCGCTGATTTGCATGGAGGCCGCCAACGAACTGAGCGAGGAAACTCCGATGGCGCCGTCCATGTACAAATTCGACAAATGATAAGTCAATCCCGCCCCTCCCGCGTCGTCAAAGAGCAC
>JAKPNF010000074.1 GCA_029548565.1 Verrucomicrobiota bacterium
TCAGACAATCATGTCCAAGAGGATTTTCCAAAGAGTGGCCGAACAGGGACTCGAACCCAGAACCAATTGATTAAGAGTCAACTGCTCTACCAATTGAGCTATTCGGCCATAAAGTAATTTTGGAGCCCAAAGCGCCTGCTGGTTGCGCTGCTGGCTCCGGTGAAAGAGCGGAAAGGTTCACACTAGCAGTTGCGCGCGTTTTAAGTCAAGAGTGTTTGTGCGGTGCCTAAAAATAGGACTCAAAAAAGCGCGTACAGCATAGTTGGCGCGAATAGTTTCAAGCATCGTTTCTAATCTTTCAACAACACCTCCAGCAAAACATTGGCCGTGTTCTCGGCTTGTTTGACGGAGAAAAATTCGCTGGCCTCTTGGGTGGCAGCGGCGCAGGCGCGTTGGACTTGCGGGTCTGCCAGTTGGGTGGCGATGGGCAGCATGTCGTCGCCGTTGGACCAGCTTAGCCCTGCGTGAAATTCACGGCAGACTTTGTCGGCGTTGGTGTCGCGCGGACCCAGATTCAAAATTGGCAGTCCGAAAGAAATATAGCCGCCGAATTTACTGGGGGAAACAATGCCCTGCAGCGAGTCGTTCAACAGCACGATGCCGTAGTGTATTTTTTCGCGGGCGTACAATTCGCCCAGTTCCTCGAATTTTTCCACGCGCGGATAATTGCGAAAAATGGCGCCGCATTTTTGCGCCAACACCTCGAACTTCGCGATGGTGTTTTTCGAATTGCCGCAATAGGAAAGCTCGACGCTTGTTTTCTCGCGCACCAATACCAGCAGCCTTTTCAAAAACTCCAGCGAGTGCCCGCTGCCGAGATTGCCGCTATATAAAAGCCGCAATGGGTTTAGGCCGTCGTGCTGCGCCAAATCCAAATGCCGCGCCTTGCCATTGTTCCAGGTGGGGTACACGCATGTTTTCGCGCTCGGACAGCGGCGTAAAATCAAATCCTGCATCGCCTTGTCCAAACAGATAATCTTGTCATACCAATTCAAAAATTGTTTGTCTACCCACGAAAGTGGCGCTGCGATTTTTTGCACCGCACCCTTGCACTGGCGCTGCTCAAACACAGGATGGTAGTCCATCAGCCACAAGACCACCTTGCGGCGCAACAATTTGCCCCAGAAAATGTAGGGTATCTGAATGAGTGGCGGCGTGGTCTTGACAAAAATAAGATCCGCGCGCGTGGATAAAATTTTGAACGGGCAAACAGCCGCCATCCACAGCAAATTGGCGATGCGCCGCGGCGATTTTCCAGGAACATATTTTTTAAAAATCCCGTCGGCGCCATGCAATTTTATCTCGGTGCCGACCGGCTTGTTTTTAAGCAGCGCCTGGGCGACCTGGTCGTACTCCGGCTCAAAGCCCAAAATACTGGCATGGTTTTTTTTGTGCACATATTCAAAGGCCAATAAAATGGAAAATTTGCGTTTGTTCATAACGAACCGAAAAGTTTGTGGTGTCTTGCCAACGCACGCGGTGTCAAATTAGTCGGCACAGTGTCATCGTCGAATTTATAAACACACAAAAAACGCAGGCGTGATTTTCAACGCCTGCGTTTTTGCCACCGATTAAGCGCCTGCCTTTTTCTGTGCGACTTGCTCGGCGATCCATTTGTAGGTTTCGCGCATGCCGTCAACCAACTTGGAAGTCGGGCGCCAACCCAGCCGTTGCTGGATGTAGGTGTTGTCCGAACTGCGCCCGCGCACGCCGATCGGCCCGGGGATGTGCTTGATGGTTATATTTTTGCTATCAAAGGACATCGCCATCTTCGCCAGGTCGTTGATGGAAATAAGCTCGTCCGAGCCGATGTTCACGGGGTCGGAAACGTCGGAATTCATCAGGCGGCGCACGCCTTCCAGACATTCGTCCACGTACAAGAAAGTGCGCGTTTGCTCGCCATCGCCCCACATTTCGATGGTGCCGCCTTCGGGCGTCTCGGCGACCTTGCGGCACATGGCTGCGGGAGCCTTTTCGCGGCCGCCTTCCCATGTGCCATAGGGACCGAAAATATTGTGAAAGCGCGCCACATGCACCTCCATGCCGTAGTTGCGCGCATAGGAGCCGTACAAGCGCTCGCTGAAAAGTTTTTCCCAGCCGTATTCGCTGTCGGGGCCCGCAGGGTAGGCGTCGGACTCCTTGAGCCCGTGATTGTCCGTGTCGAGTTGCAGGCGCTCCGGATAAATGCAGGCGCTGGAAGAATAAAACAGCTTGCCAATCGCGGTCTTGCGCGCGGCCTCGGCCATGTTCAAATTGACCATTGCTGAATTATGCATGATGGCCGCATCGTGGTCGCCGGAAAAAACATAGCCCGCCCCGCCCATGTCGGCGGCCAGTTGGTAAAGCTCGTCAAACTTCACGTCGGAAGTGATCTTGTCGCAAAGCACCGGATCGCGCAGGTCGCCCTGGGTAAAATCGTCCGCGGCTGTTTTTCTGAACTCCGGCATCTTGATGTCCACACCGCGAACCCAGTACCCCTCGCGTTTAAGACGTTCCACCAAATGGCCACCTATGAAACCGCCCGCCCCGCAAACCAGTGCTTTTTTTTGTGTGCTCATATTTTTTTTATGATTAAAAATCGCTTTTACGCGAATAGGAAAATGTTAGCAAACCCCGTGTTTGCCCGTCAAATAATATTTGGCAAAAAACTTATCTTACTTTGCTATAAAAAAACGACTTAAAGAATTTTATTTATTAAAGCTTCTGCAAGGTTTCCATCAACGGGTATTCTTCCCAACGCGCCCAAACGGTTTGCGCCTTGACCGCCAAAGCGTAAATGGCGTAAGCTTTTAGCTTATCACTACACCCTAAACCTCATGGCTGAAATATCTCTCTCCGAACTCGACCCCCGCC
Organism: Verrucomicrobiota bacterium; assembly: GCA_029548565.1. Lineage (GTDB taxonomy): Bacteria > Verrucomicrobiota > Verrucomicrobiia > Opitutales > JAKPNF01 > JAKPNF01. The sequence goes on from JAKPNF010000074.1 coordinate 2,854, forward strand.
TGCTCAAACAAGTCGAAAACGCCGAAAAGGCGATCGTCCAGGGCAACTGCTCCTACGCCACCGAAATTTGCATGGGCATCCTGCAACGCACCCCCACGTGCACGGACGTCCGCAAGATCATGCGCAAGGCGCAGCGTAAGCTGGCGCAAACGAAAAAAGGCGGCTCCATCTTTTCCAAACTCGGCAGCATGCCCGCCGCGATGAAGGCCGCCAAGCTCGGCAAAAAAGACGCCAAGGCCGGCCTGGAAGCCGCCGAGAAAATCCTCAACGAGGATCCCAACTGCATCAAGGCGCTCGAGGTGGTCGCCGACTGCGCCAGCGCGATGGAAATGCCCAATGCCGCCGTCAACGCCTCGGAGACCATCCACCAGATCAAGCCCGCCGACGA
>JAKPNF010000136.1 GCA_029548565.1 Verrucomicrobiota bacterium
ATCCCGACGGCCTGTACCCGGACTTCGTGGCCATCGCCAAGGGCTTCGGCCTGAACGGACGGCGCATCCTGTGCAAGGACGACCTGCGCGCAGGCATCCGCGAGATGCTGGCCAGCAAGGAAGCCTTCGTGCTCGACGTCGTGGTGCCCAACAACGAGCACGTGCTGCCGTTCATCCCGCAGGGCAAATCCGCCAAGGAATTGATCGTGGGATAAAAAAGAAAAAAGCGCGGGGCATAAACCCCGCGCTTTTTTTATGCGCACACTGCCGCTTTTTCCAGTTCCCAACAATCGACCGTGCCGCCGGCCACCTCGCTCAGGGCGCCGGGTGTCAACTCGCAGGCCAGCGCGTGGGGCAAGTGGCGGATATCGTGGCTGCCCAGCCCGTAGTAGCTCAGCGGCTTGAAACCAAAGCGCGCGTAGTAATCCACATCGCCGCATAAAAAAACGGCGGCGTAGCCCATCTGCCCGGCCAAAAGCAGCGCGTGGTTGACCAGCGCGCGGCCAATGCCGCGCCCTTGGTGGCGCTTGTCCACCGACAAGGGTTCGAGCAGCAGCCCCGCGTAAGGCAGGCCGCTGAATTGCTCGACACGCGTGCGCGTGAGCATGATATGCCCCACGATGCGCCCGTCATCATCTTCGGCCACCAATGCCAAAGCTGGGATGTAGTTTGCGCTTCGGCGCAGGGCGCGGGCAAAATCCTGCTCGTCGCCGTCCTTGACCTTGGCGGTCTGGAAGGCGTCCTTGATCAGTGCGTGGATGGTTGAAAAATCTTTGGGTGTTTCCGGTCTTATGGTCATGGCTGAAATCTGTTTTCACGGGTGTTCTCACAAATAAAAAGAGGCGCACGCCGCCCGTGCCGGACAACGCACCCGCCTAAATTTTCGTGAAAACACGCTCACAGACTCAGCCGCACGTCCGTCAACGCATGGCATTGCGCGCACAAGTGCAACCCGCACGTCGCCCGCCTTTGCTGTCTGTGCGGAATTTTGGGCGCGAACGCGCCCCTGCCGCACGACACAGCGCGGCCCTTGTATTTGGCTGCACATAAAAGCCCCGCCACTAAGGCGGCGCATCGGTTCAGGAATTTATGTTTACCGTAATCGGTTGTGTTTGCATTCATGCATGGGATTGTTCCGTGGTTCCTTTGCTGAAAACAAAGGCGGACGCAATCCACCACATCTTTCGCTGTGCGCAATGAGAGTTGCGCGCTTGGCACGCGTCAAAGGCTTCGGCTTGGCGCCGCCGTCCAACGCGTATCGCCTCTAATTATACCAGCAATTTTCCCGCCCACAACGGGGATTTTAAAAAGCGACCTGCCGAATTTTTTATCCGTTGTTTTCAAACAAGTTAGATGATGAAAAAGTCAGCGCACCCGCGACAGCTCAAAATCTGCTTTGAATCGCCTGCGCTATGCCTTATTTTGGAACTTCATGGCCACTACTATCGGAACCCCCTTCAAGAAGAACGCGACCAAAGCCATGCTGCTGGGCAGCGGCGAATTGGGGCGCGAGGTCGTCATCGCCCTCAAGCGCCTGGGGCTGGAAGTGATCGCGGTGGACCGCTACGAAAACGCGCCCGCCATGCAGATTGCAGACCGCTCGCACGTCGTGCCGATGCTCGATGCGCAAAAACTCGAGGAAGTTATTTTAAAGGAAAAGCCGGATTTTATCATCCCCGAAGTCGAGGCCATCGCCACCGAAAAACTCGTGGAGCTGGAGCAGCAAGGCTTTCGCGTGATCCCCACGGCCAAGGCCGTCAACCTCACCATGAACCGCGAGGGCATCCGCACACTGGCCGCCGAAACGCTCGGTTTAAAAACCAGCGCCTACGCCTTTGCCGACAACTTTGAGGATTTCAAAAAAGCCGTAGAAAAAATCGGCCTGCCCTGCGTGGTCAAGCCGGTGATGAGCTCCTCCGGACACGGCCAGTCGATCGTGCGCAGCCCCGCGCAAATCGAAAAGGCGTGGAAAATTTCCCAAACGAGCGGCCGCGCGGGCGAAGGCCGCGTGATTGTCGAGAGTTTCATCCCCTTTGACTACGAGATCACGCTGCTAACCGTGCGGCACGTCGGCGGCACTGCCTTTTGCGCGCCGATCGGCCACCAGCAAATCGACGGGGATTACCGCCGTAGCTGGCAGCCCCACCCCATGAGCGACAAGGCGCTCAAAACCGCGCAGGACTACGCCAAAAAAATAACCGACGCCCTCGGCGGCTTCGGCATTTTCGGCGTGGAGCTTTTTATCAGGGGCGACGAGGTTTATTTCTCCGAAGTCTCCCCCCGCCCGCACGACACCGGCATGGTCACCATGATCACCCAGCAGCTCTCGCAGTTCACGTTGCACGTGCGCGCGATTTTGGGCATTCCCATCCCCGAGATCGTCCTCAACGGCCCGGGCGCCAGCCGCGCCATCGTCGTGGACGGCCCCGCCGAATGCGTCAGTTTCAAGGGGCTGGACAAGGCGCTGGCCATCCCCAACACGGATATGCGCATCTTCGGCAAGCCCGACATCAAAGACCACCGCCGCATGGCCGTGCTGCTGGCACGCGGGGATTCGATTGAACAGGCCGATATTAAAACACAGCTCATGCTGGAACGATTGGAGATTTCCAAGAATTAATTTTTTAATGAAACTCGATAATCCCGTAAAACTCTGGGTCTTTGCCGCGCGGCCGTGGTCGTTGACGGCGGCGTTTGTGCCGGTGGGCATCGGCTCGTTGCTGGCCGTGGCGCAGGGCTATCCGCTGTTGTGGGGGCGCTTCGCCGTGACAATGGTCGCGGGCATACTCATTCAGGTGGCCACCAATTTTTTCAACACCTACGGCGACTTTAAATCCGGCGTCGATTCCGAACAGCACGCCGACGACATCACGCTGGTCAAAGGATTATTAAAACCACAACAAGTCTATCGCGCGGGCTGGCTCACGCTGGTCGTTGTGGTCGCGCTGGGAATTATTTTGACAGCGTGGTGCGGCTGGCAATTGCTCGTCTTCGGCGTGCTGGGCGTCATCGGCGCGTGCATGTACACGACCAGCCCCTGCCCGTTAAAATACAGCGCGCGCGGGCCGCTGGCCGTTTTCTTTTTGATGGGGCCGCTGATGGTTATGCCGTCTTATTTCATCCAGACGGGGGAGATCACGGCGTTCTCGTTCTGGGTGTCGATCCCGATCGCCTGCCTGGTCACCGGCATCATGCACGCCAACGACATCCGCGACATTGAAAACGACCGCGGCTGCAAGATCCGCACCGTCTCAATGATACTGGGCAGGCGCCGCGCGCTTTGGATGCTGGCGTGGCTTTATATCGTGGCGTTTATCGCCTCGGGCGTGCTCGGGTTTTTTCTGCATGGTTACTGGCTCGTGTTTTTGTTGGTGCCGATGGCCTGCAAAATCCTCAAGCCCGCCTTTGGCGAGGGCGAGGCTGCCCACCGCCAAATCAACGCCCTGTGCCCGCTGACGGCCAAGTTCCACTTCCTGCTCGGCCTGCTGATCATGGCGGGGCTGGTACTCTCGCGCTGGATATAAAATATGAGGACACCGCGCACGCCCGTTGTCATCGCCACCCTCGTGCTGGCCGCGATTTTTTGGACGCTGATTTTCGCGTGCGATGTCGTCAACTTCTGGCTCGGCATGTCGCTGGCGGCGGGACTGCTGTCCGTCATCTCCATCTGCGACGCAGGCAGCCCGTTTTCCAAAAAAGATTTCTCCTTTAAAAATTTTCTAATCGGCGTGGCAAGCGCCGCGCTACTGTACGGAATTTTCGCCATCCTCAACGCGCTGGCCCGCTGGATGTTTTCCTTCGCCGCGCCCGAACTCACACACATCTACAATATCCAGTTCCAAGGAAACCTCTGGGTGATTGCATGCGTGCTGTTGTTCGTCACCTCACCCTTCGAGGAAATTTTCTGGCGCGGCTACATCCAACGCTGGGCGCAAGGCCGCCTAGGCGTGTGGATAGGCCTAGTCTGCGCAGCCGCCGTCTACGCAGGCGTGCACATAGCATCCGCCAACATCTTGCTAACCCTCGCCGCCCTAACTTGTGGCCTGTACTGGGGTTTTTTATATTGGATTACACGTAATCTTTTTATCTCCATCGTCTCTCACGCCCTATTCACCGTAAGCGCCTTCGTGCTTTGGCCGTTTAATTAAAGTCCGGGTGCGCAGCACCCGTATGAAAAGTTTTTTGAAAGGGGCGCGGGGAAGACTTTTTTTCAAAAAAGTTTTCCCCGCAT
>JAKPNF010000141.1 GCA_029548565.1 Verrucomicrobiota bacterium
AGAAAAGGGTTTCCCCGCACCCCTTCCCAAAAGACTTTTATGACGGATGCTAGCGCATCCTGAAATCGCGGCACCATACTTGATTCGCGTAGCAAGTTACTTTTTGCGGCGAGCAGTAACGAGCAATGCCAACAACCCAAATAACGCGGCGGTCGCGGAAGATTCGGGGATGACGGTAATATTGAGATAGAGCGTGTTGTCCTCCCATTCAGCTTGGACGTCGTAACCTGCTGTTATTCCATCTATTTGCCAAGTGATATTTTTGATATCCGCATCCACTACCGTCGCCGATTCGATGATGCCTATCTGGCGATTCGTTTGAACACTATCCAAATTCGACAACGTGATAGCGTATTGCCCGGACGTATTAAAATTCAACGCATTGGCACTAATAATCGGATCTGCTTTTTGCGGTAAAGACAAGTTCACGTCAAACGTCAATTCTCCGTTTGATTCTATCGTCAACGATTGTTTGACTATCGCGCTTTCTATTGCATTTGAAATACATAGTTGCGCCGGAAGACTCGTACCCATTTGCCCGACCTTAAGGGTTCCTCCAAATACAGCCACACCTCCATTTAATTGCAGCGAACCTGTTCCGTTCATTCCAACGTTAGTTTCTGAGGTCACGGTCAAAGTTCCCGCGGAAACCGTAAGTGCCCCACTATCTCCATAATGGCACCCAATCCACAACGCGCTCGCAATGCTTAGGTTCCCTCCACTTAGATGCATTGTTCCGTCGCCTTCAAATCCAACATAAAAGGCTCCCCCCACAGATAATGTGCCTCCGGACATAGTTGCCGCACCGCTACCTCCGTACTTATTTGATTCTCCGATAGAGAACCAGCCACCTATCTTCACAACCCCTGAGCCCATATAAAAGGAGCCACTGCCTAATTGCCCCACATTTAAATTGGAGCCCACACTCAAGGTGCCGCTGGATATCGTCAAAGCACCCACACCCGTGCTGGTACTGCCGATAAATAACTGAGAATCCACAGTCACCGTCGCTCCCGCAATTGTCATTTGTCCTTGGGCAGTATCTCCTACCGAAAGAGTGCTAACGCTCCACGTCTGCGCACCTCCTGTTGGTGTCGGCGACACATCGCCCGTCCAAATAACCGCCTGTGCGTGGATATTTATTACCCCCAATAGACAAAACAGTACCGCCGCAAACGGCTTATTTTTTAAGCCCGAACTCGGGGGTGGGGGGCACAGACGTCTTTGAAAATGAATCGCATACGGTACATATATGAAAGCAAAAAACTTTTAAAGGCAAGCACTTTTTTATATTTTCAAAACAATAATGAGCATTTTAATCTGTCCTGCTCACTAAAAGGCACACACACAAAAATTCTGATGCTTTTAGCCGACCAACCCCTCGATCGGCACGTCGAGTTCGACTTCTTTTTCGTAGTCGATTCCCTCAAAACCAAAGCCGAAGAGTTTTAAAAATTCTTTCTGGTAGCCGGCGAAGTCGGAGAGGGCGCGTAGGTTTTCGGTGTCGATCTGCGGCCAGAGTTCGCGCACGGCCTGTTGGACGTCGTCTTTCATTTCCCAGTCGTCCAAGCGGATGCGGCCTTCGGGGTCGGTGGGCACTGCGCCGTCGGTGCACAGGCGCTCGGCTAGCAGGCGCACCATTTGTTCTATGCAGCCTTCGTGAAGGGCTTTTGCCTTCATGATTTTGTAGAGGATGGAAATGTACAGCGGCACGACGGGGATCGCGGAGCTGGCCTGCGTGACGAGGGCTTTGTTCACGGAGACGAAGGCCTTGCCGCCCAAGTCGGCGAGCAGGCTGGTGTTCAGTTCGTGCGCGGTTTTTTCGACGTCGGCTTTCGCTTGGCCGATGGTGCCGTCTTTGTAAATGGGGTGCGTCACTTCCGGGCCGATGTAGGAATAAGCGAGCGTCTGCGCGCCTTTGGCCAGCAGGTTTTCGTTTTTGAGCGCCTGCATCCAGAGCATCCAGTCTTCCCCGCCCATGACCTTGACGGTGTTTTTCACGTCATCGCCCTCGGCGGGTTCAAGTGTCACCTCGTGGACTATTTCCTTGTCGGTGTCGACCGTCTTGGCGGTGAAAGGCGTGCCGACGGGTTTGAGGACGGACTTGTAAACCTCCCCCGTCTGGGGGTCGGTGCGCCGCGGGGATGCCAGCGAATAGACGACCAGATCCACCTGCCCGAGTGTTTCTTTGACCGCATCGAGGGTCTTGCGTTTGATCTCGTCGGAAAACGCGTCGCCGTTGATGGAGACGGCTTTTAAATTCTTTTGTTTGGCGGCCTCGTGGAAAGCGGCCGTGTTGTACCAGCCGGCCGTGGCCGGGCGGCCCTTGTCGCAGGGGCGCTCGAAGAAAACGCCCACGGTATCCGCGCCGCCGCCAAAAGCCGCCGCGATGCGCGAGGCCAGCCCGTAACCTGTGGAGGCGCCCACGACCAGCACGCGCTTGGGCGCGTTTTGGATTTTTGCTTTTTCAGCCACGGCTATCTGCTCGCGCACGTGCGCGGCGCAGCCTTGCGGGTGGGTGGTGATGCAGATAAATCCGCGAACTTTCGGTTTTACGATGGCAGTGGGCATATCACACAATTCTAACGGATGCGCGCGGGGCTTCAATTTGTTTTTTCCATGTTCTAACAACCACGCTTTGCTTGCTTGAACTTTGATGCGGAAGGATTCAATATTTTAGGCATGCGCATTGGGTTGATATTTGACTGGGATGGCGTGGTCGTCGATTCCTCCGCGGCACACGAGCGGAGCTGGGAACTCCTTGCCCAGGAGGAAGGGAAAATTCTGCCATCCGACCATTTTAAAAGCGGCTTTGGCCGCAAAAACAGCTTCATCATCCCGGAAATCCTCGACTGGACGCACGACCCGGCGGAAATCGACCGCCTGGCGCTGCGCAAGGAAAGGCTCTACCAAAAAATCATCAAAAAGGACGGCATCGAGCCGCTGCTGGGCGTGCGCGGGCTTTTGGAAAGCGCCAAGGCCGCCGGCATCCCGTGCGCGGTCGGCTCCTCGACGCCGCGCGAGAACATCACGCTGGCGCTGAAGATGCTGGACTTTGATTATTTTTTCAACGAAATTGTCAGCGCCGAGGACGTCACCGAAGGTAAGCCCGATCCGGAAGTTTTTGTGAAGGCCGCCGCGCTCATTCACCGCCGCCCGCGCGAATGCGTGGTCTTTGAGGATTCCTTCGCGGGGCTGCAGGCCGCCCGAAGCGGCGGCATGAAATCCGTGGCGGTGGCCACGACCAACCCGCTCGTCTCGCTCAGAGACAAGGCCGACATCGCCGTGGAAAACTTGCGCGACATCAACTTGCTCGATTTGTACGGGCTGTTCAGATAATGGATTTCAAGCTGGTCAATCCGTTCCCTCCCCAGGGCGACCAGCCGCAGGCCATTGAGACGCTGGCCCGTTCGCTGCGCGCGGGCAACCGCTATCAGACGCTCGAGGGTGTCACCGGCTCGGGCAAGACTTTCACGATGGCCAATGTCATCGCGCAACTGAACCGCCCTGCCCTGGTCATCTCGCACAACAAGACGCTGGCCGCGCAGCTGTACTCGGAGTTCAAAAACTTTTTTCCCGAAAACGCGGTCGAGTACTTTGTCAGCTACTACGACTACTACCAGCCGGAGGCCTATATCCCGCAAACGGACACGTTTATTGAAAAGGACGCCTCCATCAACGAGGAGATCGAGCGGCTGCGCATCTCGGCGACCAGCGCGCTCATCAGTCGGCGCGACGTGATCGTGGTGGCGAGCGTGTCGTGCATCTACGGGTTGGGCTCGCCCGAGGATTTCCGCGACTTGCGCATCACGCTGGCCCCCGGCGTCTCGCTCGCGCGCGACGAGCTTTTGAAACGCCTGGTCGAGTCGCTGTACGAGCGCAACGAGATCGAACTGGGGCGCGCCAAATTCCGCGTGCGCGGGGACGTGGTGGACATCTACCCGGCCTACATGCAAAGCGCGGTGCGCGTGGAATTTTTCGGCGACACGGTCGAGTCCGTGCGGCCGCTCGACCCGCTGACAGGCACGCTCGGCGCGCCGATGGAGCGTTTTGATTTGTATCCGGCAAACCAATACGTGACCCCGCGCCACAAGATAGAGGCCTCGCTGCCGCTGATCCGAAAGGAGATGGAAGACCGCGTGCTGGAGTTTGAAAAACAAAAAAAACTCATCGAGGCCCAGCGCATCCGCATGCGCACGCTCTACGACCTTGAAATGCTCAACGAGATGGGTTTTTGCAACGGCATCGAGAATTATTCAGCTTACCTTAGCGGGCGCGGGCTGGGCTGCCGCCCCTGGTGCCTGGTCGATTTTTTCCCGAAAGACACCCTGTTTTTCCTCGACGAGAGCCACGTCACGCTGCCGCAAATCGGCGCGATGTACCGCGGCGACCGCTCGCGCAAGGAGCGCCTGGTCGAGTACGGCTTCCGCCTGCCCAGCGCGCTGGACAACCGCCCGCTGCAGGCCGAGGAATTCAGGGAACTGACGGGGCAGACCATCTTCGTCTCCGCCACTCCCGCCAAGACCGAGCGCGAGCTTTCCAGCGTCGTGGCCGAACAAATCATCCGCCCCACGGGGCTGATTGACCCGCAGATCGAAATCCGCCCCATCAAGGGGCAGGTGGAAGATTTGGTGGCGGAGATCAAAAAGGCCGTCGCCGCGCAGGAGCGCGTGCTGGTCACCACGCTGACCAAGCGCATGAGCGAAGACCTCGCCGATTTTTTGCGCGAGAACGAAATCCGCGTGGAGTACCTGCACTCGGACATCGACGCCATCGAGCGCGTGGAAATCCTGCGCCGCCTGCGCCGCGGACAATTCGACGTGCTGGTCGGCGTCAATTTGCTGCGCGAGGGGCTTGACCTTCCGGAAGTCGCGCTGGTCGGCATTCTCGACGCGGACAAAGAAGGCTTTTTGCGCAGCGAGACGAGCCTCATCCAGACGGCGGGCCGCGCCGCCCGCCACGAGAAAGGCCGCGTGCTCATGTACGCCGATGTTCTGACCGACTCGCTGCGCCGCGCCATCGAGACCACCAACCGCCGCCGCGAAAAACAGATCGCCTATAACGAGGCTCACCATATCACACCCACGGGCGTGAAACGCCTGGAGCAAGCCTCGCTGCAAGTGGACGACGGGATGGAAACGCCCGACCCCGTCTCGCTGGCGGACGCCCGCGGCGACGAGGATGTGGCCACCGTCATCGCCGAGCTGGAACAGGAAATGCTCGAGGCCGCCGACGCCCTGCAATACGAAAAAGCGGCCATTTTGCGCGACCAGATCGCCCTCTTAAAATCGGGAAATTTTTTAGGCGACAAAAAGAAAGCGAAGAAGCGCCCCGCCCCGCGCGTCGGCCGCCCGAAACTGAAAAAACGCCCGAAGTGAGCGTTTTTTCATAAGTGAGATTTCCTCGAAGAAGTTTTTTTTCGCAGCTCACGCGCCCGGGCGCCCGGCGTTGAATTCCTTCACGGCCTCGAACATCGCGATGATGTTTTGCGGGGGGACTTCCGCCATGATGTTTTGCACCTGCTGGAAGACAAAACCGCCGCGCGGGGCGAGGATTTCGCACTGGCGCAGCACGTGCTCGCGAATTTGCGCAGCGGTGCCGCGCGGCAGGATGTCGCGCGTGTCGCAGCCTCCCCCCCACAGTGTGAGCTTGTCGCCGAAGCGCTGCTTGAGGCTCGCGGCGTCCATGCCCTCGCAAGTGATCTGGACGGGGTTGAGCGCGTCCAGCCCCGCGCCCATCAGGTCGGGGATAATGGAATCTATGGAGCCGCAGGAGTGCAGGTTCACCTTGGCGGCGCTGCGCTCGTGCACGAGCTGCCACATCTTTTTGTGCACCGGCAGGAAGTAGCGCCGGTACATCTCAGGGGCCATCAGCAAGCCGGACTGCGCGCCAAAATCGTCCACAAACAACACCACGTCCACGCTGTCGCCAAAGGCGTCCAGCCACACGGCGAGTTCCTGCAAATAGCGATCGCCGACGCGGTGCACCAACTGCTCGTACTCGTCGGGGCACGCGCTCATCTGGATGAGGTCGTTCTCCATGCCAAAGAGCCAGTGCGTCACCTCAAAAAGGCTGCCGCCAAAAACACCGATGACCGCGCGGTTTGTCTGCGCGCGAAAGGCGCGCGCCTGCTCGGCGTAGGGGGCTGCGGCTTCCTTTGTCATGTCAAAGTGCCCGCCGGGGGGCGGCGTGCCGGTCATGGCACCGCTGGCCCATTTTTCAAAGACAACGTCCACGCCTTCGTCCAACTCGTAGTCGGCAAAGGGTTGCTGGATGCGCTCGAAGCACAAGGAGCCGTTCACCTGTATCGCGCGCACTTCGCCGCTTTTCATGTTGTGAATGAACCAGTCGTCGCCTTTTTTGCGCACGTCGACATAGGCGGGAATTTTGCAGGGGATGCCGCCGGGCAGCGTCCATTCCTTCCAGTCCTGCGGCTGCGTGCAAAAGGCGCGGCCAAGCTCGACCGTGTCCACGCCGAGCGCGTCGAGCACCTCCGGCTCCACAATGGCAAGCTGCCCCATCACGTCGTAGACATAAATGTCGCCGGAGCTGATGCCCAGGGCGTTTTTGAGTTTTATATAGGCCAGCGCCGCGATGGCGGAGGAGCGGTGCCCCCCGAAATCGACGGGCACTGGCCCTTCTTTGAAGTTCAAGGCGTCCAGGACGCGCTGGCGGGAGGTGGTGCTCATGAGAATAAAAAAAAAACAGGCGCGGCCGCTGCGTTGCGCCGCTGTGTATTATTTAGCCCCAAACGGCAGTTCTTACAAGCGAAACGACCGCGCGGCCTCGAACATGGCGATAATATTTTCGGGCGGCACGTCCGCCTGAATGTTGTGCACCTGCTGAAAGACGAAACCGCCGCCGGGGGCGAGGATCTCGCACTGGCGCAGCACGTGCTCGCGGATTTGATCGGGGGTAGCGTGCGGCAGGATGTCGCGCGTGTCGCAGCCGCCTCCCCAAAAGGTGATGCGCCCTTTGTACTTTTCCTTGAGTTTTTCCGGCTCCATGTTCGCGCAGGTGATTTGCACGGGGTTGACGCTGTCCAGCCCCGCATCGATCAGGTCGTTTAGCAACGGTTCGATCGACCCGCAGGAATGCAGGTTCGTCTTGGCCTTGCTGCGGCTGTGCACTAGTTCCCACATGCGCTTTTCGCGCGGCTGAAAATAACGGCGGTACATCTCGGGCGACATCAGCGGGGCGCTTTGGCTGCCGAAATCGTCGCCGAACAAAATCACGTCCACGCTACTGCCGAAGGCCTCCAGCCAGATTTCCAAATTTTGCAAATGCCGCTGCGTGATGCGCTCGATGAGTTCCTCATACTCGTCGGGATAAGCGCTCATCTGTATAAAAGTGTTCTCCATCCCGAAAAGCCCCTCGGTCGTCTCCAGCAAGTTGCCGCCGAAAACGCCGACGACCGCGCGGTCGGTGGACTTGTAAAAATCGGCGGCCTGCCGCGCGTAGGTTTTCAGGTTGGGGTCGTTCATCCCAAAATGGTTGCCCGGAGGCGGCGATGCCCCCAGCGCGCCGCTTGCCCACAGGTCATAGACGGGGTCGACGCCGTCTTCCAAGTCGCAGTCGGCGAAAGGATAGTCGACGTTTTCAAAATACAGGCACCCCTTGCGCTGCACCGTGCGCGCCTTGCCCGTTTTTTTGTTGTAAATGAACCAGTCCTCGCCCACCTTGCGCGCGTCGACGTAGGCGGGAATTTTGCACGGCGTGCCGTCGGGCAGCGTCCAGTCCTGCCAGTCGGTTGCGTCCTTCAAAAACGTCTGCCCCATCTCGATCGTGTCGATGCCCAGCGCGTCGAGCACGGGCGGCTCCACGATCGCCAACTGTTGCATGACGTCATAGACATAAACACCCCCCGAGCTAATGCCGAGCGCTTCTTTGAGTTTCGCGTAGGCGATCGCCGCAATGCCCGAGGAACGGTGCGCCCCCATATCAATGGGCACGCGGTCGCTCTCGCGGAAATTCAGGGCGTCCAACACACGGTCGCGGGAAGTTTTCATGGGGATAAATTCCCTCTACTATCTACCCGGCGAAAAATTTTCACAACACATAACCGTCAAAAAATATGGGCATTTTTTGACCGTGATTTTTCTTTTTTGATGCCCGCCGATTATGGATTCCAGACCGTTAAAAGCGTCTTCGCCATATCCGCGGGCGTGGGCGCGACGGCTATACCCGCATCCTTGAGCGCCTCGATCTTGCCGGCGGCCGAGCCGCTGCCGCCGGAGACGATCGCGCCGGCGTGGCCCATGCGGCGGCCGGGGGGAGCGGTGACGCCCGCGATAAAGGCGGCCACCGGTTTTTTCACGTTCTCCTTGATGTAGCGGGCGGCCTCTTCCTCGGCGTCGCCACCGATCTCGCCGATCATGATGATGGCGTCGGTCTGCGGGTCTTCGTTAAACATTTGGACGGCCTCCAAGTGGCTCGTGCCGTTGACAGGGTCGCCGCCGATGCCGATGACGGTCGATTGGCCGTGCCCCAAAGAGGTGAGCTGCCAGACGGCCTCGTAAGTGAGCGTGCCCGAACGCGAGACGATGCCGACCTTGCCGGGCTTGTGGATGTAGCCGGGCATGATGCCGATCTTGCACTGCCCCGGCGTGATAATGCCCGGGCAGTTGGGGCCGATGAGCCGCGTCTTGGCGTAGCGCAGGCGCGATTTGACCTGCTCCATGTCGTGCACGGGGATGCCCTCGGTGATGCACACCACCAACGGGATCTCCATATCGATCGCCTCCAAAATCGAGTCGGCGGCGAAGGCCGGCGGCACGAAGATCATCGAGACGTTGGCGCCCTCGCGCTCGACGGCCTCGTACAGCGTGTCGTGAATCGGAACCTTGTCCAAAAATTTCTGCCCGCCCTTGCCCGGGGTCACACCCGCGACCAGGTTGGTGCCGTACTCCATGCACATCTGCGCGTGAAAGCTGCCGGATTTGCCCGTAATGCCCTGCACCACCAGGCGTGTGTTCTTGTCGACCAAAATGCTCATAGCTTCAAATTTCCGAGAGAGAATGTTAAAAAATTATTCGGCGGCGACGGCAGCCACCACTTTTTGCGCGGCGTCGGCCAGCGAGTCGGCGGGGATGAGGGACAGCCCGCTGTCGCGCAGGATCTGCTTGCCCTCCTTGACGTTGGTGCCCTCCAGCCGCACGACCAGCGGCATGTCCAGATTCAGCTTTTGCGCGGCGGCGACGATGCCGCGGGCGATCACGTCGCATTTCATGATGCCACCGAAGATGTTGACCAAAATGCCCTTCACGTCGGGGTCTGTCAGGATGATTTTAAAAGCCTCCGTCACCTGCTCCTCGCTGGCCCCGCCGCCCACGTCGAGGAAGTTGGCGGGATGCCCGCCGTAGTGCTGGATGATGTCCATCGTGGCCATCGCCAATCCCGCGCCGTTGACCAGGCACGCGATGTTGCCGTCCAGCGCGATGTAGTTGAGCGAAAATTGCGAGGCGGCCACCTCCTTGGGGTCTTCCTCGTTGAAATCGCGTAGCGCCAGAATGTCGGGGTGGCGGTACAGCGCGTTGTCGTCAAAGGTGATCTTGGCGTCGAGCGCGACGAGCTGCTCATCCTGGGTGACGACCAGCGGGTTGATCTCCACCAGCGCCGCGTCCTTTTGCCAGTAAAGGTCGTACATGCCGCGCAAGAGCTTGACCATCTGCTTGACCAGCCCGTCCTTCATGCCCAGCGAAAACGCCGCCGCGCGCGCCTCGTAATCGCGCAGGCCAAACAGCGGGTCTACCTCGATGCGGATGATTTTTTCCGGCGACTGCGCCGCGACCGTCTCGATGTCCATGCCGCCCTCGGTGCTGGCGATGATCACCGGCTGCGATATCTTGCGGTCGAGCAAAATCGCGATGTAGTACTCCTTCTTGATGGTATTGACTTCCGTGAAATACAGGGTGTTGACCTTGCGCCCGTCCGGGCCCGTCTGCTTGGTGACCAACGTGTTGCCGAGCATGTGGTTGGCGACGTCCAGCGCCTCCTTTTTATTAGCGACGAGCTTCACGCCGCCTTCAAACCCGTCCTTGAACACGCCCTTGCCGCGACCGCCCGCGTGGATCTGGCTTTTGACGACCATCTTGCCGTCCGGGATCTGCCCGAGCACATGGTCGACCTCCTTTTTGGAGTGGGCGGCTAGCCCCTTTGGGATTGCGATGCCGTACTTGGCAAAGAGTTCTTTGGCTTGATATTCGTGAATGTTCATTCCGGTGTGTGTAAAAAAAATACGGCCAAAAAAGCTCTCGCGCGGCGCGCGTGGACGGCTTTTTGGACCGAAAGGGGATAAGTCCAATGTAGCACTTATAAAAAAAGAGACAATGCAAATTTTAAGGATTCTTTTTGCGGCACCATCTCCCTTCATCCGGAAAACGAAAAAAAACACGCGAGCAGAGGAAGTTTTTGCGCAAAAACTCCTTACGCCCGCGCGATAGCGGCGCCTTCGTCTTGCAAGTCCTCAAGCACCAGCGCGGCCAGCGTCTTGGCCGCTTCCTGCTCCTCAAAGGCGATAGCCCGCACCCCAAGATCGCGCAGCAGCGGCGCGTCATTCAAAAATCGGGCTCTAACCAGGATCCTCAAATCGGGATTGAGCTCCCGGGCGGCGGCTACCGTGGGGATGGCCGTCTGGATATTGGGCAACGTGCAGACGAGGTAACGGGCCTTTTGCACACCGGCTGCTCGCAGCACGTCGGCAGTGGCCGAGTCGCCATACACGGCGTGGCGGCCCGCGGCGGTCAATTCGTTGACCGTGTCCACATTCATGTCGATGACTACCGGCGTCAAGGCGTTTTGGAGCAGGACCTCCGCCACCTTGCGCCCGACGGGGCCGTAGCCCACTACAACGGCGCGCCCGGGCTCCTCGCGCTCGCCCAGCACGGCCTGCTGCAGCGAATTGCCCTTGCGCGCGCGCCGGTCGGCGCGATAGCTCAGCAAGTGCCACAGCCGCGGGTGGGCGCGCAGGCGCCTTTCCATCCGAGGCACCCGGCGCACCAGCGAGGGGTTCAATATGATCGAGCCGAGCGAACAAATGACCAGGAGTTTGTACACGTCATCGGAAATCAGTTCCAGGCTCTCGGCCACCTGCGCCAGGATGAAAGAAAATTCGCCCACCTGGGCCAGTCCGGTGGCCACGACCAAAGCCGTATGCACCGAATAACCCAACAGCGACACCACCACGATCGCCACCAGTGGCTTGGCCACCAGCACAATGAGAAAACACACCAACACCATGCTGGGATGTTCCCAAATGAAACCCGGGTCAAACAGCATACCCACGGAAATAAAAAACAAGACGGAAAAAGCGCCCTTGAAAGGCAGCAAGTCCGCACCGGCTTGATGACTCACATTGCTTTTCCCGACCACCATCCCGCCCAAAAAGGCGCCGAGAGCCATCGAGGCGCCAAAGAGCGCCGCAGACCCCACCGCTATCGCAAAGGCCAGCACCAGCACCGTTAGGGTAAACAGCTCTTGCGAGCGGGTCTTGGCCACCTGCGTCAACAGCCGGGGGACAATCTTCCCGCCCACCACCAAAATAAGCGCCCACATGACGGCCAGTTTCACCAGCGCCAGCACCAACGCCCAGGCCATGCCCGCAGCCCCCACTTCGCCCTCAAAATTAACGACCACCGCGATGCTGGGCAACAGCACCAAAATCAGCACCGTGAAAATATCCTCCACGATCAGCCAGCCGACGGCCACGTGCCCGTGCACGGTATCCAGCACATTGTTGTCGGAAAGCACCCGCAGCAACACCACAGTGCTGGCCAACGCCAGCCCCATGCCCAGCACCAGCCCCGCGCCCATGGAAAACCCGAACACGTGGGCCGCCAGCATCCCCAGCAAGGTGGCCACCGTGCTCTGCGCGATGGCCCCGGGGATCGCCACGCCCTTGACGGCCATTAGGTCCCGCATGTTGAAGTGAAGCCCCACCCCAAACATCAGCAAAATCACCCCAGCCTCGGCCAATTCCGCTGCGTAATGGGCGTCCGCCACGTAGGGAAAATAGGGAAAATTAGGCCCCGCCAAGAACCCTGCCAGCAAATAGCCGACAATCGGCGAAAGCCCCATGCGCTGCGCGAAATATCCCAGCAAAAGCGCCAGCACAAAGCCGATGGCCAACAATTCCAAAAGCGGGTATGCGTGCATGTGATCTGTTCAAAGTGAAATCCACGCGAAAACGCGGGCATGAAGTTTATTCTAAGAAAAAACCCTAAAAAACGGCAAATACAAACGCTTGAAACCGTTTCTTTTTTAAACAAATCCTGCCAGCACACGCACAAAAAAGCGCACCCTCCATAAGGCGCGCTTTTTAATTGGGAAAAACGATTTGTCCTATTTCAGCAACTCCGCCACGTCGTTGGCTTCCTCTTGGAGTTCCTTGCAGGAGGCGTCGATCTTGGCGCGGCTGTAGTCGTTGACGGGGACGCCTTGGACGATTTCCCAGGTCTTTCCATCGTTGGTGCGGATGGGATAGGAGATCATAAGGTCCTTGGGCGTGTTGTAGGAGCCGTCGGAGCACACGGCCACGGAGAACCAGTCTCCCGGCTTGGTGGGAGTCACCAGCGAGCGCACGGTGTCGATCGCGCCGTTGGCGGCGCTGGCGGCGCTGGAAAGGCCGCGCGCCTTGATGATCGCCGCGCCGCGCTGCTGCACGGTGGGGATGAAGGTGTCTTTGAGCCACGCTTCGTCGCCGATCACCTCGAGGGCGGGCTTGCCGTCGATCTTGGCGTTGTAAAAATCCGGGTACTGGGTGGCGGAGTGGTTGCCCCAGATGGCGAGGTTCGTGACCTTGGAGCTGTGCACGCCGGCTTTTTCGGCCAGTTGGGCCTTGGCGCGGTTTTCGTCCAGGCGGGTCATCGCGAAGAAGCGGTCGGCCGGGACGCCCTTGGCGGCGTGTTTGCAAATGTAGGCGTTGGTGTTGCAGGGGTTGCCCACGACCAAAACGCGCACATCCTTGGCGGCGTTCTTGGCGATCGCCTCGCCCTGCCCCACGAAGATTTTGCCGTTGATGCCCAGCAGGTCCTTGCGTTCCATGCCCGCCTTGCGCGGCACCGAGCCGACGAGCAGGCACCAGTTGGCGTCCTTGAAGCCCACATTCATGTCGCTGGTGGGGACGATTTCCGAGACCAGCGGGAACGCGCAGTCGTTCAGTTCCATGACAACGCCCGAGAGCGCGCCCATCGCCGGCTCGATCTCGATGAGATTGAGCGCGACCGGCTGGTCGGGGCCAAACACGTCGCCGGCGGCGATGCGGAAGATGAGAGAGTAGCCGATCTGCCCGGCGGCGCCGGTGATCGCAACACGAATGGGTGCTTTGGTGGACATAGGTACAGGATTAAAGAATTAGAAATTCCAGCTTACTCCTCGCCACCGCGTCTTGGCAAGCGCGCTTTGTGTTTTTAAGAGTGCGGCGCTGCGCGCGGCGGGGGGGCTGGCGCTGGGCGGGGCGGCATTGGGGCGACGAACCCTGCGCGTGACCAACCGAAAGAATATCCCGTTGGGCTATTCT
>JAKPNF010000152.1 GCA_029548565.1 Verrucomicrobiota bacterium
GCTCGGCGCAACTTCCGCTTCGCGCAGTATCCTGATTATTTGCTCAACGCTGAACTTTGATTTCATTTCTATACCTTTTTATGTGATTTATTGTTGTCTATTTTCTCACATAAACTGGCCCGACGTCAAGGGGCCCAGGCACAAAGGGCGAGGATTCGCGCAGCGTTTCCTGGCCGTCGCCGCCCACGCGTGTTTTAAAGTGTTCCATGTCGCCGCCGCCGCACAGCGTGGCGCTGGTCAAAATCGCGCTGGTATGGCGGTTGAACAGGCAGCGGCGCAGATGCGGCGCCACGTCGATGGGAGCGGTGTGAACGTGGACGATCTGCTTGTTTTTGCCCGAAAGCTCCATCCAGTGCACGTGGCGTTCTTCGGCCAGAAACAGCGCGCTTTCCAAGTCGCTGCGGTAGCCCAGTAAGCGCGTGCGCCAGTCGCGCAATTCGTCGGCGTCGTTCTCGTGGTTGGCCGCGGCGATCAAGGAGCCTATGCGGTTGGCCAGCGTCGCGAAAGGCGCGAGCACATCGAGCGGACCCCATTGCGGCGCGTACAGCCGCACGCAGTCGCGCTTGCTCAAATGCCTGTGGCGCACCTCGTCGAAAAACAGTTGCGTCAGCGCGATGAGTTTTGTGACGTCCCGGCAGTCATAAGAATTGCCCAGGCGCTTCAAGAGGCCGCGCTTTGTCTTTGGGTTGTAAAGCTGGCGTAGCGCGCGGTCGATACCCAGCGAGGAAAGATGACTGCCGAAATATTCCGTGGCCACGTCCGGCACCAGGTGCGCCTCGTCGAGCACGACGCGGTCGTCGGGGAACAAAATGCCGCGCTGCTCGCTTTGGGGCGAGGCGCCCGCGCCGATCAGCGCGAACAGCAAGCTGTGGTTGACGATGCGCAGCTGCGCCTTGGCCGCCTCGGCGCGCGCGCGCTGGTAAAAGCACGCCTCGCTTGAGCAGCGCTTGGAGGTGCACACGTGCGAGTCGGCGTTGACCCATTCCCAAATGTCGGCGACGGGCGCGGGGTTGAGTTCCTCCAGCAGCCCTGTCTTCGTGGTCTGCGCCCAGTTGGAGATGCGCTCGAGTTCCTGTTGCTCGTGCGCGGGAAAAAGCTCGCCCTGCGATTCGATCGCGCGGGCCAGGCGCGTGGTGCACAGGTAATGGCCGCGCCCCATCAGCACCGCCACGCGAAAATCCGCGAAGGCGGAAAGCTCGGGCGTTTGCTCAAAGAGTTTTCTGCAAAGCGGAATGTCGTTTTGCATGAGCTGGTGTTGCAGCGCGATGGTGTGCGTGGAGACGACCAGCGGGCGCCGCGAGGCGACGGCCGCCAGTATCCCGGGAATCAAGTAGGCGAGCGATTTTCCGACCCCCGTGCCCGCCTCGGCCAGCAGCGAGGTGTCCGACACCAGCGCCGCGCCGAGGGCCTGCGCCATCGAGAATTGCTGCGGGCGGTGCGCAAGCCCGAGCGTGGCCTGCAAAAAACCGCCCGGCTCAAAGCAGCGCTCCGCCAGTTGGCTCGCGTGAAAAAGTTCCTGCGCCGAAGGCGGGCAGGGCGCGCCCGCGCCGTTGTCCAAAAAGCCGATCATCGTTTTATAATTCGATGTACAGGCGCGTGCCGATGTCCACGCGCCCGAACAGTTCCAGGATGTCGGCGTTGGCCATCAAGACGCAGCCGTGGCTGTCGGGCGTGCCGAGCTTTTCTTCCTTGTTCGTGCCGTGGATGTAAATAAAGCGCTCGAAGGAATCGCGATCGCCGCCGCGGTTGTGCCCAGGCTCCAAGCCTTGCAAACGCAGGATGCGCGTGGTGATGAGGTTCTTGCCTTCGGCGTGCTCGGGTGTTTGGGAAAAATGCGCGGCGGCGGGTTTTCTGCCTTTGAAAACCGTGCCCAGCGGCTCGCCCTCGCCGATTTTTTCGCAGACTTCATGCAGGCCGGTGGGGGTGCCCAGGGAATCTCTGACGCAGCTCGGCGCGGCGCGCGAGGTGCTTACCGTGTAGGTTTTTAGCAGTTGGCCGTCTGAAAAATGCCAAAGTTTTTGCTCGCCAATTTTCACGTATAGGCAATGATGGATTGGATGGCCGCACGCCAGGGCACTGGGTCTTGTGCAATCGGCCAGCCACTTGTCATAATCATCACTCATGTCTTACAAGATCGGTATCGTCGGCGTCACCGGCGCCGTGGGTCAGGAATTGATTCGTTTGCTGTTTGAGCGCGGCTTTCCCGTTGGGGAAATCGTGCCGATGGCTTCCGCGCGCTCTGCGGGCAAGACGGTTTCTTACAAGGATAAGACATGGACAATTAAAGAGGCAACCCCCGATGCGTTCGCGGGGCTGGACTTCGCGATTTTTTCCGCGGGCGGCTCCATCTCGCAGGCGCTGGCGCCCGAGGCCGTCAAGCGCGGCTGCCTGGTGATCGACAACTCCTCGTGCTTCCGCATGGACCCGAATGTGCCGCTCATCGTCCCGCCGATCAACGCGCAGGCCATCAAGGGGCACAAGGGCATCATCGCCAATCCCAATTGCTCGACGGCGATCGCGCTGATGGGCCTTTACCCGCTGCACAAGGCTTTTGGGCTGAAAAAGTTTGTCGCCTCCACCTACCAGGCCGTCTCCGGCACGGGCGCGGCCGCCATTGTCGAATTGGAAAACGAGGTGAAGGCGTGGGTCAAGGACGAGACGTACCCGCCGCAAGTTTACCCGCACCCGATCGCCTTCAACGTGATCCCGCACGTCGACAAGTTCCTCGACGACGGGTACACGAAGGAGGAGATGAAGATGCTCAACGAGGGCCGCAAGATCATGGAGATCGCCGACCTGAAGGTCTCCACGACCTGCGTGCGCGTGCCCGTTTTGCGCGCCCACTCGATCGCGATCGACGCCGCTTTTGAAAAGCCCGTGGACATCGGGGCCGCCCGCCAGGTCATCGCCGCCTTCGACGGCGCCGAGCTGTGCGACGAGCCCGCGCAAAACCGCTATCCAATGCCGCTAGATTATTCCGGCAAGCAAAAGTGCGGGGTGGGCCGCCTGCGCAAAAACGACGTTTTTGAAAACGGCCTGAGCCTCTTTGTCGCCGGCGACCAACTCTGGCGCGGCGCGGCCTTGAACGCCGTCGAGATCGCCGAAGCCTGGCACGCGCAGAAGTAGGAAGTTTTTCATGAAACGGCCGCCCTTTGAAAGGGCAGCCGCTTTTTTTGTCGAAGCGCGTGAAGGGTCGGGCTTCTAATTTTTTAGCGGATGAGACTCGCCAATCGGGCGTACCCAGATATTGCGGTAGCGCAGGGGCGGGTTGTTCACGTGGTCTTGGAAAAGGATTTTCCCGTCGCGCACGGTGAAGTTTTCGTAGGTGGTGGCCACGCGGTTTTTCGTGGGGCCGAGGATGGGGGTGTTGTTTTGCACGAGCACGCCGTTGACCAGCACTGTCACGCGGGCAGGCTCGGTGACCTTGCCGTTTTCATCGGCTTGCGGCGCGTTGAAAAAGATGTCGATCGACTGCCATTGCCCGGGCTTTTTTGCGGCGTTGACCAGCGGGGGCGTCTGCCCGTAGACTGCGCCGACTATGCCGTCGGCGTAAGTCGGGTTTTCCCAGGAGTCGTGGATCTGGATTTCAAAACAGCCCATCATGAAGATGCCGCCGTTGCCGCGCTTTTGGTCGCGCCCCTCGGTGCCCTCGGCGATGAAGTATTCGGCGTGCAGTTGGACGGAGCCGTAGGCTTTTTTTGTGCGAATTGTTCCCTTGGTTGTGACCAGCTCGCCCTTTTCAATGACCCAGTTGCACGGCTCGCCCTTGGACGTTTCCAGCGCGTCCATGTCTTGGCCGTCAAAAATAATGTCGGCGTCATCGGGGGCCAGCAGGGGCATATCGCCCGGCAGCACCTGTTCGGGCACGGGGCGCTTGCGGTCGTTGACCAGCCATTGGGAATCCGGCGCCACCGGTTCTTGCGGGGGAGGCGGCTTGGGTTGGGCGAAGGCGCTCAGCGTGAAAATGACGGCTAGGGTCGGAAGGATTATTTTTTTCATAGAAGGTAGTGAAAAATTATTTTTTGCCCGCGGCTGCCTTTTGGCGAGCCAAATGATCCTTGAAAATCTGGCTGACAGGTTGCGCGGGCACATTGTCCTTTGGCAGCCACGCAGCCAATTCGGCGATTGTTTTTTCATGCGCGGGATCGGCCGCGAGGTTTTTCCATTCGTAGGGATCGTCGTCGTGATTGTACAGCTCTTGCGAACCGTTGGCGTAGCGGGTGTAGCGCCACGGCCCCTTGCGGATGGAATGGTTGTTTTGCCGGTACGTGGAAATCGCGGCCTTGTCCTGAACGGCCGAGGGATTTTTTAGCAGCCCGACGATGCTGTCGCCTTGCACATGCGCGGGGCGCGCGATGCCGCACAGTTCCAAAAGCGTGGGATAAATGTCCATGAGGTCCATCGTCTGCGCGCACACGGTGTTTTCCTTTGAAAGCCCGGGCACAACCCAGATGTGCGGGATGCGCGTGGCCTCTTCCCAGAGGGTGTATTTGCCAAAGTGATGCTTTTCGCCCAGATGCCAGCCGTTGTCGCCCCAGAAAACGATGATGGTGTTTTCCTTGAGCTTGGGGTGCTTTTCCAGTTCGTCGAACAGGCGCTTTAACTGCGCGTCGGCGTAGGAGACGGCGGCGAGGTAGCCTTGGATCGCAGCCTTCCATTGCCCGGATTCGCTTATGTTTTTGAAAACTTTTTCGCCCACCAGCCTGCGCGCGGGCGGTGGCAGGTCGTCCAGGTCGTTTTCGCTGAAGGGCGGCAGCTCGATATTTTCGCGCGGGTGCATGTCGTAATATTTGCGCGGCACAAACCACGGGGCGTGCGGGCGAAACAGGCCGACGGCCAAAAACAGCGGCTGCGCGCCCGCGCCTTTTTTCGCCTGGGCGCCGAGTTCCCCGATGGCGTAGTTGACCATTTTATATTCGGGCGTGTCCTCGTCCTTGCAGTCCACCGGTCCCCATTGCGGCTCGCCGAAGGTTTTCATTTCCTCCGCTTTGGGGACAGGCCATCTGCCGAGCGTTTTGCGCTCGGCGTAAGCCTCGTAATCCGCGTGGCGTTCGTATTTGTAATCGTAGGTTTTGCCCACGCCCACGGTGCGGTAACCCGCCTGCGCGAAAACGCCGGGCAGCGTCTTTTCCTTGGAGACAACCTCGCGCCAGTCGTGGCTGTTTTCGTAAACACCGGTCGTGCCCGGGCGCATCCCGGAAAAAATCGCGGCGCGCGAGGGATTGCACAAGGGGGCGGGGCAGTAGGCGTTTTGAAAGAGCACACCGCGCTTGGCCAGCGCGTCGATCGCGGGCGTTTTCGTCTGCGTATTGCGCCCGAGCGCGCCGATCCAGTGGTTGAGGTCGTCCACAATGACAAACAGCACATTGGGGCGTTTTTCGGGCTTGGGCGCCCCCTGCGCGCAGAGCGCCGGGGCAAGCAGAAACAAGGGCGTATACGCCAGGGTACGGATGGAAGGGGTCACGGCTTAGGGAAAAAGTCATTGAAGCACGTGCTCCCGCAAAGCGCAAGAATAGAGAACGCCTTTTTTGTGCTTTGCCTGAAATATGTTTTGTTTCTAGCATTGGATTTATGCAAAAACCGACTCGTTTCGGTGAGTTTTACATCGCGCAACTCCCCGCCGCGACCCTGTGGCCCTACCGCGACGAGGCAAAATTTTTGGAATTTTGCCGCCAGTGCCCGCACCACGCTTCCCTGTGGAGCTGCCCGCCCTATGCCGACGATACGTGGTTGCGTGAGATGCAAAAATTCCCGCACGTCGTTTTGATAGGCTTGAAAATTGAAATCCCCGACGAGCTGCGCCAACAAGACACGACGGACAAGGAAACGCTCAAACAAACGGCCCGAACGCTCGTCGGCCAAGGACGCGATAAATTTGACCCGCTACTGCTCGAAGCCGAGCGTGCGCACGCCCCCGCCTTGTCCCTGCACGCCGGCCATTGCCGCAGTTGTCCTCCCGACAAATGCGCGCGCCTGAAAAACCGCCCTTGCCGCCACCCAAACCTCATGCGTCTGTCGCTGGAATCCTGCGGCTTCGACGTCTCAAAAATCGCCGCCGATTTTTTGGGTCACGAGCTAAAATGGTCGCGCGAATCCCTTCCGGAATATTTCTTCCTGGTCGGCGCGCTGATGAGCAAAACCCCGCTCACCCCCGCCGACTTTTTCAAATAAAAAAGACTCCGCAAGCGGAGCCTTTCAAATGGTTGTCCGACTAGGATTCGAACCTAGACAAAATGAGTCAGAGTCATTTGTGCTACCATTACACCATCGGACAATGGGTAAGTAAGGGTTCAATTTAGCAAAGCGCTTGACGAAATGCAAGCGTTCAGCGCCTCCTAAAAGACTGTAGAAATGGAAAAAGGCCGCGGAAATTTCAATTTATTCGGGAACAAGACAATATGTTTGCTGTCACATTATAGACGGCTCGGCTGTGAGCCGTTTGTAACTCTTGATTCCCCAAAAATGAATTCTTTTTTAACCGGAAGAAATTTTACGGTATGTGCGTTGTTGTTTTCAGGCGTGCTGGCAAACGCATTTGCCTGGCAAAACGGCCCTGTGCTCAACGAAACGCAGGTGCACACCACCACTCCCATTTATCTGGCAGCCGACGCCGCGAATATTTCCACGCAGCAAGGTTACGCAGGGGATATCGCCGTGTTGTTGCGACTGGGCGGATCGGCGCAACAATCCTTTTCGGGTGCTCCGGCGGCTTCTTCAAACTTTGACGGTAGTGTGTGGCTCAAAATCGACGCCGACACCACGGCGGCCAAAACTGGCGGCTGGCTTGTGGTGCTGGGCGGGGCGGATGTCGGCACTGTAAGCGGCGATGTCAATGTTTGGATGACGGGGCATACCTACGCATTGGGTGGAACGAATTTCTGGGGCACAGGCAGAGCCGGGTCAGCCGTGTTGGGCAATCTCAATTTGGACATTGAGAATTCCATCCTTAACAATTTGATCACCGTCAATGCAGGGACGGTCGCAGGCAGCGTCAATTTGAACATTTCGGGTAGTACGATTAGCACTTTGCTGGCGGTCATTCAGGATGCCGGCAGTGTAGTAAGCGGCAGTGTGAACGTTTTGTTGGAAAATTCCTATGTGGGTACCGACTTGCGCCTCATCAACACCACCAACGGCAATCCCACGCCGCTGCTTTATGGCGACATGAACGTCAAACTTTACGGGACGAGCATCAACGGCCAATTGCGTTTGGGCGCCAACTGGGCGAGCACCACCGGTTCGTTGACCATAGCCGGTGCTGTCATGGGCGACATCAACGCTGTGTTGGGCGGTTATTGGGACGAGTCCGCGCAAACTTATGTGAAAGGTTCCACTCCCACGGTGATCGGCACGGCCACGGGCACGGAGTCCGTCTTGATGACGGGTGGGCGCGCAGGTGATGTGGGCGGCAACACGAACCTGGTGATTGTCGACGGCACCTACACCGGCTCCATCACGATGGGCCCCAACGGCGGCACGCTGGGCACCGCGGGCGACGCCGCAACCGGCCACACGAACCTCACCATCATGGACGGCACCTTTAACGGAAATATTTTCGCGGGCTCGCACAATTACGCTTCCACCGGCAAGTCGGGCGTGGTCTTGGGCAACGCGAACCTGACCGTTTTCGGCGGCACCTTTAACGGGGATATTTATGTGGGTGTCAAACCGCGCGCGGGGCTGGAAATTTTGCTGTACCAAAACAAGATCATGGGCGACGCCGTGGCGACCTTCACGGGCAACCTTTCCAATATCACCTTTAACGGCACGCGCGTGTACGCGGGCGAAGCCGAGGGCGACACCGTTTTGCGTTTTGCTGAGGCCAGTGGCAATTTTGGTGCGGAGGTTTCGGGCTTTGACATCGTGAGCGTGGACAGCGACAGCGCGGTCGCCGCCGGTGGCAATATTCAGACGCAGACACTCCAATTTTTCGCGGACAGCGTCTCCACGTACGGCACTCTGGAAATGCTGGGCACCGCGACGCTGAGCGTGGGCGCGATCGAGGTGTGGCTGGCCGACGGATTTTCCGCCCAGGAAAACGACCAACTTTTCCTCGTGGAAGTTTCGGGCACCGGCGTGCTGCAGGATACGGCGGTGAGCCTGTACAACGCCGACGGCAGTGCATACGCGGGACTGTGGCGCTATGACAACGACGGCAGCTCGCTGGTGATCACCTTCCTGGACATTCCCGAAAATTCCCTAAGCGCCGCGTTATTGGGTTTGGCTGCATTCTTGGCAGTTACGCGGCGTCGTGTTTGAGACACAGGCACGCGGGCTCAATTTTTTAATTCCTACCGATCTGTTCCAGCAATTTTTTGACTGCGGTCTTCACATCGGGCTGTTCTCCTAGCAGACGGACGAAAGCGCTGCCTATGATGGCGCCGGCGGCATGTTGGCAGGCCGTTTGAAATGTGGCCTTGTTCGATATTCCGAAACCTATCATGCGTGGATTGCGCAGCTTCATCGCGTTCACTTGTTTGAAGTAATCGACGGTGCTTTCATCGAAACAATCTTTGGCTCCGGTCGTCGATGCGGTCGACACCATATAAATAAACCCCGAGGTATGTTCGTCTATCAGCCTTATGCGCTCGCGCGAAGTCTCGGGCGTTATGAGCATTGTGCAGTGCAGGGCGTACTTGTCCAGCACGGGTTTGAAGTCCTTCAGATAATCGGCGAAGGGCAGGTCGGGGATTATGACGCCGTCGACGCCGGCATCCGCGCAGCTTTGGCAAAAAGCGTCGATTCCGTACTGCAAGATCGGGTTCAGGTAGCCCATCATCACAAGCGGGATCTGCGTTTTTTCGCGGATGCCCTGCAGTTGGGCAAAGAGTTTTTTAAGCGACATCCCGTTGTTGAGCGCGGCGGTGCTGCTTTGCTGAATCACGGGGCCGTCGGCCATGGGGTCGGAGAAGGGTATGCCCACCTCTATCATGTCGGCTCCCGCCGCGGCCAGTTCGGTTATCACGGCCACGGTGTCATTCAGGTGCGGGTAACCGGCCGTGAAATAGACCGAGAAAACGCCTTGTTTTTTTTGCGCGAATAATTTATTTATTCTGTTCATCGTATGTTGGTTTTGATTGTTTCGATAAATGTTTTCACCAATGCGGGGTCTTTGACGCCGGGGGCGCTTTCGAACCGGCTGTTTATGTCGAGCCCGACGCAGCGCTTGTCGGCAAGAACGCAGGCAGGCGGAACATAGTCCGCCGAGAGTCCGCCGCCGAGCAGATAAGGCGTTTTGCCCAGATAGTTGGCGAGAATGCGATGGTCGAACTTTCGGCCGGAACCGCCGTACCCGTCCGTTTTAGTGTCAAAGAGATAAAAATCGCATGATTGCTCGTAATCGGCGGTCACCGCGAGATCGGAAAGTTCAGCCACCGCAAACGCTTTTATCACCCCGAAATCCCGCCGCAAAGAGGCGCAGATTGGCGGCGCCTCATCGCCGTGAAGTTGGATATAATCAAGGCCGTATCTTTCGGCGGTTTGCCTCACATATTTTTCCGGCGCGTCGGCAAAAACGCCCACTTTTTTCGTCGCGGGTGACAACACGGCGAGTGTTTCCGCGACGAGGCCGCCCGCGAACCTTGGCGATAGGCGGTAAAAAATGAACCCCATGTAATCGGGTTGCAGCCGTGCTATTTCGGCGATGTTGCGCGCATCGCGCATTCCGCAAACTTTCACTTTCATAGCTTTATTTTTTTGATAAATTCGCTCAACGCCGTGGCAGGATCGTTTTCTTTCATGAAATTTTCTCCCATAAGAAAGCCGTTAAAACCTTCTGCGCGCAGCTCCGTTACCGTGTCGGGCGACGATAGGCCGCTTTCAGATATGCGGGGAAGTCCCGCGGGTAAAAGCCTTCCCAGCCTGCGTGAGATTTCCGTGTCAGTGGCGAACGTTTTCAGGTCGCGGTTATTGATTCCCACAACGTCTACAAATTCATTTATATGGCCGAGAGCCGACTCGTCATGCACTTCGAGCAGCACCTCCAGCCCCAACGATCGGGCAACGGCGGCAAGGCTGCCGCATTGTTCGGGCGTCAACGCCGCGGCGATCAGCAGGATGACGTCCGCCCCGGCGACACGTGCTTCGCAAATCTGGTAAGGGTCTATGATAAAGTCCTTTCGCAAAAGGGGGATTTCTGTCATTTCTCTGGCCGCGCGCAAATCTTCGAGCGAACCGCCGAAATAATCGCGGTCCGTCAGCACGGAGAGCGCGGCCGCGCCGTTTTCCGAGTATCCCCTGACAATGCCGCGCACATCCGCATCCTTTTTTATGCAACCTTTCGACGGGGAGCGGCGCTTGAATTCCGCGATTATACCGGTCGGCGAGCAGGCGAGTGCGCGAGAGAACGACACCACGGGACGCTTCACGCGACGTGCCCGGGCCAACAGGTCGTCGAAACTTCGGGAAGCCCGTGCGGCGGCCATCTCGGCCCGTTTGGTTTCGAGTATTTTTTCCAAAATATTCATGACTGCGAATTTATTTTTACAAATTTGCGGAATGCCTGCTGTGCCCTGCCGCTTTCGACAGACTCGCGCGCCTGCGCTATCGCGTCATCCATAGATAATCGGCGGTCGATGGTGCGGATGGCGAAAGCGGCGTTGGCGATGACGGCGTTTTTCTGCGGCCGCGTCGCCGTGTCGGACAATACGCTGTCGAAAATCGCGGCGGCCTCTGCGACTGTCTGCCCTCCGTAAAGGTCGCTTTCCACAGCCCGCTCAAAGCCCAGTTGCTCGGGCGTGTACATCGACTGCTCGCTGTTCGAAAGTACCTTGAACTCGGATGTCAGGGATATTTCATCGTAGCCGTCCAGCGAGTTCACGATGGTGAATTCGGTTCCGGCCTGCTGGTAAAGATAATGGTAAAGGCGCGCGAGTTTCAGGTTATAAACCCCCAGCATCTGGCGGCGCGGCAGGGTGGGGTTCACGAGCGGCCCCAGCATGTTGAAAAACGTGCGCACGCCGAGGTTTCGGCGGGCAGGAGCCACAATACTAAGCGCTGGATTGAACAGCGGGGCGTGCAGGTAAGCGATATTGCACTGGTCAAGCGAACGCCGCATGACATCCGTGTCCTGCGTGAATTTAACCCCGTGCTGTTCGATGACGTTCGACGCGCCGCTCACCGAGGTCGAGCCGTAGTTGCCGTGCTTGACAACGTTGTGGCCGGCCCCCGCGACAGTGAAGCACGCCGCGGTCGAGATGTTGAAAGTGCTTTTGTTGTCGCCGCCCGTCCCGACGATGTCGATGGCGTCGTAGTGCGCCAGATCCACCGGCACGCGCATTTCCAAAAGCGCGTCGCGGAACCCGGCCAGCTCCTCTATCGTGATGCTGCGCATCAAAAACACGGTGATGAACGCCGCGATCTGGCTTTCGTTATACTCGCCGCGCGACATGCGCACAAGCACCTCGCGCGATTCGTCGCGCCCGAGGTTGCGGTGCTCAAAAAGCCTGTACAATAAATTTTTCATGGCATCGTATGTTATGATTTCAAAAAGTTGGCCAACAGCTTCTCTCCCTGCGGCGTGAGCACCGACTCGGGGTGAAACTGTACCCCCCGCACATCGTGCTCTTTATGGGCAAGGGCCATAATGCGGCCTTCGGGATCGACGGCAGTTACTTTCAGTTGCGCGGGAAAATCCCCCTTGCCGACCACCCACGAGTGGTAGCGCCCGGCTGTGAAAGTCCGATCGATGCCCGCGAACAAAACATCATCCTCGACAACAGTTACGGGGCTGTCCACGCCGTGGCACACCTCGCTGAGATTCTCGAGCCTGGCGCCGAAAGCCTCGCCTATCGCCTGATGTCCCAGGCATATTCCGAGTATGCTTTTTGTCGGGGCATATCGCCTTATCAGGTCGAGCATGAGGCCGCCCTCGGAAGGAATGCCGGGGCCGGGCGAAAGGATTATCTTTTCATATTTGCCCACTTCATCCAGCGAAATCTTGTCGTTGCGCACGACATCCACATCGCCATAACCCAATCCCCTCACGAGATGCACGAGGTTGTAGGTGAACGAATCGTAATTGTCCAAGACCAGTATCTTCATGGCGTTTAGTTTTTTAATCCGTTGGCGATTTCCACGGCGCGGTTCAGGGCGCCGAGCTTGTTGTTTACTTCCTGAAATTCTTTTTGAGGGTCGGACTTGGCGACGATGCCTGCGCCCGCCTGGAAATAGAGCGTGTTATTGCGGCTCACAAAAGTGCGGATGGTTATCGCCTGGTTCAGGCCGCCATCGAAACCGATATGGCCTATGCACCCGCTGTAAATGCCACGCGGGTGTTTTTCAATGTCGTTTATAAGTTGCATGGCGCGCACTTTCGGGGCGCCGGACAGCGTGCCTGCGGGAAAGGTATCGGCGAACACTTTTATCCGGTTCGCCTCGGGCGCTATTTCGCCGCACACGCGCGAGACCATATGGATCACATGGGAATAAAATTGTATTTCCTTGTAGTGCTTCACCTCGACATTCTTCGCGTTGCGGCTCAGGTCGTTGCGGGCGAGATCCACCAGCATGACGTGCTCGGCGTTCTCTTTGGGGTCTTCGAGCAGGCGGCGGGCAAGTTCGCGGTCTTTTTCGTCGTCGCCGCTGCGGTGAAACGTCCCCGCTATCGGGTCTATGGTCGCACTATTGCCGCTTATTTTGAGATGGGTTTCGGGCGACGAACCGAAAATACGGTAAGCTCCGAAGTCGAAATAGAAGAGGTATGGCGATGGGTTGACCGACCTCAACGCGCGGTAAACCTTGAAATCGTCTCCCATGAAGCTCTGCTCGAAACGGCGCGAAAGCACTATCTGGAAAACGTCCCCGCGCAGGCAGTGCTTGATTCCCCGCTCGACCATCGCCTTGTAATCTTCGTCGCTGATAGTCGAAGTTATTTCGCCTAGGGCGCGAAAATCGTAAGTCGGAAAATTGCGGCTGTCGATTATCGAGATAAGTTCTTCCATTTTGCTTTCGCCGCCTTCCACGATATTTTCGGTTATCGACATCTCGTTTCGCAGGTGGTTGACCGAGATGACAAAGCGGTAAAGGATATACGTCATCTCCGGTATACCCGCGTCACTCCCGCCGATCTCCACATCCTCGAAATACCGCACCGCGTCGTAGGAAGTGCAGCCGAAAAACCCATTGTCGCCGCCGCTGTCGCCCGTGACCTCGAAGCTGTGCAAAAAATCATTGAGCACAGAGGCAAGCTCTCCGTGCGCCTCCAACGGTTGCTGTCTCACGCTTGCGTTTGGGTATTGCATCGTCGCAACACCGCCGCTTACCGAAAAACGGGCTATCGGCCCCACTGCGATGTGGGAATAACTGTTGTCCGAAGAGTGGTAGTCGGAACTTTCCAGCAGGGCCGACTGGGGGAACATATCCCTGACTTTCATATAGATGCCCACGGGGGTCTGAAGGTCGGCCAGTAGCGTGCGTTTTTTTGCGGTTATTTTTGTTTTCATAAGATTCCCATCTCGCCGTAATGTTTCACATAAGTTTCCATGTCCTTGTCGCCCCGGCCTGAAAGGGTCAGCACGACGACGTCGTCTTTTTTGAATTTTTTTTGCCCGAAGACACCCAGGGCGTGCGCCGATTCGAGGGCGGGGATAATGCCCTCAAGGCGTGTCAGCTCAAGCGCGGCGGCGAGCGCCTCGTCATCGGTGACTGCCAGCACCTCGGCGCGCTTCTTCGACGCGAGGTTCGCGTGCAAAGGCCCGATGCCCGGGTAATCCAGCCCGGCGGAAACCGAATACGGCTCGATGATTTGGCCGTCCTCGGTCTGCATCACGAGCGTGTGGCTGCCGTGGATGATCCCTTTTTTGCCGCGTTTGATCGTGGCCGCCGTTTCCTCGGTGTCGACGCCCAATCCGGCGGCCTCGGCCGCGACAAGCTTCACGCGTTCGTCATTGAGGTAATGATAAAAAGTTCCCGCCGCGTTGCTGCCGCCGCCCACGCAGGCGACAAGATAGTCGGGATAGTCGCGGCCTTCGTGCGCTTGTAACTGTTTTTGGATCTCCTCGCTTATGACAGACTGAAAGCGCGCCACCATGTCGGGATAAGGATGCGGCCCCACGACGGAACCTATTATGTAGTGCGTGTCGGCCGGGTTGCAGCACCAGTCGCGAATGGCTTCGTTTGTCGCGTCCTTGAGGGTCTTGTTTCCGCTTGCCACGGGGCGAACATCCGCGCCCAGCATCCGCATTTTTTGGACGTTGAGTTGCTGCCGGGCGATATCCGTTTGCCCCATGTAAACAATGCATCGCATGCCCGTCAGGGCGCAGACGGTTGCAGAGGCCACGCCGTGCTGGCCCGCGCCTGTCTCGGCAATGATCCGGGTCTTTCCCATGCGGCGGGCGAGCAATATCTGCCCGATCGTGTTATTGATTTTGTGCGCCCCGGTGTGGTTCAGGTCCTCGCGCTTCAAATAGATGCGCGCGCCGTATTTGCCCGAAAGCCTTTTTGCCAGATAAAGCGGCGAGGGCCGGCCCACGTAATCGCGCATAAGAGCGTCGAACTGCGCGCGGAAGGCAGGCTCGTTCATTATCCCAAGGTAACTTTCCCTGAGCTTTTCGACGTTCGCGTGGAGGATCTCAGGAATGTAGGCGCCGCCGAAATCCCCGTAGTAACCGTCATTGTTGATGTTGTAATCCATATCGTTTTTGGTTTTGAAAGTGCAGAAAAAACAAGAAGGGCCGTCGTGAATCCGACGGCCCTTCTTGTATTGGCGATTTTATCTCTGGATACAAATATACGGCGTTAGCGCTTCACGACTCGGGAGAATTGTGAACGCCACCACCAACGATTATTTGCACTGCTGAAACTCATCTTAGTTAAACCAAAGTACGGGTCTAATTTTTTAAGTGTAAAAGATTTCTTGTTTATGTCAAGGCCTCATTTTTTTTCGAGCGTCTAATAAGGCCTTTGTCACAGTGCGGATATTTGGGCACAAAAAAAGAGGAGGCAAATAGAATCGCCTCCTCTTTTTGTTCGCGTGTAAAAACTTAACGGTATTTCAACGGCGCGCCTCCCGGGTGCGGGGCACCGCGGTTGCGCAGCAGGGTGTTGATCGTGCGCTGCGACTCGCTCAACTGGCCGGACAGGTCGTCCACCTGGGTTTTGAGCGTGTCGATTTGCTGGCGCTGGGCGACGATCTTTTTGTCGGCTGAGCCAAGAGCCTTCTCCTGCACGCTGACCGCCTGCTTGAGCGCGTTGATTTCCCTTTGCGCCGCGGCCAGCGAGGCCATCGCCTTGTCGTAAGCTGGGCGGATGTCCTCGTTTTCGCGCAGGGCTTTTTTGAGCTGCTCGATGTCCGTCTTGGTTTGGTCGAGCGCCTTTTTGAGCTGCGCGTTGTCCTTGGCCAATTCGGCGCCGGCGGAGCGCTCGGCGATGAGCGTGGACTCCAGCAATTGCAATTTGGCCTCGAGGTCTTTGCGCGAGGTTTCGTACTCGGCGATGTCGACATTGCCTTGGGCGTCGGTCACGGTCAGCACGGTGCGCTCGAGCGTCTCGTTTTCCGCGAGCTTGGCGGCGCGGGCGCGCTCGACCGAGGTGCCGGCGAAGTAACCGACCAGCAGCGCGATCAACAGCGCCACTATCACGACGAAGCGTTTGCCGCAGCCTTTGGAGCTGCCGCAAGCGCAGCCGCTTTCATTATCGGCGCAACCGCAAGCGCAGTCGGCGGACGGCTGGGCGTCCTTTTTGTCGGGATCGGTGGAAGGATTTTCTTTGTCGTTCATAATAAGAATGTTTCGTGGACAATCTCGCACGAAACCAAGGCTTTTTCAAGTGCGGACGCAAAAAATATTACGCCAAGCGATTTTTATAACCCTCGTAGCCGAAGGTTTTGACAACCTGAACGCGGTCCTCACCGGGCCAGCACAAGGCGATGGCGGGCAGGGGCACGCCGTTAAAAGTCGTGTTCTTGACCATGGTATAGTGCGCCATATCGAGAAAGGTCAGCCGCTGGCCGATTTGCAACGGCGCCTTGAATGCGTAGTCGCCCATTTGGTCGCCCGCCAGGCAGCTTGGCGCGCCGAGGCGGTAGCTGTGCGTGAATTCATTTCCGTCACCCGCCTCCAGAATTTGCGGGCGGTAGGGCATTTCCAATACGTCGGGCATGTGGCAGGCCGCGGAAATGTCGAGGATGGCCAGGTTCATCGCGTTGACCGGCAAATCCAACACCGTGCCCGACAAAAAGCCCGTGCCCAGCACCACGGCCTCGCCGGGTTCCAGATAAACTTCCACGCCGTGGCGTTGTTTGAAATCCGTGATCAGGCGGCACAGCAGCTCCACGTCGTAATCATGCCGCGTGATGTGGTGCCCGCCGCCGAAATTGACCCACTTTAAACCTTTTATTTTTTCGCCGAATTTTTCCGCAAAATGCTTCAGCACATTGGCGAGGGTGTCCGCGCCTTGTTCGCACAGCGCGTGGAAATGCAAGCCCTCAATGCCGTCCATCTGCGCCCAGTCGATCTGTGAAAAGACCGCGCCCAACCGCGAACCGGGGGCGGCGGGGTTGTACAAATCCGTCTCGATTTCCGAATACTCGGGATTCACGCGCAGGCCGCAGGAAATATTTCTTCCGGATGCTTTTATCGCCTCGCGGTGGCGCACCCACTGCGCAGTCGAATTAAAGACGATATGATCGGCGAAACTCGCCAGTTCACGCAACTCCTCGTCCTTGAAAGCGGGGCTGTACACATGCGTTTGCCCGCCGAAAAATTCCGCGCCCAGACGCGCCTCGTGCAGGCCGCTGGCGGTCGTGCCCTTCAAATATTTTTTAATGAGCGGGAAGGTCGCGGCCGTGGCGAAGCCTTTTAGCGCGAGCAAAATCTGAGCGCCTGTTTTTTGCTGGATGGAATCGAGCAATTGGCAGTTTTGCTCGAGCGCCTCCATGTCGATCACATAGCAAGGCGAGGGCAGCGCCGACAAATCGAGCGCGCGCCAGCGTTGCAGGCGCGTGGGATCGATGGGCGGCGTCACATCCTGGCTCATTGGCAGGGGGTTTCAATCGGCATTTCCTTGACGTGCCAGGGCAGTCCGTGCTTGGCCAGCGCCTCGAGAAAAGGCTCGGGGTCGAGCTGCTCCATGTTGAACACGCCCTTGCCGCGCCATTTGCCGGTGAGCATCATCATCGCCCCGACCATCGCGGGCACGCCGGTGGTGTAGCTGATCGCCTGCGACTGCACCTCGCGGTAGGCTTCCTCGTGGTCGCACACGTTGTAGATGTAAATCTTGCGCGGCTTGCCGTCCTTGACGCCTTCGATGAGGCAGCCGATATTCGTTTTGCCCTTGGTGCGCGGCCCGAGCGAGGCGGGGTCGGGCAGCAGGGTTTTCAAAAATTCGATCGGGATGATTTTTTGCCCCTTGTGCTCCACCGGCTCGATGCCCAGCATGCCGACGTTTTGCAGCGCCTTCATGTGCATGAGATAGTTGTCCGAAAAAGTCATCCAGAAGCGGATGCGTTTGAGTCCGCGAATATTTTTAGCCAGCGATTCCAACTCCTCGTGATAGAGCAGGTAGGCTTTCTTCGGGCCGATTTCAGGGAAGTCGAACACGCGCGACCACGAGACCGGCTCGGTGGCGATCCATTCGCCCTGTTCCCAATAACGTCCGCAGGCGCTGACTTCGCGCAGGTTGATCTCGGGATTGAAATTAGTGGCGAACGCGTAGCCGTGGTCGCCCGCGTTGGCGTCGAGAATGTCGATCGTGTGAATTTCGTCGAACAGTTTTTTCTGAGCGTAGGCGCAAAAAACATTGGTCACACCCGGGTCGAATCCCGAACCCAACAGCGCCATCAGCCCCGCCTTTTCAAAACGATCTTGATACGCCCACTGCCACTTGTACTCGAACTTCGCCAGCTCCGGCGGCTCGTAGTTGGCGGTGTCCAGATAATCGATGCCAGCGGCCAGACAGGCGTCCATGATATGCAAGTCCTGATAAGGCAACGCGACATTGATGACAAGATCTGGCTTATGTTCTTTTAAAAACGCGGTGAGCTGCGGCACATTGTCGGCGTCGATCTGCGCTGTTTGAATCGGGCGCTTGAGCTGCGCGGCAATCGTGTCGCACTTGGCCTTTGTGCGCGAAGCCAAAATGATTTCGGAAAAAACTTCCGGCACTTGCGCGCATTTGTGCGTCACCACGGAACCGACGCCGCCCGCGCCGATGATAAGGACTTTTTTGCTCATAGGATTAACGTAAAGAGACTACAGGGCGAGATCAACAGAAATGGCAGGTGAAAAAGAAGTGCGTGCGCCTGCGGCGCTGAGTGATTTTTAGGGGGCTGGCGCTGGGCGTGGGGGCATTGGGGCAACGCATCCTGCACGTGACCACCCGCAAGAATATCCCGTTGGTCTATTCTTCCGTTCCCGCGGTGAAAATCCTTCAGGGCGAATTTTGCCTTGTCTTACGATGGGGGCAGTGATTTGGGTGTCGGCTGAACGCCGACAGTGCTACGCACCGAGCACTGCGTGCTCGCCCCCTTCGCTCGCTTATAAATAGCTCGCTACGCGCACAGCCATCCATCTATCCTGCGGCAAAATCCGCCCTGAAGGATTTTCACTTGCGGGAAAGCTGCACGGAGCAAAAATGGCCAGTGTGCAGTATTTTTTTAAAAGGGCTTGTGTGACCGAGCTGTTCGGGGGCTAAAGAGACTTTGCCTGTATCTCTTTAAAAGAACTTCAGGCGGCGAAAAGGCAGTATCGGAAACGATACTGCCTTTTTCGCTGCCTATATAAGAAGTTTTTTGAAGGGGTGCAGGGGAAAGCTTTTTTTTTCAAAAAAAGTTTCCCCTGCGAAGCCCGCGGCGCCCGCGTCTATGGGGCGGGGGTGTTTTTTTGGAGGAGGTCGGCTATTTCTTTGGGTTCGGCTTCGTCGAAGTTTTTGCCTTTGCGTTTCAGGTCTTCGAAGGTTTTGACGACGGTTTCGGTCATGCGCTCGTGGGTTTGCTCGGATCCCCCCACGAGGGTGAAGCGTTCGGCCTGGGTGAGGCGTTTGTGGCCGTCCTCGTTGTCGAGCCCGACGCCTAGCAGGTGTTTTTGGTGTTTGCTTGCCACGGCTTTGTTTTCAGGAAGGTTCTTCCTCTGTTTGGACAGCGGGCGGGGGGATTTGTTCGTCGTTGCGTTCGCACAGGATCTCTTCGAAGGCCTCGTCCTGCGAAATGCGCAGGTTTCCCAGGCGCGCCAGTTCCAGCACGGCCAGCAGGGTGGCCACGATGAAGGTGAGGGTGGTTTTTTCGGGGATGAGGGAAGTGAAGGTGAAGGATTTTTCGCCGCGCAGCCTTTCGATGAGCGATTCCATGCGGTCGGCCACGGTTATCTGCTCGCGGTGGATGGAGCCGTGGTCGAGTTTTTCACTCAGGCGGCGCAGGATATTGTTAAACGTGTTCCAAATTTCGATGCGGTCGGTGGGCTTCAGCTCGCGCGGCAGCGGGTCTTCGTCCTGGGAGAGGTGCTCGCGCGGGATAATGTCCTGCTGCGCGGCGATCAGGTCTTTTATCTTTTGCGTGGATTCCTTGAGCTTTTTGTACTCTAGCAGTTGCTGGACGAGTTCCCAGCGCGGGTCGGCCTCGTCTTCGCCGTCGTCGGTCTGGGAGACTTGCTCGGACTTGGGCAGCAACATGCGGCTCTTGATGTACATCAAGGTTGCGGCCATCACGAAAAATTCGCCGGCTACTTCCAGATTCATCTTCTCCATCGCGTAGAGCGCCTCAAGATACTGCTTGGTGACGCTCTCGATGGGGATGTCGTAAATATCCAGCTCGCTTTGGCGGATCAGAAACAGCAGCAAATCCAGCGGCCCCTCGAACACGGGCAGCTTGATGGAGTGTTCGAGTGCGGGCAGGAACACCTGGTCGGTCTGTTTTTGCGCGACTTCCATTTTTAGATGAAATTAGAAGCCCAGCACGTCGATGCGGATGTTGAAGGACACTCCCTTGTAGTCCTCGGTGCCGCGGCGGTAGGACAGCTCGTAACGCACGCGCCAGGAATTTCCCCAGCGCTGGCTTAGGCCGTAGGTTTGCTCGGTGAAACCGCCGTAGTACGTGTCGTAACGCCAGCGCCCGTGCAGGCCGAAGCGCTCGTTGATGCGGTAAAACGCGTCTATATAATACTGCTCGTATTCGTTCTGGCCGTAATCGGCGTTGAAGTCGACGAACCACTTGTCGGCGCTTTTGAAGCGGATGCGCGCGCGGGTCTCGCGCAGTGTCAGGTCTTCGGAGTCAAAGCGTGTCAGCACGTCGAGCTGCAGCCAGCGCGCGGGGGACAGCCCGCCCATGATGTAGGTGTCCGAGTAGGTGCCGAATTCCGGGTCTTTGGTAAAATTAAAATCCTGATAGAGATTCAGGTAAAGCAAGTCGCGGGCGGCGCGGCCGTTGTCGCCGCGGGTCTGCAAGCTATTTTCGACGCCGATGCGCATGGTGTTGATCTCGCGCATGTCATCCAAGTTGCGCATGTGCCCCAAATCCAAGATGGGCGGGAAACTCTCGAAGACGTAATTGTCGATATGCGGGATGCGCCCGGAGCCTTGGTCGGCGGCGGGGATGTAGCGGTACTGGGCGATGGGCTTGAAGACGTGGCGCAGGCCGTTGATGCCCCAGGTTTTTTGGTTAAAATCCCACTGGCCGTGCATGCGCATCTCGGCGTCGAAACCGATCTGGCCGAGCAGGCGGGTGAAGTCGTCCGAGCCGTTGACCGTGTGCGCGTAGTGCGTCATGCGCCCGCCCAAAACGGGGGTGATCGTGCTCCAGCCGTTGGGGGAGTAGGGGTAGCTCAGGCCGTAGTACAGGTCGTAGCGGTTGGAGAACAAATCCTCGAGCGCGGGCGCGCCGGAGAAATCGCGTTGTTGCAAATGGACGTATCCGGCCTGGCCTTGCTGATAAAGTCCGCTTTTGCCGATCTGCACGGGTACCATGTCAAAGCGCAATTCCGGCAGGCGCTGCTGCACGCCGTAAAAATCGTTGACCTGATAGCGCGCGAAGGCGTCGGCGTAAAAGAAGTCGCCCTTGTAGACGATCTCCATGAAGTTGTCGGGCGTTTGGTTTTCGTCCCAGTAATCCTTGCGGAAGTCGCGCGTGACATGCGAGTCGCTCCACCAATTGAGCACGCTGGTCACGTCCACGCGCTCGGTGAGGTGCCCTTTGTGAAACCACTGGAAATAGTAGCGGCTTTTGTCGATCGGGTTGTCCAGCAGGTCGTACTCGCCGTCCGTTCCCTGGTCGCGGATGAAGGCCGCGCGGAAGTCCCCGTACTGTTCCCAGCCTTTTTTCCGGTAATCGTACTCGAGCATCGGGCCGTACATGGGGCCTCGTTTTTCGTAGTAGTCAAACATCACGCCGGGCGCCCAGACGGGGTCTTTCGTCCACCACACGCTCGTCTCGCCGAAAAAGCCAAGCGACTTGCGCGAGCCGGCGTTGAGCTTCACGCGCAAAGGCGGGCGGTCGTTAAGCCCCTGTGTGTAAGAGGGCAGCCAGAAAACGGGCACCGGGCCCAGGCGCAGCGTGGCGGAATCGATGCGCACGCGGTAAGGCTCGGACAAAACGGTCAGTTTCTCGGCGGCCAGGTTGATCGCGTAGGGGTCCGGCTCGACAAAATACAGCGTGGCGTTGTTGACGGCGATGGCCTCGGCATTACCGTCGACGGTTTGGCCCTTGATGTAAAGGCGGCCTATGCCCGCGCGCATATCCTCGGCGCGGATTTGCTTTTGCTGCACGTCGTATTGCGCGCGGCGGGTGAGGATGCGGGCGGCGTGGTAGGCCAGGCGCACATTGCCCTGGGCGTCGGCCACCTGGGTCTGGCGGTTGTAGGAAAGTTTGTCGGCCTTGACCGTGAACTGCGGGGTGACCAGCTCGGCGTTTTCGCGCGCGATCAGCTCCTGGGTGTTCTGGTCGAACTCGATCGGCTGGTCGGCGGACAATTCGGGCAGCGGCTCGGACTGCGCGGGGGCGGGTTGGGGCGCCTGCTCGGCGCACAGCCAAACGGCGGCCGCCAACGCAAAAAGGCAGCCGCGCACGAACCGGAATGCGGGTGTTAAAAACACAATAGAAAATTCTGTCCCAAGCGCTGGGGGCGCTCAAGGTTTATTTCTTTCGGGAAGAATATTTTATAGGCTTGAGCAATCGTGCTTGAGCTTTCTTAATTACTTGCAGGCAATAACGCCTCTTAAAACACCCGTGATTATTTCAGAAAGGGAAGTGCGCGCGATCACCGGCGCGCGCTGCGCCAACCCCCACGATTTGCTGGGCATGCACGTGGCAAGCGTGAAGGGGAAAAAGACCCTCGTGGTGCGCGCGTTTTTGACCGACGCGCTCAGTTGCGAGGTCGTCGCCTATGGGGACAAGCCCGAAAAACGCTATCCCCTGAAACGCGTCAAGGGCACGGATTTGTTCGAGGGCGTCATCCCCGGGCGCTCGGAAATTTTCGCCTACCGCCTGCGCATTGAGCGGCGCAACGGCGAGATACGCCAGTTCTACGACCCCTATTGCTTTTTGCCCACGCTCAGCGAGGACGATTTATATTTATTTAACAAAGGCGATGAGCACCGCGTCTATGAAAAGCTCGGCTCGCACCTGCGCGCACTGGGCGATGTGAAGGGCGTCTCCTTCGCCGTGTGGGCGCCGACGGCCCGCCGCGTGAGCGTCGTGGGCGATTTTAACAACTGGGACGGGCGCATCCACCCGATGCGGCCGATGGGCGCTTCCGGCGTGTGGGAAATTTTCATCCCCGGACTGGAGCAGGGAGCCAAGTACAAGTACGAGATTCTCGACGCCGACAACACCACGCTGCATTTAAAGAGCGACCCGTACGCCGCGCGTTTCGAGCCGCCGCCGCACAACGCCTCGGTCGTCTGGGATCTTGGCGGTTATCAGTGGGGCGACGACCGGTGGATCGAAAAGCGCGCGCGCACGAATTGGCAGGAAACCCCGATGAGCGTGTACGAGCTGCACATGGGTTCGTGGAAACGGCTGGTGGAGCAGGGCGGCCGTCCCTTTTCATACCGCGAACTGGCGCCGCAGTTGATTGACTATTTAAAACAAACCGGCTTCACGCACGTCGAGTTTTTGCCGCTGAACGAATTTCCCTTCGAGGGTTCGTGGGGTTATCAAGTCACGGGCTTTTACGCCGTCACCCAACGCTACGGCACGCCGCAGGAGTTCATGTTTTTGGTGGACGAGCTGCACAAGGCCGGCTACGGCGTCGTCATGGACTGGGTGCCCGGGCATTTTCCCAAGGACGCCTTCGCGCTGGCGCAGTTCGACGGCTCGCACCTGTACGAGCACGCCGACCCGCGCCAAGGCGAGCATCAGGAATGGGGCACGCTCATTTTTAATTACGGCCGCCGCGAGGTCGTGAGTTTTTTGACCGGCAGCGCGCTTGCGTGGTTTGACCGTTACCACATCGATGCCTTGCGCGTGGACGCCGTGGCCTCCATGCTCTACCTCGACTACGCGCGGCACGACGGGCAGTGGATCGCCAACCGTTACGGCGGGCGCGAGAATATCGAGGCGATCGAATTTTTGCGCCACACCAACTCGCTTGTGCACCTGTATCACCCGGGCGCGCTCATGATCGCCGAGGAGTCGACCTCCTTTGGCGGCGTGACCAAGCCGACGCAGGAGGGTGGGCTGGGCTTTGATTTCAAATGGGACATGGGCTGGATGCACGACACCCTGGCGTATTTCCAGCAAGACCCTCTCTACCGTCCGCACGTGCACGACCGGCTGACCTTCCCGATGCTCTACCAGTACCACGACTCCTTCATCCTCGTGCTCTCGCACGACGAAGTGGTGCACGGCAAGGGCTCCCTCGTGGGGAAAATGAGCTCGTGGAATTTCACGGACAAGGTGCGCAACCTGCGCGTGCTGATGGCGCTCATGTGGCTGTGGCCGGGAAAAAAGACGCTTTTCATGGGCTGCGAATTCGCCCAGGTGCGCGAGTGGAAATACGACGAGAGCCTCGACTGGCACTTGCTAAAATACCCCGAGCATGCCGGTGTGCAAAAACTCGTGGGCGATCTGAACACCCTGTACCGCGCGGGCGCAGACTTCGCCCAATGGGACCAGCGCCCCGAGGGTTTCCAGTGGATCGAGTGCGAGGACAAGGAAAATTCCGTCCTGAGCTTTTTGCGCGTGAGCGCCCAAGAACCGAAGCGCTATCGTGCCGTCGTGTGCAACATGACGCCTATTACCCGCGAACACTACCGCATCGGCCTGCCCGAGGCGGGCAAATGGCGCGAGGTGGTCAACACCAACTCATCCCTCTACGGTGGC
This sequence comes from Verrucomicrobiota bacterium, assembly GCA_029548565.1. Classification (GTDB taxonomy): domain Bacteria; phylum Verrucomicrobiota; class Verrucomicrobiia; order Opitutales; family JAKPNF01; genus JAKPNF01. Next base: position 24,248 of record JAKPNF010000152.1, read on the forward strand.
TTCGGCGAAGGCAACCGCGGCGAAATCCACACCGAGCCGCGCCCCTGGCACAAGCGCCCGCACAGCGCGGAAATTTTCCTGCCGGGACTGACAGCCGTCGTTTTCGAATGGGGCGAGTCTATCGAAGCACCCGCTCAGGAAATTATTAATCCGCCCGCGCCCGCAAAAAAGAAAAAACAACCCGCAGTTAAGAGGAAGAAAACGCGCACGAAAAAATTATAATAAAAGCGCCTCGGCAGATTTCCCGAGGCGTTTTTATTTTTGGAAAAAGGAAAGGCACGGTGAAAGTCTCACTCGATTTGCAGGCGTTTTTGGATTTCCTCGAGCGACACGCCTTTTGTTTCGGGCATGTAGCGGATGACCAGCACCAGTTGCAGCACCATCATGACGGAAAACAGGAAAAACGGCGAGCCCTTGCAGATGTTTTGCAGGGTTTCGGCGGAGATAGTTCCGTTGTTTGCATTGTCGGCTTGCGCGACGATGCTTGCGGGGGTTTGCATGTCGGCCTGCGCGGGAGTGTCGCTCACGTTGAACAAATAGGTGCCGATGCTAAAGAGTAACCCTGCGGCGATCGGGTACATCCAGGCGATGACGGCGTTCCACACCCAATGGGTGAAGCTGCCGAACGCCTGCCCTCGGCCGCGCACGCGGTTGGGGAAAATCTCGCTGATATACACCCAGATGACCGCGCCCGTGGAAAAGGCGAAAAAGCAGATGTAGCCCAAAAATCCGGCGAGCACCATCTTGCCGCCCACGCCGCTGGCAAACGCGTAGCCCACCGTGCCCAGACAAACCGCCATGCCCGCCGAGCCGACGGCCAGGAGTTTTTTTCTGCCCGCCCGGTCGATCAGCACAAGCCCCACCGTGGTGAACACCACGTTGATCGCGCCCACCAGCGCGGATTGGAACAGCGCGTTTTCGCTGTTGGCGCCCGCCATTTCAAAAATATCCTTGGCGTAGTAAAGCAGCACGTTGATGCCGGAAAGCTGGTTGAAACTCGCTACCATGAAGGCCAGCAGGATGGGTTTTTTGTATTTCTTTTGGAAGAAGGATTCTTTTTTCGAGGTGGTTTCCTCGTGCAGCGACTCGCGGATGGAAGCCAGCAAGGCCGGGATGTCGGGGTATTTAAAACGCGAGAGCACTTTTTCGGCGTCGTCCAGGCGGTGCTGTTTGACGAGCCAGCGCGGGCTTTCCGGAATGAGAAAAATCATCAGGATGAAAACGATGGAAGGCAGCGCTTGCACGCCAAACATCCAGCGCCACGCCTGCGTGAGGTCGCCGTCGAAGACGTGGGTGGCGATCACGTAATTGGAGATGTAGGACACCAAAATACCGAAGATGACGTTCCATTGGTTGACCGCCACCAGTGTGCCGCGCTGGCGTGCCGGCGCGATCTCGGCGATGTACAGCGGGCACACGACCGAGGCGCCGCCCACGGCCACGCCGCCGAGCATCCGGAAGAACAGCAGCGAATGCCAGTCCCACGCGCACGCGCAGCCCAGCGACGCCACCAGATAGATCACGCCCATGACCATGAGCACCCACTTGCGGCCATAACGGTCGGTGAATGGCCCCACGCCGCAAGCGCCGATGATAGTGCCGATTAGCGCGACGGCGACGGTGAAGCCCAGCGAAAAATCGCTGAGCGAATAAAGTTCTTTCAGCGTCGAGGTGGTTCCGGAGATGACGGCCGTGTCAAAACCGAACAGGAATCCGCCCAAGGCGGAAACCGCGGTGCACAGGATGAGGTAAGGATTGAGTTTCATGGGAAGTATGGAATTGGTTTTTAAACACCGTAGTGGCGTTTGCGTGCCCGGATGAAGGCGTCTATTTTTTTGGCGTAAAGTTTTGTGATGTCTTTATTGGGCAGTAGTGGCGGCTCGAGCGTGCAGAAAGTCTCGACGAGGCGTTCCATGGGGATTGCGCAAGCTGCGTGCGCCGCGCGCATCGCCGCGCCGAGGGCGGCAGAGTTGTCGGTAAGTTTCAAGCGGGCCACTTGCGCGCCAAAAATATTTGCGATCGTGCGGGCGATGCCTCCGCTCTTGGAAGCGCCGCCGGTCAGCACGATGGTCTGCGGAGCTTGCTCCCAGCTCTGCGCGCATTGCACATACATATTGAAAAATTGCCCTTCGATAAACGTCCGCACTTTTTGGGCGCTGTTCGCTCCATCCATGTTTTCAAAAACAGGAGTGCTTGATCGCAGTTTTGGGGAAATTTCGTCGAAGTAAAACGGCAGGCACAGCGCGTTGTCGTCTTGGGGCGTGTAATTCTCAAAGGCGGTCTTGTCGAAAAAATTCCAGTCGACGCCCAGCTCGTTTTTCAAACGCTCGCGGGCCAGCGAGCCGTTGCGAAAGCAGATGAGCGTCATGTAACCCCCTGCGGGGCCGCCGAGCACATGACGGTCGGGCATAGGGTTGGCGGCGCGCGTGGCGTAGATGAGCGTGTCGCTGGTTCCCAGGCTGATCGTCGCGCGTCCTTGCAACACCGCGCCGGTGCCCACAAGCGAAGACGGGTTGTCGCCCGTGAATGCGATGATTTTCGTGGAAGGGCACAACCCGTATTTTTCGCAAAAATAAGGGGCGATAGTGCCTACGCAAGTATCCGAGGGAGCAAGCGTGGGAAGTTTTTGAGCAAGACCGCGAACGGTGGCGTCGAGCAAATCGCTGTCCCATCGCCAAGTGTGAATGTTGGCCAGATTCATTCCCGCGCCGTCGGCATGGTCGATGGGCGCGCTTTGCCCGGCAAGCACGCTGCACATGAACGAGGAATTCAGATGGATGAGGTGGGTTCTTTCGTAATCCTGCGGGGAGTGTTCGGCAAACTTCCGAATTTGCGGCCCGGTAAAACGTTCGATGGCGATGGAGCCTGAACGTTCAAGCACGCCGTCTTGCCCCAACGCTTGCGTGATCTTTTCGCACTGCGCGCTGGTGGATGTGTCCATCCAGATGGGCACTTGCGTTCGGGTGAACGCGCCGCTTATTTGTTCGGCGAGTGTTTTCCTAGCGTCCAGACGCGCGAGGCGCTCGTTAAAAGAGCTGTCCAAATATACGCCCGCGTGCTGTTGTCCCGATCCGCTGATGGCGGAGATTTTTTTCAAGTCAAACAGCTTGGCCGTTTTTGCAAACAGAAGGTCCAGCGCCTCGAGCCACATCGCGGGAAACGAAAACACCTCCGCGGGATTTTGCTCGGAGCTTACACTGCCAGCCTTTGTGCCGTACTGGGAAAGGTCTGTTTCGAAATTAACGCTGTCAAAATAGACCAGTTCATTTTCAGTGGCATTGATAACCATTAATGACAACGTTTGCGTACTGCAATCCAGACCAAGGGTGTAGCAAGGAGATGACGGCATAAGGGGAAAAGAAAGAAAGGGACTCTTGGATAAGAGTAGAAATATTTTTTGCGCCTGTCCAGTTTTTATAAAAAGCGCTCCTTTTTCATATTATTTCATTGTAAATCAATAAATTAAAAATAATCTCCTCTTTGCCAATGCAGCCATTCTTACTGGGAAAACTTTGCAGAATCATCTGAGGCGCGATAATTGAGCGACCAGCGTAGATCGAAGGGCGGCTAGGGTAAAATTTTTCAATACGACAAGGTTGTCGTAATTCTCGCGACTCCGCCCATGAATCCACGCGCAGGATGCGCCAGCATCCGTCATAGAAGTTTTTTTGGAGGGGGCGCGGGGGAACCTTTTTCTTCAGAAAAAGGTTCCCCCGCATTCCATTTCATCCCCACCCCCAAACAAAAAGAAAACTACGCTTAATGGGTTGGCCGCGCGGCCTTTCGCGCGATCGGCGGGCCGATGCGTGCTACCGATTCGCGAATGACCAGCGAGGTGGGCAGCAGGACGCCGCGCGGTCTGCGTGCTTGCGGCGATTTTATCTGCTCGAGTAGAAGTTCCACGATTGCCTTGCCCAGTTCCTTGAGCGGCTGGGCGATGGTGGTGAGCGGGGGATTGTAGTGAAGGAAGTAGGGCTGCTCGTCGAAGGCGATCAGCGAGACATCGCGCGGCACTTTCACGGCATGCTCCTTCAGGGCGATCAGCGCGCCGGAGGCGATGAGGTTGTTCATGGCGAATACCGCGGTGAAATTGCGGCGGTGGCGATTGAGCAATTGCTTCATCGCCGTGTAGCCGTTTTGCTCGTCAAACGCGTTGCCGCAGATCAGGGATTCGTCCACTTTTAGCCCGTAGTCGATCAACGTTTGGCGGTAGCCGCGCAGGCGCTGGTCGGACGAGGCCGTGCCGTTTAGACCTTTCAGGCAGGCGATGCGGGTGTGCCCGTTTTCGAGGAAAAATTCCATGGCTTGGCGCGCGCCTGAATAGTTGTCGCTGGAGACGTAAGGGACTTTCAGGTTTTTGAAAAAGCGGTCGACCATGACAACGGGCTTGGCACCCCCGCAAAAATGCGCCAGGTGCGCAGAGCTTTGCCCGACGGGCGCTATGATCAGCCCGTCGACCTGGCGGCCGGTGAGCAACTCGAGCAATTGCGCTTCCAGGGCAGGGTCGTCCTGGCTGTCGCACAAAATGATCGAGTAGCCATGGCGGCGCAGCCCTTCGGTGACGGTGCGCACCAGTTGCGCGTAAAAGGAATTAGAGATGTCCGGTATCAGCACGCCGATGGTGCTGGTTTTGAGCAGCCGTAACCCGCGCGCGATCGCGTTGGGGGTGAATTTTCTGCGTCGCGCCAATTCCAAGACTTTTTTGCTCGTCGCCTCGCTGATGTGGAAACTTTTCGCCTTCCCGGCCAGCACGCGCGACACGGTGGAAGGGGACAGGCCAAGGTCTTTAGCGATGCCGGTGATGGACAGCGGGTTTGTCTTGGATTTCGTTTTCAAGTGGGGCGCGTTTTTTAAAAGATGACCGTCTTAAAAATAATACCGTGCTTGCGCGCGTGACAAGTTTATAGCGGTTTCATGAATTTCCAAACACACCTAATCCGCCGCGCCCGCAAAAAAGCCCCCGGATAAATGTCCGGAGGCTTTTTGAAAGAGGTAAACGTTCGCTTAGATGCGGCCGTTGACGAACACCATGAAGGGCAGCCAGCCGTCGTTTTTGATGATGTTGGCCAGGCCGATCTGGATGCCGCCGTCAACCGTGTCGGCGTAGTTCACAAAGCCCAGTTGCGCGCCCTTGAGGACGACGGCCTTGTTGAAAAAGCCCAGCTGTGCGCCGCGCACGAGGTTGCCCAGGTTGACCGCGCCCAGTTGCGCGCCGTCGATGCACATGGTGTTGTTGTTCACAAAGCCCCATTCGACACCCTTGGTGGTCTCGGCGCTCGAGTAGATGGCGCCGTGCACACCGACCAGGTTGGTCGCGCGGTTGTAGGCGAAGGCCATCTGCAAACCGGTCATGTTGTCGGTGCGCGCGGAGATAAAGTTGAAGTCCAGGCCGGTCACGGTCGGGGTGTGGTTGTCCACAAGACCCAGGACGACGTAGGGAGCCTGCGTTTCCGGCCAGGCAATGGTGTCGAACAAGGAGAGCTTGATCGGGCTTTCGGCCAGAGCCGCGCTCGAAAACAGCGCCGCCGCAATGAGGGAGAGGATGATTTTCTTCATATGGTTGTGTGTTAGGTTTGTGAAAAAAGACGCCCGAAGGCAATCGGGCCGCCTTTCGTTAAATATAATCCAAGAGGTTGGGAAAACAAATTTTTTAACGCATTTTTGCGCGCGCGGGAAAAACCGGGCGCAAAAGGTACTTCTTCTTCTGACAGGTTTTTGTGTGAAAAGTTCCCGTAAAAAAAACGCCGCAACCCAAAAGGGCTGCGACGTCGAAAACGAATGCTCGATTAAAGAATCGCCTTAGTACTGGTCGCCACCGCGATCGTACGAGTCGCCACGGTCGCGGAAACCACCGCCGCCGCCACGACGCGGGCCGCGGTCATAACCGCCGCCGCCTTGACGCGGGCCGCCGAAGCCGCGACGCTGTCCGCCGCCGCCACCACGTTGAAAACCGCCGCCGCCACCGCCTTGCGGGCGATCTTCGCGCGGACGGGCGACATTGACCTTCATGGGGCGACCCATGAATTCCTGCCCTTCGAACATGCGGACCGCCTCTTCGGCCTCCGCATCGGTGGACATCGTGACAAACGCAAACCCGCGGGCACGGCCCGTGAATTTGTCGCGCATAATGGCCACTTCGGTGACGTTGCCGGCTTTGGCAAACAGATCTTGTAACTCCTGCTCCTCGGCATGCCAGGAGAGGTTACCCACGAATAACTTATTTTCCATCTTGATTCCTTATCGCACCAAAGCCTTCGCCGCATTCGTTTCCGACCATCGGATTTCAAACTGTCCCTGACATTTGCTATCAACTGACAATCCACCAAACACGAACGCCCAAGTGCGCGTTCAACTTGTAGCATGACAGAGCGCGGGCGCTTGGCAACACTATAAATTCACCGCCGCAAGCCCTAAAAAACGTTTTGCGTTTGCGGGCGTGATTTTTGAAGATGATTGCTTACAGTCATGAGCGAAACCCAAGACAAAAAACCCGTTATCCTGACCTGCGTGCAGCCCACCGGAAAATTGCACCTGGGCAACTATCTGGGGGCGGTGCGCAATTGGGTGGGGTTTCAGGCCACGCACGAATGTTATTTCGGCTTGGCGGATTTGCACGCGATCACCGTGCCACAGGTGCCCGCCGAGCTGCGCAAGTCTACCTTGGAGTGCATGGCGATTTACATGGCCTGCGGGCTGGACCCCAAGCGCGCGCACCTGTTCGCCCAGTCGCACGTTGTCGGCCACGCGGAACTGGGCTGGATCATGGCGTGCATTTGCCCGCTGGGGCAGCTCGAGCGCATGACGCAGTACAAGGACAAGGTGCAAAAACAGGAACAAGTCGGCGCGGGGCTGCTGTTCTACCCGGCGCTGATGGCCGCCGACATTCTATTATATAACGCCGACGCCGTGCCCACGGGCGAGGATCAAAAGCAGCACTTGGAAGTCACCCGCGATCTGGCGCAGAAATTCAACACCCTGTATTCACCGACCTTCAAGGTGCCCGAGCCTTACATCGTCAAGGCCACCGCCAAAATTTATTCCCTGAGCACGCCCACGAAAAAGATGTCGAAGTCCGACCCCGACCAAAACGGCACGCTCTATCTTCTGGACAGCCCCGAGACGCTCACCAAAAAGATCATGAG
>JAKPNF010000159.1 GCA_029548565.1 Verrucomicrobiota bacterium
GAGCGACGCGGATCCCGGGCACCATCAGCCTCGGCGCCCCGTCATTCAGCTATACCGATCCGAACCTCATTTACGGGCGCGGGCAGGGGAACCTCTGCGGGCAGGACGCCCACATTCGGGTCATTGGCTTTCATGATAGGATGGGATTGTTTTTTTGCTTTTTTTGGCCGACACGCCAATGTCGGAAGAACTGCTATAAACACCCGCTTTTGGCGAAGCGGATCGTCTCGAGGGGGCTTTTAGAACCTCCCGAAACGGCTTGTGTCGCATTGAAAAGCAGGTCTTCTGGCTCCGAGCTTTGGCCTACTTGCCCCGCCTTCCCTCCCATGAACCTTGCGGCTCACGGAAAGTGGTTTTCGGGGCGTTCGTCACTCGTCACAGCGGCGCTACCGCGCGGGATTTTCACCCGCTTCCCTATTCTCCGTCCCCCTTGCGGGCTCCGGCACTTTTCAAGCATACACTACTAGCGGTAGTGCATTAGATTCATCAAATCCCCTTTATTTTGTGGGATCAAGTCCTTTTTAATAAAAAACCCCACGCTATCCGCATGGGGATTTGCACCAAACGTTTAGGGGTCAAAATTTATTTGGAATTTCATGGAAAATTTTTTGGGATATTTTTTATTTTTTACATTTTTTACGAAAAAGTTTCCGCAAAAATCCCACGCCACGTGCGGCAGATAGTTTTTCAAACACACCTTAGCGAGCGCGTTTCAAAAAGTGCGGTTGACGCATTGGAAAATTTTTCTCATAGTTATACTTTTCCTTTGACGGGGGATTAGCTCAGTTGGTTAGAGCGCCTGCTTCACACGCAGGAGGTCCGCGGTTCGAGCCCGCGATCTCCCACCATTTTTCGCCCGGCCTGTCGATGACAGGCTTTTTTTAACACTTATTTCTATGAAAAAAACGCTCATCATCCTCAAGCCCGACTGCATGGAAAAGAACCTCGCGGGCGAAGTGCTCAACCGCTTTGCCCAGGCGGGCTTCACGCTCAAGGCGTGCAAAATGATGCGCCTGAGCGAGCCGTTGCTGCGCGAGCATTACGCGCATTTGACGCAGCTCGATGTCTTCCCGCTGATCGTGGAGTTCATGAGCTCGCGTCCCGTAGTCGTGGCGGTGCTGGAAGGTGAAAACGCGATCGCCCGCGTGCGCGAGATGGCCGGGCCGACCGATTCCACGCTGGCGCCCAAAGGAACCATCCGCGGGGATCTGGGGACGGACAAGCGCCGCAATATCCTGCACGCCAGCGATTCCCCCGAATCGGCGGCGGCGGAGATGAAACGCTTTTTTAAGGCCGACGAGATTTTTTAAGGGGCTGGGGTGGCTGAGTGCGCCCCAGTTGCGATAAAAATAGCACTTGAGATGGCGAGTAGGGGCGTCTAGAAATGCGGGTTTGCGCGGGCTTTATTTGCCTTCGTAGCCTGCCACGCCTGCACCTGCAAAGACCCCTTTTTGAAAAAAGGGGCCTCTGCACTCCACTAAAAACTTTTGGGGCGGATGCTGCGCATCCTAATGTACACACAGTCCGGCAGAGCCACGCTGGGTAAACATATAAAAAGTCTTTTGAAAGGGTGTCGGGAAAACCTTTTCTTCAGAAAAGTTTTCCTGACAGGTGCGGGCGTGACAGGTTACGAAAGCGAATGACGACTGCGAATGTTCGTATCTTTCGCCAGCTCCGCCAACCATCTCAGGTGCTTGCCTTTTATTTCGCCGCCAGCAAGCACACGGCGCTGGCTGCGATGCCGACGGCTCTGCCCAGGTCGCCTACTTTTTCGTGGGTCGTGGCCTTGATGCCGACGTCCTCGGGGGCGATGTTCATCGAGCGGGCGAGGATTTCCTTCATCTGCGGGATGAACTTGGCGATTTTCGGCTCCTCGGCGATGACGCCGATGTCGACGTTGGAAATTTCATAACCGCGCGCGCTTGCCTCCTCGGTGGCCTTTTTCAAAATATCCTGCGAGTCCATGCCCTTGAAGCGGTCGTCGGTGGGCGGGAAGAAGTGGCCGATGTCGGGCAGACCCAGCGCGCCCAAAACGGCGTCGGCCAGCGCGTGGGTGAGGCAGTCGGCGTCGGAGTGGCCGTCCAGCCCCTTTGCGTGGGGGATGTTGACGCCGCCCAGAATGAGGGCGCGGCCTTCGACGAGGCGGTGGATGTCGTAGCCGTAGCCGATGCGGAAAGGCTTTTTAGGTTTCATTTTTTTATAAAAGATAGCTTAGGGTGTGTCTTCACACCCTAGTTCGCCGGATTGTGTTTGATCAGCCACTCGATCAATTCGATGTCCTGCGGCAGGGTGATTTTGGGATTGGGGAAAGGGTTTTCGACAATCGTCACGCGGTGGCCTTGGGCGGCGACGGCGGCGGTGTCGTCGGTCACGCGGATATTTTGGGCTTTGATTTTCGCGTAGCTGGCGGCAATGAGATCGCGGCGGAACACCTGCGGGGTTTCCATCGCCCACAGCGTGCTGCGGTCGAGGTCCTCGAGGGCGCGGCATTCGAGCGCGGCGGGGTCATCGACGCGCTTGATGGTGTCCACCACGCGGTGAGCGAGCACGGCGGCCCCGTCGCGCAGGGCGGCCTCTTTGAGTTGTTTTAGCTGCGCGGGTTGGATGAGCGGGCGGGCGCAGTCGTGGATGAAAACGCATTCGATGCCCGCGGGCAGGGCGGCCAGCGCGTTGCACACGGAGTCCTGGCGCTCGTTGCCGCCTTGGACGAAAAAGCAGCGCTTGGGCGGCAGGTCTTCCTCGGAAAAAAGTTTGGCTATCTGCGCGCGCTGCGCCTGATCGCGCACGACGACGACGAGGCAGTCGGCGATGTCGTCGCGGCGAAAGGCGCGCAGGCTGTAGGCAAGCGCGGGCACGCCGTTGACGGGGTACAGCACCTTGTCCTGCACGCACCCGCGCATGCGCGAGCCGGAGCCGGCGCACAGCAAAACGGCGGCCGTCTTGAAATTCAGCGGGTTAATCGATTCGTCCTTCGTCATAGTCAATCATGTCGGCGAAGCTGCGGATGTCCTGGCGCTCGGCCAGCCCCAGGTCGGCCTTGGCCTTTTCGAGGGATTCACGGCCCACCTCGCTCATGCCCTTTTGAACCATCTCGCGGTTCCACACGTGCACGCGCAAGTCGGCTGGAAAAATCTTTTTGAGCGCGGCGTCGAGCTGCTCGTCGCTGCCGCTTTGTTTGACGGCCTCGATGACCTGCGCGGGCTGGATGCCCAGATGCAGGCACAAAAACCCGTCAAAGCCCTTGGTGAAATTGCGCTGGTAACTCTGCGGCAATTCGCCCGCCAGATGCTTTTTGATTTTTGCGATGAAGCGCGGCAGGTGCAGCAGCCCGCAGCGGTGCGGGACATAAGGGGAGGGCAGGTCGTACAGGATGACGCCGGTCTTGCCTTCGTTTTTCGAGGGAATCATAGCCCAAGGCTAGCAAAGTTCGTTTGCCAATGCGAGCTTTGCGCTTTAAAGATGGTTTTTATGAGCGCACACGAGCCCCACACGGAATTGGAGATCAAACTGGCTTTTTTGGAAAAACACGTCCATGAACAGGATCGTGCGGTGTACGAGCAGCAAAAGCGCATCGACCTGCTCGAGCGCGCCGTGCGGGCGTTGTCCGAGCGGGTGAAAAATTTGTCGGCCGGCGGCGGTGAAGAAGACGAAATGCCCGCCGACGAAAAGCCGCCGCATTATTAAGCTGCCTATTCAGTCCACGAAAAAACCTCCCGCGCAAACGGGAGGTTTTTTTGCAAGATTGCCGGCGTGTTAAAAAACGCTTATTTCTTGGCGGCGGCTTTCTTGGTGCGGCGCTTGGCGACTTGGGCGGCCTTGGCGGCGCTGGCCAGCGCGGAGCGTTTTTTCTGCGCGTTGGCGCGCGAGGTGTGCGCGTTCAAGGGAGTGCCCGCCTTTTTGTTGACAGGGCTGTGTTTGGCTTTGCTGTGGCTTCGGTTCAGTCCGCTCATGATGAAAAGAGTTTAGGTTAAAGAACCACTATCTCGAAAAAGCACGTCCAGGTCAATGCTATTTGACGGGGCGCCCCTTTGAGTGCGCCTGCCAGTTATCTTCAATATCAATGCCTTGTCAAATTCCGTCCAGGCAGGTTTGGCCTTGGAGCAGGCCGGGGTCTGTCAAAAATTCCTTCAGCGGCTCGCGCCAGCGCTCGGGCAAATTGGCGCGGATGTGCACGCCGTCCTCGCGCGGCTGCTCGTGCAAAATCAGGCCGTCTTCGTGCAGGCGGTGGATCAAGTCGTAGCGGTTGTGCGGGATGAGCAAATCGCCCGTGCGCACGCTTTTTTCCATCATGCGCTCGAGCGCCTCCAAAAGCTGGGGGACGCCCTCGCCCGTGCGCGCGCTGACGAACACGCACTGGGGATTGTCGGCGCGCAGGCCCGCCAGCAAAATGGGGTCTTGCACGCGGTCGACCTTGTTGTAGACCATCAGCGCGGGTTTGTCGCCGGCGCCCAGTTCCTTCATGACCTCGCGCGTGGTGGCGATGTGCACGGGCGCCTCGGGGCTGGAGCAGTCGACGATGTGTATCAAAAAATCGGATACAACCGCCTCCTCCAAGGTGGCTTTGAAGGCCTCTATCAGCCGGTGCGGCAAGTTGCGCACAAAGCCCACGGTGTCGGTTAGCAGCAGCGTCTGCCCGGGCGGCAGGGCGAGGCGCCGCGTGGTCGGGTCGAGCGTGGCAAAGAGTTTGTCCTGCGCCAGCACCTGCGCGTGCGTGAGGCGGTTGAGCAGGGAGGATTTCCCCGCGTTGGTGTACCCGACGATCGCCGCGCTCATCAGCGGGATGCGCGCGCGCTTGGCGCGCTGGATGTCGCGGTGGCGCACGACTTGTTCGAGCTCCTGCTTCACGCGGTGGATGCGGTTGCGCAAAATGCGCCTGTCCAGTTGCAACTGCGTCTCGCCCTCGCCGCGCTGGGTGACGCCGCCGCCGCGCTGGCGCGAGAAGTGCGTCCAGGCGCGCTTGAGCCGCGGCAGCTCGTATTCCAGCCGCGCCAATTCCACCTGCAATGCCGCTTCCTTCGTGTGCGCGCGCTGCGCAAAAATATCCAGAATGACCTCGTGCCGGTCGATAACGGTCAGCCCCGAAAGTCTTTCCCAATGGCGCTGCTGCGCGGGCGAGAGCGGCTCGTCGAAAATAATCAGCTCGCAGCCGATCTCTTTTGCGCGCGTGGCGATC
>JAKPNF010000006.1 GCA_029548565.1 Verrucomicrobiota bacterium
CGTAACCGCCCCCACCGACGGCCGCGAATTGCCCGCCAGTTACGTCAATTACCTTTTAATAAACAACGCTATACTCATGCCCGCCTACGCCCAGCCCAGCGACGAACGCGCCTACAATATTTTAAAAAGCGTCTTCCACGAACGCGAAGTAATCCCCATCGATTGCACAGACATCCTCATAGAAGGCGGCGCCCTGCATTGCCTGACCCAACAACAACCACGGTAGAAGCACGGGTGAGATTTTTGAGAAAGAAATGAGGATGCGGGGGAAAACCCTTTTTTAGGAAAAAAAGGGTTTTCCCCCGCGCCCCCTTTCCCAAAAAACTTCTATGACGGATGCTGCGCATCCTATTGGGTAATCGTGGCGGATGAGGTGGACTTGAGAAATAGCACCTGAGATGGCTGACGGTGGCGAGGAAAGCTGACGGACATTCGCTATTTTATTTTGCCATCAACCCGGGAACGGTTCGCACCTGCAGGGGACTAAGTCCCCTGCACCCCTTTACGGAGCTGGCATAAATCGAAATCTCGTGTTTCCAAAATAACCCCAAGGTTACTCGCCAGCTCCTTCTAAAAAAATACTGCACACTGGCCACTTTGCTCCGTGCAGCTTTCCCGCAAGTGAAAATCCGCCATGAAGGTTTTTCACCGCGGGAACGGAAGAATAGCCCAACGGGATATTCTTTCGGGTGGTCAAAACCAGGGTTCGTAGCCCAAAGGCCGCCTCGAAGTGCGTCAGCCCCCTCCCTTTATCGCTGGCTTTCCGTCGGGGGTGGTGAGTGTCAGGTAGGGGAAGGGGATCTCGATGTGCTCGCGCTCAAAGCGTTCCTTGATGTCGTGCATCAGTGAATTTCTTAGGTTCGTAAAATCGCCTGATTTGCACCACGCGCCTATCAGGATGTTGATGGCGGAGTCGCCGAACGCCGTGGCGGTGACCAGCGCGGCGGGGTCTTCCAGCGCGAGGGGGTTGTGCAAAATGACGTCGTTGACAACCTCGATCACACGCGCGATGTTTTCCCCGTAGCCGATCCCGATGTTGATGTCCAGACGGCGGATGGCGTTGCGCGTGATGGTCGTGCAGTTGTTTTGGATGAGGCTGGCGTTGGGGATGCGCACGAACAGGTTGTCGGGCGTGTTGAGCTTGACGGACAGCAGGTCGATGGAAAGCACCGTGCCGACGACGCCGTTGGCGTTGATCGTGTCGCCGATGGCGAACGGTTTTTCCATGAGCAAAAAGACGCCCGAGATGAGGTTGGACAGCGACGTCTGCGCCGCGAAGCCCACCGCCAGCGCGCCGATGCCTGCGCCCGCGAGAATGACGCTCAAGTTAATGTTGAGCTGCGAAAGCACAGTGGCCACCAGCAGGAAAACGCCGGTGTAAAGCACTGCCTTGTGCGTGATGAAGGCCGCCTGCGGCGAGTGGTGTTTTTTAACCAGCCGGCCCGCTGTGCGTGCCAAAAAAAGCACCAGCGGGATGCCGATCAGCAGCACGATGATGACGGGCAGGTAGTCGTCCCACTGCAGTTTCGAAAGTTTCTCAAGCTCCTGCTGCGCTTCGGAGGCTTCGGCGATTGGAAAAAACATCATGCCTACAACCTAAGTCAGGCAAGGCATTTTTCAACCGCCGCGAAAATATTTTCGAGGTCGGCCAAGCGCCCTTTGCCTTCAGTGCCGCAGGCAAGCATGCCGGTGCTGGGTTCTATTATAATGTGTCCGCGTTTTTTGAGAATTTCCAGATTCGCCTGGGTCGCTGGGTGGCCGTACATGCGCGTGTTCATCGCGGGAGCCAGCATCACGGTTTTTTGCATGGCTAGATAACAGCAGGTCAGCAAATCCGGCGCGAGTCCTTGCGCGAAGCACGCCAGAATATGCGCGGTGGCGGGTGCTATTAAAAGCAAATCCGCCTGCTCGGTCAGTTCGATGTGCGAGGGGCCGTTTTGCGCCCACAAGTCGTGCAGGGCGGGTTGTCGGGCCACGGCGCTCATGGCGGCGGGGGTGATGAAGCGGCAGGCTTCCTGCGTCAAGACGGGCGTGACAATCGCGCCTTGCTTGGTCAGGTGCGAGGCGATGTCGGCCGCTTTGTAGGCGGCGATGGAACCGGTCACGCCCAGGATGATTTTTTTGCCTGCGAGCTTGCTCATGGTTTCTGGATTATAGGCCAGCTTGCGCGGCGACTGAAGACAAAATATGGGCTTCCTTTGGCCGAGGGAAAAGGCGTAGACTTTTTTTTGATAAATAAAATCACCTGCCTCGGTACATGAACCTTTCCGACAAGACCCAGAAGCGCTTTCAGATTGCGTTGGACCTGTGCCTGTTTGCCAGCGCACTGGTGGGGTTTGGCTGCCTGATGGCGGACTTGGGCTGGAACCTGAGCGGGCGCGGGCACGAGGTCGCCTTCGGGATATCGCAGGGGGTGCTGGCGCTGTTTGTGCTGCAGGAACTGGTGCGGCCGCTGTTGGCCGACAACTTGCGCCAGTATTTTCGCACGCGCTGGCCGGAGTTGGGTCTGGCGGTAATTTTCGCGCTGGGGCTGGCCTTGGTGCGCGTGTATGGCGACCAATTTTCCGAGGCGTTGCAGGTGCGCTTCCCGAACATGCACCCGTTGCGTTTCATGCTGGCGTGCGTGTCGGGCTTCGGGGCGGTGGGCGGCTTTTTGTATTTTTTGCGCAGCGCGCGCTCCAGCGGCTGGTTGTCTTTGCGGAAAATTTCGCCGAGCTGGTCGCTGATCATCGGCTTTGTCGGCTTGAGCACCATCGGCACGCTGCTGCTCATGATGCCCAACTGCCAAGCGCAGCCGGTCGGGTGGATGGACTGCTGGTTTGTCTCCGCCAGCGCCTCGTGCGTGACAGGGCTGACCACCGTCAACACCGCAGCCGCGTGGACGCCGCTGGGGCAGGTGATCATTTTGCTGCTGATGCAGCTCGGCGGCCTGGGGGTGATGACGTTCACGTATTTCATCAGTTTGTTTTTGTCGGGCGGCTTGTTGCTGGGCGACCGCGTGGTGCTGCGCGATTTGCTCAACGAGGACAATATCGGGGTTATCGGGCAGATGCTCCTGCTTGTGTGCGGGGCGACCTTTTTGATCGAGGCGCTCGGGGCGGCGTGGTTTTATTTTTCTTTCGACATGGCGGCCTACGCGGACGACCGGCTGTGGTTCAGTGTGTTTCATTCGGTGTCGGCCTTTTGCAACGCCGGGTTCACGCTGTTTGCCGACGACTGGCACCGCACCGACATCGTGCGCAATCTGGGGATGCAAGGCTCGCTCATGTTTTTGATCGTGCTGGGCGGGCTTGGGTTTCCCGCGCTCAAAAACGCGTGGGATGTCGGGCGCAACTGGGTCGCGCGAAAAATTTTGCGCAGGCAGCTGCAGCGCTTGCAGTGGACGCCGCACACGCGCCTGGTCATGTGGATGACGGCCGGTTTAATCGTTGTGGGAACCCTTATTTTTTACGCGACGGATGCACAGCGCGGCTGGAGCACCGCCGCGTTCGACGCGGTGAGCTGCCGCACGGCCGGATTCTCCATAGAAAACGTGGCGGCATGGGGCACTCCCGCGGTGATGCTGACGCTCTTTTTGATGTTTGTGGGCGGCAGCCCGGGCGGTACCGGCGGGGGCGTGCGCACTACCACCTTCGCGGTCGCCTGCCTGAACGCCTGGCAGATGCTCACGCAAAAAAGCCAGCTCACCCTGTTCAACCGCAGCTACGAGGCCACGCTCGCCCAGCGCGCCTTCGCGGTGATTTTCCTGTCGGCGATGTACATCTTCATCGCCAGCGCCGCCTTGATCGTGCTGCACCCGCAACTGCCGCCTTTGGACTTGCTGTTCGAGGCCACCAGCGCCTTCACCACAACGGGGCTCTCGCGCGGGCTGACCGCCCAACTGGGCGCGGCGGGCAAGGTGATTGTCATTTTCACCATGATCATCGGGCGCGTGGGAATCTTCGCGTTCCTGCTGGCGCTGGTGCCCCATGCCAAGAGCGGCCGCGTCGTTTTCCCAAAGGGAACTATTTTGCTTTCGTGATAGTTGGGGTATTTTAAAAAAGCAGCACCGGAGAGGGCTGGCGGATGCGAGGAGAGATGGAGGGCATTCGATTTATAGTTTTGCCACGAAGCCGGGAACAATTAGCACCTGCAGGGGACTAAGTCCCCTGCACCCCTTTACGGAGCCGGCGTATACCAAAATCTTACACTTCCAAAATAATCCCAAGACAATCCGCCAGCTCCTTCTAAAAATTTCAAACAGGACGTGTCGCCGATGCGCAGCATCGCTGTATTCTGGACTTTTTTCGGGCGTATGCTCCCACCGGCCTTCCTGCGAGTCAAAAGCGTTCGTGGCAAGGCTTGAGGAGGGGCAGGTAGGGGGCGTGTATGATATACTCGTCCCCTACCTGCCCCGACGAAAACGCA
>JAKPNF010000011.1 GCA_029548565.1 Verrucomicrobiota bacterium
AGCGTGGCGCCTTCGCGGATGAGGGCGTTGCAGCCGCGGCTGGATTCCTGGTCGATGCGTCCGGGCACGGCGAAGACCTGGCGGCCCTGGTCGGCTGCGAAGTTTGCCGTGAGCATGCTGCCGCCGCGCGCGCCGGACTCGACGACGACGGTGGCCAGCGTCATGCCGGAGATCAGGCGGTTGCGCTGCGGAAAGGTTTGTTTGTCGGCCTTGCGCCCGGGTGCGAACTCGGTGAGCACGACGCCGGTGTCGGCGATTTTTTTAAAGAGGTCGAGATTCTCGGGCGGGTAGACAATGTCCAGCCCGCAGCCGAGCACCGCGGCGGTTTTTCCACCCGCTTTGAGCGCGCCCTCGTGCGCGCAAGAATCAATGCCGCGCGCCCCGCCGCTGACGACCCAAAAGTCCAATTGCGCCAGCTCGTAGCCGAGCCTTGTCGCCACCTCGCGCCCGTACAGCGTGGGGCGTCGCGTGCCGACGATGGCGACGGCTTTTGGGGAAACCACCCCGTCTCCGCGCGCGTACAGGCCGATAGGAGTGTCCGGCAGTTCGCGCAAGAGCGCGGGGAATTGTTCGTCGCTACGGCTGATCCAGCGCGCGTTCATCGCGGCGAGTTTTTTATCTTCCTTTTCCAAGTCGGCGTGGGACTGCCAATGCGTGATCACGTCGCACAAATTATCCCCCACGCCGCGCACGCGCGACAGGCTTGCGGCGGACGCTTTTAAAATAGCGCGCGGGTCGTTGCCAAAATATTCCAGCAGGCGGTTGAGCGTGACCGGCCCCACGCCCGGCAGGGCGTTCAAAATGCGCAGGCAGCGGTTGTCGTCGTCGGGGATCATCACTACAAGAAACGATAGGAAAACGCCTACGGGAAATCAATCATTTTTTGTATTTTTTATGATTTTTTATCTTTTGAGCGCCGTGCCCAGATGCCCGACTAGCTCCGTCATCGTCGCCGTGCGCTGGGTGCTCGCGCGTTCGGCGCATTCGCTGGCAACCCCGTGCCACACGACCGCGGCGGCGGCCGCTTTCAAATAGGATTGCGGGCATTGCGCCAGCAGCCCCGCGATGAGACCGGCCAGCACATCGCCCGAGCCTCCGCGCGCCAGCGCGGGCGAGCCGCAGATGTTCACATAAGTGTTTTGCCCGTCGAAAATTTGGGTGCGCGCCGCTTTCAAAACGAGCACGGCGCCGAAAGAGTTGCACAGGGCATTGGCGTCGCCATGGACATTGCCGGGATTGATGCGCGCGTATTCGCCCAGGTGGGGCGTGAGGATGCATGGCGGTGTGTCGGCGGGGCGCTGGCCGATGGCGTCGATCAATTCCGGTGTGAGCGCGTCGGCGTCGAACACCAGCGGGCAGGGCGCCTCGCGTGCGATTTTTTGCAACAGTTCGGCGGTGTCTGCCGAACGCCCCATGCCCGATCCCGCCAAAAAAGCGGTGGCGCGTATGAGTTTTTCCAGAAGCATTTGCGAACCCTCGCTCGAGGCGCCGCCTTGGGGGTTGGCCGGGTATGTCGACCACAGCGCGCCGGGTTCTTGCGCGCAAAAGGCGGGCACAAAATCGCCCGGGCACAACGCGCTGACAAGTCCCGCGCCGCTGCGCAGGGCCGCCTGCACATTCATGAGGTGCGCGCCCGCCATTGTCTGCGAGCCGGACAAAATAAAACAGTGCCCAAAGTCGCGCTTGTCGCAGTCCGCCTCGCGCAGCGCGGCCAACGATTTTAAAAGCGGTTCCTTTACGATCAGGCGCAGCGGCTTTTCCGCGAGCGTATCCGCGTCGAAAAAACCGATGTCCGCGTAGCGCAGGCGGCCGACATCGGCGGCGCGCTTGGGATGCAGCAGGGTCTCTTTGGGGATGCCTGTCTGGTAGGTGAAATCCGCGCGAAAAATGGGCGCGGATTTTTCCAGCAGCGTCTGGTCGTTTAAACCGCTGGGGTAATCAATCGCCGCGCGAAGAAAAATGCGCGGATGGGTGTTGACGGCCTCGATCAGCGCGACAGCCTCGGATGGCAGTGGCGAGCGGAAAGATAGGCCGAACAATCCGTCGATGCAGACATCCCAATCCTCGTTGCGCACAAGGTCGCTTTGCCCGTCAAAATCCGCGTACTCCAGCGGCACTTCGGCGTTTAGGCATTCCTCAAAAGCGCGGCGGGTCAGCGGTTTTAGGGAGCGCTCGCCAAAGGCGAACAGGCAGCGGGCAAAAAGCGGGATTTTTTGCGTGTGCAGTTCCTTGAGCGCGAGCAGCGCGTCGCCCGCGTTGTGGCCTTTGCCCAGCAGCAGGAGGATTTTTAAGGGGTCTGCCGTCGTCGGCGCGCGCAGCAGTTTGAGGTCTTCGGCCAGTTGCCTGCCGACTTCCTTGCCCGCGCGCGCCATGGCGGCGTATTGTTTTTGCTCGTCGTTTCCCAGCAGACGAGCCTCCCATGCGGAGGCCTCGGCGTCGGTCAAAAAGGGGTGGGAGACAAGCGGCGTATTCATTTTATCAATACGGCTGTGGCCAGCGCGTGGGTTTGAGTGTGGGACAGGGACAGCAAAATCCGTGTGCCCCCGCGCGCGTCGATCGTTTTTTGGGCGGCGGGGGAAAACACGGCAACCGGCTCGCCGCGCGGGTCGTTCTCGACGGAAATGTCGGTTAGCGCCAAGTGTTCGCCGATTCCCGTGCCCAGCGCCTTGGAGGCCGCCTCCTTGGCCGCCCAGCGCGCGGCGTAGCGCTGGAATTTATTGGCGCTGCTTTCGCACAGGGCGATTTCGTTTTCAGTGAAAACTTTTTTCAAAAAATGCTCCCCGTTGCGTTCGATGGATTTATGGATGCGCTCGATTTCCACAAGGTCGCAGCCGATTCCCAAAAGGATGCCGGGTTCAAAGGGAGGTAGTGGGGAGGGAGTGTCCATGTATTTAAAAAATGAATACGCTTGTGGGGTGGGCGGCGGACGTGTTTATTTTTCGTTCATCAGGCGCTTCATTGTGGCGATGGCCTCCTTGATGCCGGTCAGCAGCGCGCGCGACAGGATGCTGTGGCCGATGTTTAGTTCATAGAGGTGCGGCAGTGTGCGGATTTCCGTGATGTTAATATAATTGATGCCGTGCCCCGCGTTGACCTTCAGACCGCCCGCGTGCGCCTGCTCGGCGGCGCGGCAGAGTTTTTCAAACGCCCGCGCGCGCGCGGGCGTGTCGTAGGCGTTGGAATAGGCGCCTGTGTGCAGTTCGATGAAGGGCACTTTTAGATCGATCGCGGCCTGCACTTGGTGCGGCTCGGGGTCGATAAAAAGACTGACCATAACGCCCGCGTCCTTGAGCGCGGCACAGATGGGCAGAAGCTTTTCCCTTTGCCCGTGGGCGTCCAGCCCGCCCTCGGTGGTCACTTCCTTGCGGTTCTCCGGCACGAGGCACACCGACTGCGGTTTCAAATCGAGTGCGAATTTAAAAATCTCGTCGGACAGCGCCATCTCCAGATTGATGGGGCCTAGCCCTGCCGCCTTTAGGCGCAACACGTCGTCGTCCTGAATATGGCGGCGGTCTTCGCGCAGGTGCACGGTGAGGCCGTCTGCCCCCGCCTTGAGGGACGCCGCGGCGATGGCCACCGGATCAGGCTCGACAAAGCGCGCGACCTCGGCCGCGGCCTCGCGGTAACGCGCCTGCCGCAACGTGGCCGCATGGTCGATATTGACGCCCAGACGAATGGCGGAGTCACTCATAATTATGCTTATAGTTTACATCATGTTTCAAAGAAGTGTGAAGAAGAAATACAAGCGAAGCCGGATAACCAATGAGGATAATGATCCGTCGGGTGCGCAGCACCCGCGTTAAAAGTCTTTTGAAAGGGGTGCGGGGAAGGCTTTTCTTCAGAAAAGTTTTCCCCGCATTGATTTATTTTCTCCGCCACCCCCTTCTCAAAAAATTTTGTGCTTGCGTTTACCCTGTAAAAAATTCAATTTTTAATCTTTTCACTAAAATTCTAGGCACATGCCCACTATTAATCAACTCGTGCGCAAACCGCGCAGCGTCGTCAAAATCAAGTCTAAAGCCCCTGCCTTGGCCGGGAATCCGTTCCGCCGTGGCGTGTGCGTGCAGGTCATGACCCGCACCCCAAAAAAGCCCAACTCCGCTATCCGCAAGGTCGCCAAGGTGCGCCTGACAAACGGCTTTGAAGTCATCGCCTATATTCCCGACGAGGGGCACTCTTTGCAGGAGCACAGTGTGGTTCTGGTGCGTGGCGGGCGCGTGAAGGACTTGCCCGGTGTGCGTTACCACATCGTGCGCGGGCCCCTGGACGCGATGGGCGTTGAGAAGCGCCGCCGTTCGCGTTCCAAATACGGCGTTAAACGCCCTAAGGCCAAAAAGGACTAACTTTTAATCTTTTACTAAGGAATTTTTATCCATGTCGCGCCGCCGCCAAGCCACCAAACGGGAACACACGCCCGACCCGCGTTACAACAACGTCCTTGTGAGCCACCTGGTCAACATGATCATGAGCAAGGGCCGCAAGAACACCGCCCAGCGCATCGTTTACGGGGCGTTTGAGAAGGTGAGCGAGA
>JAKPNF010000013.1 GCA_029548565.1 Verrucomicrobiota bacterium
GCCCACCAAGAGCAACACAATGAACATCATGCTGTTCATGCCACCACCGGCCGGAGGCGGCTGATCGCCCTCGGGCGCGGGAACGGCGGGTGCCGTGGTTTCAATCGCGATCGTTTCGCTCTGAGCCAAAAGCGGGCTGACAATAAAATGGGAAGACATGGCAGTTGTGTTTCTTAAGGATGATGGAAAAGTGTAATTTCAACAATTTTCCAAGACGAATGCAACCTTCAAAATCCTTTGTTTTAATGAGTTAACCGGGGAAACTTTTTTTATAAAAAAAGTCTCCCCGGACCCCTTCAAAAAAATTTATGACGGGTGCTGCGCACCCTGTGTGCGAGAGATGGGCTATTGCCGTTTAAAGAAAAACCAGAACACGAAGGGTGCGAGGATGAAGGAGAACATCACCACGTACAAAATCGTCTGCGCGCGGACGATTTTTTTTCGTTCCTCGGGGGTGAGGTCTTTGGAGGGTTGCTCGAACATTTAAAAACTAGGCTATTGAATTTGCCCACGGGCGTTCAAGCGCGTAAATAAATGCGCGGTGCTTGACAAAGGCCTGCTTCGGGCGCATATAATAAAAAACGCACATGAATGGTTTCGCGCACATTTGCTTGCTGGGCAAGCTGCTAAAGCTGCTCCCCTAGGGGAGTTGATTGATTGCGCATGGGCCGATTTTTCCGCGATCGGCGTTTAACGGAAAACACAAAGGGCGCATTGGCGTGTCCTGTTTTCCACTTTCCTTAAAAAAATTTAATCTTTTCAAAAATTCATGAATCATCCGTTTCCCAACAAATACAAGCCCTTTGCGCGCCCACATTTGCCCGAGCGTACGTGGCCCGACACGGTCATCACCCAAGCGCCCGTGTGGTGCTCGGTCGACTTGCGCGACGGCAATCAGGCCTTGGCCGTGCCGATGAACGTCGCCGAAAAATTGGAGATGTTTCAGGCGCTGGTCAAGATCGGCTTCAAGGAGATCGAGGTCGGCTTCCCGAGTGCTTCGCAGACCGAGTTTGACTTCGTGCGCATGCTGATCGAGGGCGGACACATCCCCGACGATGTGACCATTCAGGTTTTGACGCAGGCGCGCGAACACTTAATTCAGCGCACGGTCGAGAGCTTGCAGGGCGCCAAGAATGTCATCATCCACTTGTACAATTCCACCTCGCCCTTGCAGCGCCGCGTGACGTTTAACATGTCCGCCGAGCAGATCAAGCAGATCGCGATCGACGGCACGCGCATGGTCAAAAAACACGCCGCCGCCTTAAAGGGCACGCGCGTGCGTTTTGAGTATTCGCCGGAGTCTTTCTCGGACACCGAGCCGCAGTACGCGGTCGAGGTGTGCGAGGCGGTTATGAATCAGTGGCAGTCGACCGAAGAAGACCCCATCATCCTGAACTTGCCGGAGACCGTGCAGTGGAACACGCCTAATGTCCACGCCGACCAGATCGAGTGGTTCATCCGCCATTTGAAGGAGCCGAAAAAGGCCATCATTTCCATCCACACGCACAACGACCGCGGCACCGGCGTGGCGGCGGCCGAGTTGTGCCTGATGGCCGGCGCCCAGCGCGCCGAGGGTACCTTGTTCGGCAACGGCGAGCGCACGGGCAACTTGGACTTGGTCAACCTGGCCTTGAACTTGTACGCCCACGGCATTCCCACCGGATTGGACTTTTCCAACTTGCCGAAAATCCGCGAGCTGTACGAGCGCATCACGCACATGGAAGTGGGCGCGCGCCACCCGTACGCGGGCGACTTGGTGTTCACGGCCTTCAGCGGTTCGCACCAAGACGCCATCAAAAAGGGCATGGACTTGCGCGGCAAAGACCCCGCAGTGCCCTGGCAGGTTCCCTATTTGACCATCGACCCGCACGACATCGGAGCGAGTTACGAGGCCATCATCCGCATCAACAGCCAAAGCGGCAAGGGCGGCATCGCCTACGTGTTGTCGCGCGAGTACGGCTTGGACTTGCCCAAGGCCATGTGGCCGGAGGTCGGCGCCGTCGCGACCCAAGTGGCCGACAAACAAGGCCGCGAACTCTCGCCCGCCGAGATTCACGACGTCTTCAAACAGGAGTTTTTGCAGGCAAAAACCCCGCTGGAAATCGTGAAATACACCGTCACCCCCGGAGGCTGCGAGGGCGACGACAACTACCACATGAAAGCCGTCGTGCGCCTGAACGACAAAGAGCACGAAATCCAAGGCTGCGGCAACGGCCCCATCAACGCCTTCGTGCACGCGCTGGAAAACGAGCAGTGGAAACATTTCCGCATCCTGGACTACCGCTCGCACGCCATCGCCAAAGGCTCGGCCGCCGAATCGGCTGCCTACGTCCAAATCATCCGCGAAAAAGACGGCGCGACCTTCTGGGGCGCTGGCGTGAACACCAACATAGAAACGGCTGGCCTGCGCGCGGTAGTAAGCGCGATCAACCGCGCCTTGAAAGGCCAGCCGGATTTGCAGAAATAAATAAGCTACGTCGCCGTGCGTGCTTATAAATAGCTCGTCACGCTTCAGGCGTTTTATTCATCACCGCACCCGCACAAAAAAAGTCTCCGAAATTTTCGGAGACTTTTTTTGAAAACGGGCTGCGCTTATTGGCGCGGGCCGTTGCTTTGGCGGTTGCGGTTGTAGCCGCCTCGGTTGCCGCGGCGGCGGCGGTTGCCGCCCCGGTTGTAGTTGCCGCGGCCGCCTTGGCGGTAGTTGCCGCGGTTGTCGTGGCGCTTGCCGGAATCGGATTTCTTTTCGGCGGACTCGCTTTTCTTGCCCAGGCCGAGGAAGTTTTTGATCTTGCCGATAAGGCCGACTTTTTTCGGCGCCTGTTTTGCAGCGCGCTGATCCTGGTAACGGTCGCCTTGGCGCCTGTCGCGTTCGCGCGAGGGCGCGTACTCGGTCGGTCGCGGCTTGTCGGCCGTCTCAGTGTGCAGACGGTTGCCGCGGGCGCGCTCATGGCGCGGGCGCTGCTCGCGTTCGCCCTCGGGGCGTTCGGCGCGGTGGGCGGTCTCGTCGTACGGGCGCGAGCGCACGCGCTCGGGCTTGTGGTCGGCTGGGTCGGGGCGCAGGCCCACGTAACGCTTGCGTTCCTGGCGCCAGTCGGTTTTCAAAAGCTCGGCCTCGTCGTCGGAGGCGGCGCTTTGCTCGTCGGCGGCTTGGGCGGGTGTTTCGTCCGCTTCAGGAGCCTCGCACACGCAGCTGACTTGCTCGATGGAGATTTCGCCGTCTTCGGAGACGACTTTTTCTGAGGTGCACTCGCAATTCTCGGGGAACTTTTGGGCGCAACCGCAATCTTCGGCGGGCTGTTCTTCGGTGCTTTGGCAGCCGCAGTTTTCTTCGTTTTCTTCGCAGGCGCAGGGCGCTTGGTCGTTTTCCTGGCAGCCGCAGGGCGCGGACGCCTCGGGCTGTTGCTGGGTCTCGAGGTCGTCGGGGCGCTTCTGTGTGCCGCCTTCGTAACCGCTGGCATGCGAGCCGCTCAAGGTTTCCTTCGCTTCGTGGATGTTTTCAACAACGCCGAAGGTCGAGGGTGTCGCCGGCGCGGGTTGCCCGGTGCTGCGTGCCGCCGGACGACGCCAGCGCCCGCGCATATTGGGCTTTTGGTTTGTGTTTTCGCTCATTTGGTTTGTGTGTTTGTGTGGCTTTGGGTGGCGGATCAGCTGCGGTTATGGCTTCAATGGTGTTGATGTAAAACGTGCAGCGACATCGCCTTGCGCAGTGGGGGAGCTCTCAGAATTAAGCGGCTCTAAAACCCCGCGCGCGCCTGTTGTCTATGATGTTGGAGGCGCCCAAAGGCCGAATTAAGCTTACCATTTTTGCACAATTTATCCCCATTAGGCAATTCAATTTGCACGGACTGGCGCACCGGTGAAAAATCTTGCCTGCGCGCGGCGCTTTATGGCCTAATCGATTGATGGACAAACTTTCCGAAATCTTTGAAATGCAAAAGGCGCTTAACGCGCGCATCGGCGTGAACACCGAGGGGATGAGCCAGGATCAGCAGATCCAATGGACGCTCAACTACGTGCGCGCCATGCAGCAAGAGCTCGCCGAGCTAACCGACTCCGTCCCCTGGAAATGGTGGGCCAAATACCAGAACTTTGACGTTCAAAACGCCCGCGTGGAAGTCGTGGACTTGTTCCATTTCCTCGTCTCCGCCGCCCAAGTGCTCGGCATGAGCGCCGAGGATGTCTACCAGGCCTACGTCAAGAAAAACGCCGTCAACCACCAGCGCCAGGAAAGTGGTTACGCCGTTAAGGATGAGAACGATTGTAAGGATATTTGAGGAAGGTTTTTGGATTTTGTGGATGCGGGGCAGATGGGTGGAGATTTTTTTTAAAATTTAAAAAATGCTTTTACCGATAAAAGAACGGCGGCGGCGGGCGGGGATTGTTTCCGCTGAGCTTGAGAAACGTTACGGGCTGCCGCCGATTCCGTTGCGCCACGAAAATCCGTTTACGCTGCTGTGCGCGGTGGTGCTTTCCGCCCAGTGTACGGACAAGCGCGTCAATCAGGTGACGCCCGCGCTCTTTAAATTGGCTGACACCCCCGAGGCGATGGCCAAAAAAACAGTCGCGCAAATCGATAAGATTGTGCGCCCCTGCGGGCTCTCGCCCATGAAGGCCAAAGGCGTTGGTGGGGCTTTCGAAAATCCTTGTTAAAAAATATGGCGGCAAGGTGCCGGAGACTTTCGAAGAGCTGGAGGAATTGCCCGGCGTGGGCCACAAGACGGCCTCGGTCGTGATGGTGCAGGGCTTTGGCAAACCCGCCTTCCCGGTGGATACCCACATCTTCCGCCTGGCGCACCGCTGGGGGCTTTCCGAAGGCAAGACGCCGACGGCGGTTGAGAAGGATTTGAAGCAATTGTTCCCCATCGATCGCTGGCACGCGCTGCATTTGCAACTGGTTTACTTTGGCCGCGAATACTGCAAAGCCCACCTGTGCAAAACGCCCGAAACCCTCTGCCCCCTGTGTAAAAAATTCCCCGACACGGCATTGGCGCGGGCCAAGGCGAAGAAATAGAAACTTTGCGCGGGTATCTCTCTCGCGCGCTTGTTTCATTCTCCCGCACACAAAAAAACACGCCCGAGAGTCGGGCGTGTTTTTTGTTTGGAAGGGAATCTGAAATCAGCTAGCGCCTGCGGCGTGCCACAAACGCCACTGCCAGCAGCCCCAGCAGGCCTGCCGATACGGACGGTTCGGGGATACCCTTGAAGGTGATGTCTATCGTCAGCCCCGTTGCGCCCCAGGTCAGGTTGCTGTATTCGAACAAAGTGTCATCCAGGCCAACCACTTCGGTGGTGGCGCCGGCCGCCTTGTTTAGGGTACTGTAGCTGATGACTGTGATGGTGATCGTCTCGTCGGTGGCCGCGCCGCTCCACACATCGAAGCCGTCGAAGTTCAGCGTGATCGCGGCCGTGTTCTGTAAGGTGAGGGTGCCTCCTGTTCCGCCGATTTCCAAAATGGCGTTCTTGTTTTTCCAATCGGTTCCGGCCATGAAGTCGATCGTCAAGGAGCTGGTGCCGCGCAGCATGAACGCGCTGGCCACCTCGAAGCGAGCCTTGTCCATCAGCGAGCTGACAGTCAGCCGGGCGTCGGCCTTTGCCGCGCCGTTGGCGCCGACCAGCACGTTGTTGGCCGAGAGCGAAAGGTAGCCGCCCGTCAGACTGAAAATGGCGGTGCCACTGGATGAAGGATTATTGGCGCCGCTGCCGGCCACCGTGATGTTTGTTGAGCTGCTTCCGCCCACGAAAGTGCCGCCCGTCATGTAAATGGAACCCGTGGAAGTGACGGCGCCGTCGGTCGTGGTGGTCGCGGCCACAAGCAGGCCGTTTTGCCCGATGTTGAGCGTGCCCCCGCGCAGGTACAAAGTGCCGTTGGCGTTCGTGCCGTTTTGGGCGTTGCCTACCCACAAGTTGGTGCCGGCGGTGCTCATGATGAGCGAAGACCCCGTATAAATCGTCAGCACGCTGGCCGAGTTGCGCGAGCGGTCGCCGACATAGACGCGATTCTTGACCGTTATCGTGGCGCCGTTGGTCAGGGTGAGGCTGGCCGCGCCGGAATTGTTGCCTATCGTGATACGCGAGAGGTATTCACCCACATCGCTCGATATGCTCATAGCGGTCCCGCCGTTAAGGTAAATGTTGTCGGCGGCCAAAATCTGGGAGGACGCGCTCACGATAGACTCCCAGGTGCCGGTGGAGGTATAATTGTAACTTGTCGCAAACAACGGCGACACGAAGACCGACAGCGCGGCGCACAGGGCAATAAGGGGTGTCTTTTTCATAGCATTATTTCAGAGGGGTTGAAGGTTGGGGAGTGTCTGCTACTGAGAGCAGTCTTTTATATGACTTGCACGAAGTCAAGGATTTTTGAAACAACTACGCAACATTATCGTGCCAAAAACCTTAAATTGGATGGATAACTATATTGCGAGAAGTGTATGACATTACGAATAAGCGCCATATTGTCCCTTTTAAAAAATAAACACCACCGCTTATATTTGTGTCAAAAAGTCTCTATTCGTGTATTTTTTGCTCAGGCGATTGAAATCTAAAAATTCAGTTCTATGTTAAAAACAATGGCTTATGGAAGCCATGAGAAACAGGCACGCAACTTGCTGTTTATAAAAGACAGAAAGCCAAATTTTATGAGTATCGACTTAAACAAATTTACCGAAAAAGCCCGCGAGGCGATTACCGAATCTCAGGCGATTGCCCGCAGGCGGCACAACCAGCAGGTGGACGTGTTTCATCTGCTAAGTGCGTTGCTGGAGCAAGCAGACGGCATTGTGCCGAGCCTGCTTAATGCGATGGGGGCGGACGCGCCCGCGGTGTCGCTGGCGTTGGAGCGTGAGATTGACCGCCTGCCCTCTGTCACGGGGTCTTCCGCCGGGCAGCTTTATATCACGCAGGCGTTTCAGGACGCCATCACCAAGGCCGAGGCGGCCGCCGCGCGCCTCAAGGACGACTACGTGAGCACCGAGATTTTGTTCCTGGGGCTTGTGGAAGCGCCCGGGCATCCGGAGTTGGCGAAATTTTTCAAGAGCTTTGACATCACGCCCAACCGCGTGCTGCAGGCGCTGCAAAAAGTGCGCGGCAACCAGCGCGTGACCAACGAGAATCCGGAAGCCACTTACGAGGCGCTGGCCAAGTACGGCATCGATCTGGTCGAGCAGGTGAAAAAGGGCAAGCTCGACCCTGTGATCGGGCGCGACGCGGAGATCCGCCGCGTCATCCGCATCCTTTCGCGCAAGACGAAGAACAACCCCGTTTTGATCGGCGAGCCGGGCGTGGGCAAGACCGCGATCGTCGAGGGACTGGCGCAGCGCATCGTGCGCGGCGACGTGCCCGAAGGGTTAAAAGAGCGCACTTGTTTTTCGCTCGATATGGGCGCGTTGATCGCGGGAGCGAAGTACCGCGGCGAATTTGAGGAGCGCTTGAAGGCCGTCTTGCAGGAGGTCAAAAAAAGCGAGGGGCGCGTGATTTTGTTCATCGACGAACTGCACACGATCGTGGGCGCGGGCAAGACCGAAGGGGCGATGGACGCGGGCAATCTGCTCAAACCCATGCTCGCCCGCGGCGAGTTGCACTGCATCGGCGCGACCACGCTGGACGAGTACCGCAAGCACATCGAAAAGGACGCCGCGCTGGAGCGCCGTTTCCAGCCCG
Organism: Verrucomicrobiota bacterium; assembly: GCA_029548565.1. Lineage (GTDB taxonomy): Bacteria > Verrucomicrobiota > Verrucomicrobiia > Opitutales > JAKPNF01 > JAKPNF01. The sequence goes on from JAKPNF010000013.1 coordinate 7,660, forward strand.
TGGTGGTGGAGCCGCCGAGCGTCGAGGACACGATCTCGATCTTGCGCGGGCTTAAGGAACGCTTTGAAACGCACCACGGCGTGCGCATTCAGGACAACGCGCTGGTGGAGGCCGCGGTGCTTTCCAACCGCTACATCACCGACCGTTTTTTGCCGGACAAGGCCATCGACCTGATCGACGAGGCCTGCGCGAAAATCCGCACGGAAATGGACTCGCTGCCGACCGATCTGGACGAGCTCACGCGCCGCGCGCTGCAATTGGAGATCGAGGAGGCCGCGCTTAAAAACGAGAAGGACGACGCCTCCAAGCGCCGTTTGGAGGCGCTGCGCAAAGAGTTGGCCGACGTGCGCGAAAAGGCCAACGCGTTTCGCGGCCGCTGGGAAAAAGAAAAGGCGCAGGTCACGCACGCTCAAAAACTGCGCGAGCAGATCGAACAGACGCGCCTGCAAATGGCGCAGGCCGAGCGCGCGTATGATTTGAACAAGCTGGCGGAAATCCGCCACGGGCTCTTGCCCAAGCTGGAAGCCGAGCTCAAACAAGCCGAGCAAAAGGCCGAGAAAAAGCACGAGGACTCGCTGGTGAAAGAGGAGGTCTCCGGGCAGGAGATCGCAGACATCGTCTCGCGCTGGACGGGCATCCCCGTCACGCGTTTGCTGGAGGGCGAAAAGCAAAAACTGCTGCGCATGCCGGAGATTTTGCACGAGCGCGTGATCGGGCAGGACGAGGCCGTTGACCTTGTCAGCGACGCGATTTTGCGCGCGCGCAGCGGCATCAAAGACCCGCGCCGCCCGATAGGCTCCTTCCTGTTTTTGGGGCCCACCGGCGTCGGCAAAACCGAGCTGGTCAAGAGCCTGGCGCAGACGCTTTTTGACAGCGAGAACGCGCTCATCCGCATAGACATGTCCGAGTACATGGAAAAGCACGCCGTCTCGCGCCTGGTCGGCGCGCCCCCGGGCTACGTCGGCTACGAGCAGGGCGGCCAGCTCACCGAGGCCGTGCGCCGCCAGCCCTACAGCGTCATCCTTTTTGACGAGGTCGAAAAGGCGCACCCCGATGTATTCAATATTTTGTTACAAATCCTGGACGACGGCCGCGCGACCGACTCGCAGGGTCGCACCGTGGACTTTAAAAACACCGTCATCATCATGACCTCCAACATCGGCAGCCGCCACCTGCTGGAGGGCGTGATCGGCGACGAGATCCCGCAGGCCGTGCGCGAAAGCGTCTTCGCCGAGCTGCGCGCGTCTTTCCGTCCGGAATTTTTGAACCGCATCGACGAGACGATCCTGTTCAAGCCGCTTTCGCTCGACGAGATCGAGCGCATCGTGGGGCTGCTGCTGAAGGACCTCAACGAGCGGCTAAGCGCGCGCAACATCACGGTGAGTCTGGACAAGAGCGCCCAAAGCTGGATAGCCGACAAGGGTTACGACCCCGTCTACGGCGCCCGCCCGCTCAAGCGCTTTTTGCAAAAGCACCTTGAGACGCCGCTGGCCCGCGCGCTGATCGCCGACGATATTGCCGACGGCACATCCGTGAAAGTTTCCCTCAAGGACGAAAAACTTTTCTTCGATTTTAAAAAACCGAAGAAGGGGTAGGCAGTGTGTTTACGTTAACCGGGGGAACTTTTTTTATAAAAAAAGTTCCCCCCGACCCCCTCAAAAAAATTTATGACGGATGCTGCGCATCCTGCGTTGAAACTTGGGGGCGCCTTTGTTTACAATGGGAAGCTTATGCAGGGGGCGCCCATTTTGTATTTTAACCGCCACACGCAGCAAGTGGAGCGTGAGCTGGTGTACGGCGAGCCATGGCTGCGCTGGGCGTACGAGACGCCGCTAGGGCGCGCGAGTGTGTGGGCGTTTTTCAAGCGGCCGTTTTTTTCGCGCTGGTACGGCAAGCGCATGAGCACCCCGGCCAGCGCGTCGCGCGTCGCGCCTTTTATCCGCAGCTACGATATTCAGATGGGCGACTTTGAGAAGTCCGCGGATCAGTACGAAAGTTTTAACGACTTTTTTTACCGCAAATTAAAATCCGACGCGCGGCCGATGGACTCGGATGAATCGGCCCTCGTCTTTGGCGCGGACGCGCGGCACAAGGCGGTGGCCGTGCTTGGCAAGGAAGCGGAATTTTTTGTGAAGGGCCAGCGCTTCGACCTGGCGAAATTATTAGGCGACGAAAAACTCGCCGAGCGTTACGCGGGAGGAACGCTTGTGTTCTCGCGGCTGTGCCCTGTCGATTATCACCGCTTCCATTTTCCCTGCGATGGCGAAGCGGGCGCGCCTGTTCTGATCGAAGGCTCGCTGTACTCGGTCAACCCCATCGCGCTTGCGAAAAAACTTTCTTATTTGTGGGAAAACCGCCGCATGCGCACGGAGTTGAAGACCGAACGTTTTGGCACGATTCAGCTTTTGGAAATCGGCGCGACGAACGTCGGCAGCATTTTTCAAACCTTTGCCCCCGGCGCGGTCAAGAAGGGGGAGGAAAAGGGCTATTTCGCCTTCGGGGGTTCCGCGCTCATCACGCTGTTTGAGCCGGGGAAAGTCACGCTAGCCGCGGATTTGCTCGAACAAAACGCGCAGGGCAGGGAGCTTTACGCGCGCATGGGCACCCCCATGGCCAAGGCTTGAAGCGCGCGGGACAAAGCGCTAGAGTAAACACAGTCTCCGGACAAATGAAAACCAACTCCATCGCGCTGCGTGTTGCCGACTTTTTAAAGGATTACCCACCCTTTGAATATATGAGCGAGGAAGACCTTCTCGCCTTCGCCGCCCAGGGGCGCGTGCGTTTTCACGAAAAGGACGAGTACGTTTTTGAACAGGACACCCCGCGCACGCCGTGGGTTTATGTGGTGGCCAGCGGCACCGTGGAGGTCGTCAAAAAAAGCGACGAGGGCGAGGAACTTTTTGACATGCGCGGCCCGGGAGATCTTTTGGGCATCTCCTGGTTTTTTTCCGACAAGCTTTTTGTGCACAGCGCCCGCGCGATGACGGACGTGCTGCTGTACGCCTTCCCCTGGAGCGCCCTGCGCGCGGCCATGCAAAAATACGCGGCGCTGTCGCGTTATCTGGCGGCTTATTTTTCGATCAACCCCAACTACCGCCTGCCAGACCCGCAGGACGGCCAGTCCAGTTTCCCGACGCTTCCCAGCCTCGAGCGCACGGGCGCGGCCAGCGCCGAACGCCCGGCCTTGTGGTTGACGGACACCGGAGCGCTCACCCGCCGTTCGCGCCAGCGCATGATCGCCTGCACGCCGGCAACGACGGTGCGCGAGGCGGCGGCGCTCATGGTCAACGCCGGGCAGGACGCGGGCATCGTCGCCGACGCCTCGGGCAGGCCGCTGGGCATTTTTTCGCAGTTCGATTTTTGCAACGCGCTGGCGCAGGGGCGGCTCAACGAGTCCGCGCTGATCGACACGCTGATGACCGCGCCGGTTTTTACCGTGCGCGACACTCTGGACGCGGGCGAGCTTATTTTGGAAATGCTCAAGCGCAACGTGCGCTACCTGTGCCTGACCGAGGACGGCACGCCGGATTCGCCCGCCCTGGGGTTGGTCACCGAGCGCGCGCTGCAATTGCTGCACGGGCGCCTGCCGATGTTTTTGGGGCGCGAGCTGCGCCGCGCGGCCGACGAGGAGAGCCTTGCCGCTTTGCGCGCGCGCGCCGACGAGCATGTGCGCGAATATCTGGAGACGCACCTGCCGCTTAAATGGATATGCGACTTTGTCGCCACGATGGACACGCTGGTCGTGCAACGCGCGCTGGAACTGGCGCAAAAGCAATTGCTGGCCGAGCTGCCGGAAGCCCACCGCCCCAGTGTGAAATGGTGCTGGCTGTTTTTCGGCCAATGCGCGCGCAAGGAGGCGCTTTTGCGCGCCGCGCAGGAAAGCGGGATTTTGTACGAGGATCCTGCGCCCGACCAGCAGGAGTCCACGCGCGGCTGGTTTTTGCGTCTGGGCGCGCGCGTGGCGCATATTTTGGAAGTGTGCGGGTTTGCCCGCGGCCCCTTGAGCGCCGACCGTTCGGAAAATGTACGCGCGCTCTCGCAATGGGTGAGCCGCTTCGAACGTTGCACGCATGAATTTTGCGAGGACGAGCAACTGGAATCCTGCCTGCCGTATTTCGACATGCGCGCCGTGGCCGGCAGCACGCAGTTGCCCGACCAGCTCCACGAGCGCTGGAAAAATTCGTTCACAAGCGGGGACTTTTTCTTGCAGCGCCTTGCCCGTGCCGCGCTGGAAAATTTACCGCCCCTGACGATTTTTAAAAACGCTATCGTCGACACCGACGGGGAGGTCGACACGCGTCTGGACATTGTGCGCAACATCCTGCAGCCGCTGGCTGACTGCGCGCGCGTGCTGGCCTACGCGCAGGGTTTTGCGCGGATAGTGCCGAGCATGGAGCGCCTCAGCGCCGTCGCCGAGCAGTTGCCCGAGAAAAAAGACCTGCTGCTGGAAGCCGCCGAGGCCTTCCGCGTGGCGCTGTACCACCGCGCCATTTGCGCCACGCGCCACGGCGACGACGGGCGCTTTTTGATTCCCTCCGAGCTTAACAAAATAGACCAGGAGCTTTTTAAATCGGTCTTCCGCACCATCGACGAGCTCTTTAAATACATGCGCGCGCGCTTCGGCGTGCCGGAAGAAGACGGGGATTAGACCATGCGCGCCTTGATTGAGCAGTACGCCCGCGCGTTTGAGAAAACATGGGACGCCGCCACGCCGGTCGGCGAGGTTCGCTTCCTGTGCCTGGACACTGAGAGCACCGGCACCGATCCCGAGCACGACTTTTTGGTCGAGATCGCCGCCGTGGCCGTGTGCGACGGCGAGATGGTGCTGCCGGATTATTTCGAGGCGCTCATCCGCCGCCCCTTTAACGACGCCAACGTCACCTTGCACGGCATCACCCGCGAAACCGCCGCCACCGCGGGCGAGCCGGTCGACCGTGCTCTGGCGCAATTTTTCGCCTACGCGCTGGACGGCGTGCTGGTCGGCCACCACGTCTACCACGACATCGCCATGCTCTCACACGCGGGCGAAAAATTCTTTGGCCAGCACCTGCTCAACCGCGCCATCGACACCATGGAACTGGCCATGCTCCTTGAAAAAGACGGCACCCTGCCGCCCGGCGCCGCCCCCTGCGATTACTCCCTCGACGCCCTGTGCGAGCGTTTCGACATCCCCCCCCACGGCCGCCACACCGCCGCCGGCGACGCCTTTTTAGTAGCCCAAATCTTCCTAAAACTACTGCCTTGCGCCCGCCGCGCCGGGCGCCTCGCCCTCGCCCAATTATGTGAAAGAGTAGGGTAGGAGAGTGTGAGTAGATGAATGCGGGGAAAACTTTTTTTGAATAAAAAAAGTCTTCCCCGCACCCCTTTCAAAAAAATTTTATGACGGATGCTGCGCATCCTGCGTGCGTTCGAGAGAGGTATTTTGCAATGTGGCGTTCGTTTTGCGTCAGCCAAACATTTCAAAAGTTTTTGAAAAAAAGGGG
>JAKPNF010000023.1 GCA_029548565.1 Verrucomicrobiota bacterium
CGGTTTGCTGGGCACGGTGGTCGCGCTGCTCGAAGGCTTTTTCGCGATGCAAAAACAAGGGCCTTACGCTGACGCGGTGGGGCTTTCCACCTACTTCGCGCAGGCGCTGCTGACCACGGCCGCCGGGCTGATCATCGCAATCTTGGCCAACATGGCCTGTCACTTTTTGTACGGGCGCGTGCGCGCGCTGGTCAACGATATGGAATGGGTCGGCAACGACATCATGCAATTCTTGCTCTACGGGGAACCCGACGAGCCGCAAGACAGCGACAAGGACGCTGACAACACCGCCGCGCAATCACCCGAGATTTCCTAAAACGCCATGGCTTCTTTCACCCGCCCGCTCAACCTGCGCGCCAACATCACGGTGTCTGACCGCTCCTTCGATTGGATCGCGGGGCTAAACGTGCTGCTGGCCACGCTGATGCTGCTGTTTTTGGGCTCGCGCTACGTGTACGCGCCCGGGCTTTTGGTCAGCGTGGCCGATAGCCCCGAACTGCCCGCCGAGCTGGCGCTGCCGCTGAACAAGGAGGCGCTCTCGGGCGTGGACAGCGCCGCCGTGGCCAGCGTGCTGACGGTGCAGCAGGACAACGTGTTTTTGTTCGAGGGAAGTATCCATTCTTTCAATACACTGGAACGCACGCTCAAGCGCGACACGGCGCGGGCGAACGCCGTGCTGCTGCTCAAGATAGGCCGCAACGTCTCCATGCAGACCTTTGTCGACGTGTGCGCCCTGGCCAAAAGCGCGGGCTTTGCCAGCGTGCAGGTGGCCGTCGAGCAGCCGATCGGGGCGCTTGAATATTCGGCCGAGGGCGCGCGCGTCACGCCGCTGTCGCTGCCCTTGCCCAACTGATCATGCCCGATTCCGCCCAGAGCGCGCCCGCCCCGCACGCCCGCGCCCCGCGCAGGGTGCCGGCCTTCGCGCTGGCGCTGTTTTTGGGTGCCGCGCTTTTTGGCGGCGGACTTTTTCTGCTCAGCGTGAACGCCCCGCAGCCCACGCCCGTGAGCTTCGAGCGCCCGGGCGTTTTTCTGGAAACGCCCGACCAGGAAGGCATGGGCGGGCTGTTGAGCGAGCAGGCCGCCCTCTTTGACACCGAGCCGCTCTTTTTGCCCACGCGGCGCAACGCGGGCAGGGCGGGCTCGCTGGCCGACTTCGCCCAAACGCGCGGCATCGTGCCTTTTGCGGCTTACGAATTGCCGCTGGTGCTCGATGAAAAAAACCTGCTGGCCGAGATAGACCGCCCTGTCGCGCCCGTGCCCTCGCCCGAGCGCCTCCTGGCGCAATGGACGCAGGCCTACGCCGCGCAGTTCGGAAAAACGCAGCAGGCCAAAGCCCTTTCCAACCGCAGCGCCCTTATGCGCCTGAGCCGCGACTTCGAGCCTGTCAGGGAAATCACAATTTTGGACGACAGTTTCCCGATATTAAGCGAGCCGCTGTGGGCGCCCGTCGATTTTTTAGTGATGGTCGGCCCCTCTGGCGAGCTGCTCGGCGAACCCCTGCCCACAAAAAGTTCCGGCTACGAGCAAGTCGACGCCGCCTTGCGCATCCTCGTGCGCCGCTACCTGCTCGGCGAAGGCCTGCGCCAGGGCTATTATCGTTTGAGCATCATGCCGTGAGGCCAAGGCGCTTGCCTTCACACCAACGCAAGGGGTGCCGGTAAAAAGGTTCTGAAAAAGGCGGATGAAGATTTAACGAGCAAGCGGATTGCGCGGTTTTATCCAAAAATCTGAAAAAAGGAACGCCTCACGATTTCTCGTGAGGCGTTTTCACTAACTAAACGATTGCTCCGTGCCCCCGCCGGCCGGCGCGGGTGCGCCGGCCGGTCCGCCGCGATGCGTCTTTGCAGAGCGAGCAGCGGGCCAATGGCATTTTTTTATGTCGAACGAACCGTTAGGGCATCTGCGCGGCGCGCATTGCGCCCGGTCGGGCGCGCGCGGCGGCTGCCAGATGCAGCGTGGACTCATGCGGGCGTGTGACGCCGCCGTTTGAGCGTCTGAGTGCTTGCCGCAGCGTGTCCGAGGCGGCAGTGTTGCGCAGCTCAGATTCAAGACGGCCATGATCGCGATGACACCGCACAGGGTGTCTCGCGCTTGCGTTGCGCCGGGATGAGCACGCCTGATTTCCTGACCCCTGTCATGCCTTTTTTACAGGCCTGCCTGAGTCGTCTTGTCCGCGACCTTTTCCATTTGGCGGATTGGCAAAGAACATCGCCTACAACCGGAAAACCGCCTTTGCGCGCGGGAATTTTTTCAGTTCCTTTACGCAACTCAGCTTTCCCTACCCAATGTGATACACCCCAACGCAGCTATGTTCAACCTTATTTTGCCAAAAAAAAAGAGATTTTTTTTGAAGGGTGTGGAATCTGACTTTCAAGATGCGAAAACAGCGGGAGAAATTACACGAATATTCGCAGAAGATAGGTAGTTTGCGGCGCGATAGGATGAAGTTTTATCCGTGCTTTGGCGAACAATTCCGCGATTGGCAAATATTTGCATTGCAGGGTGATTTTTCGATATTACTGCGCCCTTTACTCATGGATGCCAAGGATAGTCCAGAGATATAAAAACTGTCGCCATTGCGGATAGCTCCGCAATGGCGACAGTCTCTGGAAATCGCCGGCGCGTTGGCGCCGGGATTTTATTTAAAACTACACCAAGCCTTGAGCCTGCATGGCGTCGGCCACTTTTACGAAGCCCGCGATGTTGGCACCGGCCACGTAGTTGGTGAAGCCGCCTTCTTTGCCGTATGCGCGGGCGGCCTCGTGGATCGAGACCATGATGCTCTTTAGGCGCGCGTCGACTTCTTCGCGCGTCCAGCTTAGGTGCAAGGCGTTTTGACTCATCTCCAGGCCGCTGGTGGCCACGCCGCCGGCGTTGGCGGCCTTGCCCGGGCCGTAGAGAATCTTGGCCTTCAGGTACACATTGATCGCGGCGATCGACGAGGGCATGTTGGCGCCTTCGGCCACGCAGATGCAGCCGTTTTTCACGAGCATGCGGGCGTCCGCTTCGTCGATTTCGTTCTGGGTGGCGCACGGCAGGGCGATCTCGCACGGGATAGCCCACGGGCGCTTGCCCTTCATGTATTTTGAGGACTTGAATTTCTTGGCGTACTCTTCGATGCGGCCGCGCTTGACGTTCTTCAGATCCATCACGTAAGCGAGTTTTTTGGCGTCGATGCCGTCGGGATCGTAGATGGTGCCGTTGGAGTCGGACAGCGTCACAACCTTGCCGCCCAGCTCGTTGACTTTCTGCACCGCGTACTGCGCGACATTGCCCGAGCCGGAGATCAACACCGTGCGGCCCTCGAAAGATTCCTTGCGGGTCTTGAGCATCTCGTCGGCAAAATAAACCGTGCCGTAGCCGGTGGCTTCGGGGCGAATGAGCGAGCCGCCGTATTGCAGACCCTTGCCGGTCAAAACACCCACGAACTCGTTGCGCAGCTTTTTGTACTGGCCGAACATGTACCCGATCTCGCGCCCGCCCACGCCGATGTCGCCGGCCGGCACGTCCGTGTTGGCGCCGATGTGGCGGAACAGCTCGCCCATGAAGGACTGGCAAAAACGCATGACCTCGTTGTCCGAACGGCCCTTGGGGTCGAAGTCCGACCCGCCCTTGCCGCCGCCCATGGGCAGCGTTGTGAGCGAATTTTTAAAGACCTGTTCGAACGCCAAAAATTTCAGGATGCCGAGGTTCACGCTCGGGTGGAAGCGCAAGCCCCCCTTGTACGGGCCGATGGCGCTGTTCATCTCGATGCGGTAGCCGCGGTTGACCTGCACCTGTCCCTTGTCGTCCATCCACGGCACGCGGAACATGATCACGCGCTCGGGCTCCACGATGCGCTCCAGCAGTCCCTGCGAGGCGTACTTGGGGTTCTTTTTCACAAAAGGCCACAAGGTTGTCATGACCTCCTGAACCGCCTGAATAAATTCAGGCTGCCCGGGATTTTTCTCTTTCACCTGCTTGAGGAACTGATCGATCGTTTGCATAAGAATTTTTTATTAAGATTGTTTATAAGCCGCCGCACCAAAACCCATCGCGGCAACAGCCCCACAATAGAACTTTTTTCCCAAGACAAGCAACGGATTTTTGCATATCTGCGGACGATATGAGAGTGCCTTCATAATGAAAATTTTTCTATTAGACTTTCTTATAGTAAATACCTCGCATGCATATACACCCCGGCATTACCCACAAAAGGATGCGCAGCATCCGTCATAAATTTTTTTTGAAGGGTGCGGGAAACTTTTTTTATAAAAAAAAGTTTCCCGCCATTTAATTTCCCTCTCCTCTCACTCCATCACCCCGAACAAGGTCGCGGCGCTGGCGCGCTCGATTTTCAGATTTAGGAGTTGGCCTTCGGGGTGGGTGTTGGGGGGCGTTTCGAAAAGGACTTTTCGGTGTTGGGGGTTGAAGCCCATCCAGATGTTTTGGCCTTTGCGGGCGGGGGCTTCCACGAGGATACGCTGGGTGGTGCCGACGAGTTTTTCGTTGGCGGTTAGTGAATAGCGCTCGAGTTTTTCCAGGAGGATTTGGTTGCGCTGTTGCATGACCTCGTCGGGGATGAGGGCTTGCGTCAGCTCGGCGGCGGGGGTGCCGGCGCGCGGGCTGTATTTGAAAATGTAGGCCATTTCAAACTTAACGGTGTCGAAAAGTTCGGCGGTCTGTTCGAAATCTTCCTGCGTCTCGCCGGGGAAGCCGACGATGATGTCCGTGCAAAAGCTGATGTCGGGGCGGGCGGCGCGCAGGGCGTTGACGATTTCCAGATAACGCTCGCGCGTGTAGGGGCGCTTCATGGCCTTGAGCACGCGGTTCGAGCCGCTTTGCAGGGGCAGATGGACGAAAGGGCAGAGTTTTGGCAATCGCGCGAAGGCGTCTATGAGGTCAGGCCCAAAGCCGTGCGGGTGCGGCGAGGTAAAGCGCACGCGCTCGATGCCCTCTATGTCGTGCACGGCCTCGACGAGCTGGACGAAGGGCGATTTGTCGCCAATTTTTGGATACAAATTGCGCCCGTAGCTCGTGACGATTTGCCCCAACAGCGTGATCTCCTTTGTCCCGCCCTCGGCGAGCTTGGTCGCTTCCGCCACGATGCCCGCCAGCGAGCGCGAGCGCTCGCGCCCGCGTGTTTTGGGAACGATGCAATAACTGCAGCGCATGTCGCAGCCCTGCTGGATGGAAATGAATGCGCTGGGGCGGCAGCGCAGGTGGTCTTTTATTTCTTCCTGCGAGCCTTCGGCGGCATCAAGCGCGAGAATCGGCGCACCCCTGTTTGGCCGCGCGAACAGTTCCTCCAAAAACTCGGGGATGCGATGCGCCTGCTGGGTGCCCACGACCAGATCAACTCCACCGCGCACCTGCGTGAGCAGCGCGTCACCTCGGTTTTGCGCCATGCAACCCATGATGCCGATTAGAAAATCCGGGCTTTTTTTGCGCAGCCGGCAGAGATGTCCGGCCTTGCCGACGGCTTTGGACTCCGCCAGCTCACGCACGCTGCAGGTATTCAGCAGCACGGCGTCGGCGGAAAATTCATCGGGCGCTAGCGCGAAGCCGCGACGCAGCAGCATGGCGGCCACGGCTTCCGAGTCGCGCTCGTTCATCTGGCAACCGTAGGTCTTTATGTAGACCCGCTTCATTTTTGGGCGGGCGCAGCGGCAGGGCAAACGGTTTGCTTTTCCCCGCTCGGGCAACGGTTGCCTTTGCCGTCCTTGTACTGAATGACTGGCGTGGTGTCGCCCGTCTTTTCGTCCATTTGCCAACTATTGACAAAGGCGCGCTGATTGCACGGCGTGCAGGCTTGGCGCGAGGAACAGCCGGCGCATAGGATCACGCCCGCGTACAAGAAGGACAATAACAGCGTTTTCATTAAAAAAATTGTGTCCGCGCCGCCCGCACGGGTCAAGCCTTCCAGAGATTGACACAAGCGCGGTTTGCTTGCAGAGTAAACAGTTACGGTTTTTATTTTTATCACGGGGCGTAGCGTAGCCTGGTATCGCGCCTGCTTTGGGAGCAGGAGATCGTCGGTTCGAATCCGGCCGCCCCGATTTTTGCTAGGCTTTTTGGAAAAAATGTCCGCCACATCCGGCCTCAAGTAGCTCGGGTGTCTTAAAAAAACGTCATTGTCACGCCTCTGTGCAGCAGATAAAACAAAGGTGTTTTTGTTGTTTACTTAACTTAATAGTGGTTATTTAATACTACGATAAAAATTACCCCGATAAAGGCCCTTCTTGCGATACTGGCAGTCGTGGCCTTATGCCCTCAGAATTTGGCGGATGGCAGCAATACGGCGGTGGGCGGGTCGTGCACACGGGCAATACGACGATTGCGGTCTCGATCGTGAAAGACCCGTACTTGGGGTTGGCGGATATTTATACGAAGGAAGTCGGCGGCACTGCAAGCATCATACAGGGCGTGTGGTTAAATGCGAACAATGGCGTCGATTTGAGCTTCCCCCTCTCATAAAGCGGTACACTGCGTTCTTCTCGGTACGGGGTTATGTTTTCTTTTTTCGGAAGCCCGAATTCGGTGGCGTTTAAAATGCAAAGCGGCTCGATGCTCAATGTGCACAACACTGAAGCCATTAGTCCGGAAGCAATCGGCGTGTTCGCCACCTATGGTGCCACTGGGCAGAAGGCGCAAGCAAGTATAGACTGTGTGTTTGGGAATTAGGTAAAGAGGCTCGCAGCGCACGGCGCGTGTATGCAAACCGACAAGAACCCAGCTGCGTATCGTTGGGTTATTTTTGGTGAGGCTG